>NZ_LZDE01000274.1 GCF_002009015.1 Microbulbifer mangrovi | reverse complement strand
AGGGGCGGATATCCGCCCCTTTTCTTTTTGCACCAGTTTTATTTAGATGCCCTTGTCTACGGGAAAGTTTATTCGGCTTCCCGTATCGGCTTGTGCAGCTTCACCGCCTCGGCTTTTTTGCTGCGCATGCGGATATTCAGCATTTCCACAGCCATGGAGAAAGCCATTGCAAAATAGATATAGCCCTTCGGCACGTGCACATCAAAGCCTTCGATAATCAGGGTGACACCGACCAGGATAAGGAATGACAGTGCCAGCATCTTGATGGTGGGGTGACGATCGACAAAATCGCCGATGGGTTTGGCCGCTACCAGCATCACCCCCACCGCCAGGATAATGGCGATCGCCATGATGGAAATATGGTCCACCAGCCCGACCGCGGTAATCACCGAATCCAGTGAGAACACAATGTCCAGCACCGCAATTTGCGCCAGCACCATGCCGTATGTTGCAGTTACCGCGCTGGCGCTTTCGCCGTCCTCACCCTCAAGGCTGTTGTGAATCTCATGGGTGGCCTTGAACAGCAGGAACAGGCCGCCACCGATCAGGATCACATCGCGTCCGGAAATCTCTTCGCCGAGTACGGTAAACCAGGGTTCGGTAAGCCCCATGATCCACGCGATGGAGAACAGCAGGGCAAGGCGCGTGATCATCGCCAGTGCCAGGCCGATAAAGCGCGCGGACTCACGCTGCTTTTCCGGCAGTCGACCGACCAGGATGGAAATGAAGATAATGTTGTCGATCCCCAGAACAATTTCCAGGGCGGCCAGGGTGGCCAGGGCAATCCAGGCCTCCGGGCTCGCAATCCATTCGAACATGATTTTTCCCCGTTTTGCGCAGTATTTATTGATGTCGCGCGAATGATAGAGAGATAGAAAACGGCCCCTGTCTTGCGGCAGGGGCCGTTTTTTAAATTATCCGGGGGGAGAGTTTATGCGCTTTGTGACAGCCAGGCCAAGGCCTCTGATTTTTCGTCGAACACCCTGGCTTCACCGCCAATAAACCAGGTACCGATCTTGGCCGCCACTTCCTGCCACGATTTATCGCCTACCATGGCGACGCGATTGAACTGCCGGCCATGCTTCAGACCCAGCTTGAGATCATCCCAGGCGGCACGGATTTCCCAGCCGGCCAGGTCGTGCATATCGAACAGCACATCTACCTTGGGGTGGTCCATCCCGGCGATGGCGGACTCCAGCATGGGCACGAGGGTTTCATAGTCCTCGTGTTGCAGTTTGCCGCGGGCATGCATCGACAGCAGCACCCTCTCGTCTCCGGTGCGCTCGATACTGACAGAAAAGCCGTGGTGATATTCACCCATGGATTATCTCCCCGGGCATGCGAGCCCGAATGCGGAAACACAACTACCCGAAGGTATAGCGTGGCCCCGCACTCGCGCCCAGTTTCAATGGACGGGTGTCAGTGGGAGAGGATATCGACGATCTCGTGGGTGGCGTGCATCAGGCGAACCAGTTCCCCTTCGATACGCACGGTAACCAGCCCGCGGCTATCCACAGGCTTCACAATGACTGCATGGCGGTAGATTTCATCCTCGAGCACGTAGCCGGGGCGCAGCTTCTTCTTCCAGCCGGGAGGCAGTTCACCGCCGCGCTCTACTTTTTTCTGCAGGCCCGGAGGCAGGTCGCCGCCTTTATCCGGCTTGGCCAGTACGGTGGTGGCCGGCACCGCGAGGGCGATTGCGACAAGTGCGCTGGTCAGGCTCTTCAACATGAGTGATTACTCCCGTCAGTCATTCATTTCCCAGATTCAGGGGCGATATCGTATACCTTCGGCCGGTCTGCGGGCTCGCCGCAGATCACATTTCCATTATTCACCCCGGTGGATGACTGCAGCCTGAACGGCACAAAAAAGGGCCGCTAAAGCGGCCCAAGTGGAGTCAAATACGGACAAATCAAATCCGGGATCAGCTGATATCAATCCAGGTGGATTTCAGCTCACAGTACTTGTCCAGCGCGTGCAGGGACTTGTCGCGGCCGTTACCGGACTGCTTGAAGCCGCCGAACGGTACGGTGATGTCACCGCCGAAGTAGTTGTTGATCCACACGGAACCGGCGCGGATATCGCGGGCCATGCGGTGCGCGCGGCTGATGTCCTTGGTCCACACCCCAGAGGCGAGGCCATAGATGGAATCGTTGGCAATCTTCAGCGCTTCTTCTTCGTTCTCGAACTCGATCACGGAGAGAACCGGGCCGAAGATTTCCTCGCGCGCGATCGTCATATCGCCATTCACACCCTTGAAGATGGTCGGCTCGTAGTAGTGGCCACCCTCGACCGCGTCTGCCGGCTTGCCGCCGCATACCAGTTGCGCGCCCTGCTCAAGGCCCTTGGCCACATAGAACTCGACGGTGTCGAACTGGCTCTGGTCGATCAGTGCGCCCATCACGCTGTTCGGGTCCTGCGGGTGGCCCGGCTTGAAGCGCTCGGAAGCTTTCTTCACTTTTTCGATGAACGTATCCGCGATGCCTTTCTCTACCAGCAGGCGGGTACCGGCGGTGCAGGTTTCGCCCTGGTTGTAGAACACAGCCAGCGCCGCCGCTTCCGCCGCCTTGTCCAGATCCGCGTCGGCAAACACGATGTTCGGGCTCTTGCCACCCAGCTCGAGGAAGGTACGCTTGAGGTTGGACTGGCCGGAGTACTCGGTGAGGGTCTTGCCCACTTCGGTGGAACCGGTAAAGGTCAGGCCGTCGATATCCATGTGCAGGCCGAGGGTTTTACCCAGGGAGCTGCCCGGCCCAGGCAATACGTTCAATACGCCGTCGGGTACGCCGGCCTGCTTCGCCAGCCCCGCCAGCTTGATGGCGGTCAGCGGGGTGTTGGAGGCGGGCTTCAGGATCACGCTGTTGCCGGTGGCCAGGGCAGGCCCCAGCTTCCACGCGGTGGTGGAGAGCGGGAAGTTCCACGGCACGATCGCCGCCACCACACCCAGGGGCATACGGGTAATCAGGCCAATCTCGGTGGGGCCAGTGGGCGCGATCTCGTCGTAGATCTTGTCGATGGCCTCGGCGTTCCAGCGAATGGTGGTCACTGCGCTCGGCACGTCCACATTCATGGTGTCGCTGATCGGCTTGCCGGCGTCGAGACTTTCCAGCAGCGCGATTTCAATCTTGTTCTCTTCGATCAGCTCGGCAAAGCGCACCAGGATCTTCTTGCGCTCCATGGGTGGCATATGGGACCAGACGCCGGATTCGAAGGTGTCACGGGCCACTTTGACCGCGCGCTCGGCGTCTTCCGGTCCACAACTGGCGATCTGAGCCAGCTCCTTGCCGTCGGCGGGGTTGATGCTTGGGCGGGTCTGGCCGGAGAGCGCATCAACGTATTCGCCGTTGATGAAGGCGCGACCCTCGATTTGCAGGTCGGCGGCCAGCGCCTGCCATTCCTGCAGGGTTTGCGGAGTTTGTTGTTCTGCCATGGCACACCTCTATTCTTGCTATACGTTTAAAAACTGAAGGATTATTCAGTTTATACCTAAAATGTGATCACAAATCAAAGGAAAGCAGAGGGTAACAGTGTAGCCTGCGACTGTGTAGGTTTTTCGACTGGGATTCAGAGGCATCACGCGCCTGCGGGCGGTATCCCACAGAGCGCGTGCTGGTGCGGTTCAGCGGGGCATCAAATGGCCTCGAAGGTACCGGTTTCGAGATTTTTTCGGGCGCCGGGGATCGGGAACACCCGGTTGTGGAAAGCAATATAGAAGCCCGGCTCTACCAGCCGTGCGGTGAGCAGTGCTTCGGTAACATTCTGGCGGGCGTCTGAATCGATAAAGCCCATGGGTTTCATCGCGCCAGTGAACACCACCGGCACTTTAGGAGTTCCCATCTTGCCGTAGCAATAATCGGCGGTGACAGACATGGTATCGGTGCCATGCAGTACCACGATGGGGTCACCTTTCTCTGCGGTACTGGCAATGGCGGCACAGATCTGGTCGCGGTCACTATCGTCCATCTCCAGGGAGTCCTTGTTGAGGACACTGTCCAGCTCGAGATGGGTATAGGGCAGGCGCAGGCTGGAGATCAGACCGTCGCGAATAATCGAAGCGCGATTTTTCAGGGTGCCCTCGGCTTCGCAGTAGCTCTTTTCGATGGTGCCACCGGTGGTGAGAATGCGGATGGTGGCCTTCCGGTTGAGATCTGTCATCGTTTTTCCCGCTGTTTGAGTACAGAAGTGCGCATCTTAGTGGGGGTTTTAAAATGGGACAATCTTAGCTTGCCGTTATTCAAACCACTAAATTCAAACCACTAAGGTCTCCACCCGCAGCCAGTCCTCCTCCAGCCCCATCGCCACGCGGTCCCCGACGTGTAGTTCTCCCACTCCCGCGGGCGTGCCCGTGAGCACCACATCCCCCGGAAGCAAAGTGAAGTGGCTGCTGATATAGGCCACCAGGTCCAGAATCGGGGTGAGCATATGGCTGGATTTGCCGCGCTGGCGAATCTCATCGTTGAGCCACAGGGTATAGGTGAGGTTGTCCCAGTCTGGCAGCCAGTCCAGTTTCACAAACGGGGACAGGGGACAGGCGCCGTCGAATCCCTTGGCTTTTTCCCACGGCTGCCCCAGTTTCTTGAGGTCCGACTGCAGGTCCCGCAGGGTCAGGTCCAGTGCCAGTCCCAGACCGGCGATGGCCGCCGACACCTCAGATGCGTTGGCCTGGGTCAGGGGCTGTCCGATCAAAAGCGCCAGCTCTCCCTCGAAGTGACAGCTGCCGCGGCCCCGCGGCAGGTGCACGGGTTCGGCCATCGGGACTGCCGCCGTCGCCGGTTTGATGAACAGCAGCGGCTCCTCCGGAATCGGGTTGTTCAGCTCCTCCGCATGGGCCGCATAGTTGCGTCCGACGCACACAATCTTGCCCAAAGGCAGGTCGACAGGAGTTTTGCAGGTGTAAGAGTGTTTATACATAACCAAATTCGATACCTAGGATAGACATTGCGTATAAAGCTTTGTAAAGCCCTTGTGTTATGATGCCGCCCTCGCCGGGACCCCCGGCGGCTTCCAACCAGATATTGCTAACACGCCGCGATACCTCGCTGTCGCGCAAGGCCAAGAGATCCGTTATGGCTCCGCCCAGTAATTCCCCGAAAAAGTCTCTTCAAAAAGACAAAATCCGTATTTTGCTGCTGGAAGGCGTTCACCAGTCTGCGGTGGACCTGCTGTCATCCCGCGGCTACACCAACGTCGAGTACATCAAGACGGCCCTGCCGGAAGACCAGCTGATCGAGAAAATTGCCGACGCACACTTTATCGGCATCCGCTCCCGCACCCAGCTTACCCGCAAGGTCCTGGAGAGCGCCAACAAGCTGATCGCGGTGGGCTGCTTCTGTATCGGTACCAACCAGGTGGACCTGGCTGCCGCGACCGAGCTGGGTATTGCGGTATTCAACGCACCCTACTCCAATACCCGCAGCGTAGCCGAACTGGTGATTGCCGAGGCGATCATGCTGCTGCGCGGCATTCCCGAGAAGAATATGGTCTGCCACCGCGGTGGCTGGCAGAAGTCTGCGGTGGGCTCCTACGAGGCCCGCGGCAAGACCCTGGGTATTATCGGCTACGGTGCTATCGGCTCCCAGACTTCGGTGCTGGCGGAAAGCATCGGCATGCGCGTGATCTTCTTCGATGTGGTCACCAAGCTGCCCCTGGGCAACGCCTCCCAGGTCAACAGCCTCGATGAGCTGTTGGGCCAGGCCGATGTCGTGTCCCTGCATGTACCGGAGCTGCCCTCCACCAAGTGGATGATCGGCGCCGAGCAGATCGCCAAGATGAAAAAGGGCGCCATCCTGCTGAACGCCTCCCGCGGTACCGTGGTGGAAATCGAACCGCTGGCGGAAGCGCTGAAGAGCGGCCACCTGGCGGCCACCGCCATCGACGTATTCCCGGTGGAGCCCCGCGGCAATGACGACGAGTTCGTCTCTCCGCTGCGCGGCCTCGACAACGCCCTGCTGACACCTCACATCGGCGGCTCGACCGTGGAAGCCCAGGAAAACATCGGCGTGGAAGTGTCCGACAAACTGGCGCTCTACTCCGACAACGGCACCACCACCAGCTCGGTCAACTTCCCGGAAGTTGCCCTGCCCAGCCATGCCGGTGCCCACCGCCTGCTGCACATCCACAAGAACGTGCCCGGCGTGCTCGGCGCGATTAACCAGGTGTTCTCCGACAACGGTATCAACATCTCCGCCCAGTTCCTGCAGACCAACGAGACTGTGGGCTACGTGGTGATCGACGTGGATGCCGAGTACTCCGACCTGGCACTGGAAAAGCTGAAGAACATCCCCGGCACCCTGCGCTGCCGCGTACTCTTCTAGGCCATATCCGGCGACCATTCCTGACAGCCCCGAAGCGGGTCTGTTAGACTTCGCGAAGCCCGCTTGCTGTGTAGCAGATACACAGCAAGCGGGCTTCTTGCTTTCAGTCTTACCGAATCACCGTCACCGGCAGCCATGGCCGCCCGTGAGCCAGGACTATTCCTCGTGCAAAACCAGAACACCGATTCCGCCGCCGCTGGGTTACTGGCGGGTTTGGGCGCTTACCTCATCTGGGGCTTTGCGCCACTCTATTTCAAGCTGCTCGGCGGCCTTTCAGCACCAGAAATCCTTGCCCACCGCAGCATCTGGTCGCTACTGCTGGCACTGATCCTGCTGGCGGTACTGGGCAAACTACACGGACTGAAAGCGGTACTGTCATCCCGCAAGGCGATGCTGGCTCTGCTGGTATCCACCGCACTGATCAGCACCAACTGGCTGATCTTTATCTGGGCGGTGGTCAATGATCACCTGCTGGACGCCAGCCTCGGTTACTACATCAATCCGCTGATCAGCGTGTTGCTCGGAGTAATGGTACTCGGGGAGAAACTGCGCCCGCTGCAGTGGATCGCGGTGGCGCTGGCAGCACTGGGGATTGGCTACGAGCTGTGGCAATTCGGCAGCCTGCCGCTGGTGGCACTGGGCGTTGCCCTGACATTCGGCTTTTACGGGCTGGTCCGCAAAAAGACCCCGGTGGACAGCCTGACCGGGATGACGGTGGAAACCCTGTTCCTGCTACCACTGGCCGTAGGCTTCCTGTTCTGGACCAGCAGCCCCACCAGCAACCTGCTGAACAATTCCTGGGAACTGAATGGCCTGCTGCTGCTCGCCGGACCGATCACCCTGACACCACTGCTGCTGTTCAATATCGCCGCGCGCAGGCTCAACCTGTCCACACTCGGGTTCCTGCAGTACCTGGGCCCGACCCTGATGTTTTTCCTCGCGGTGCTGCTGTACAACGAGCCTTTTGACAAAGCCAAGCTGGTGACTTTCATCTTTGTATGGACGGCGCTGGGATTCTACTCGGCGGACGCACTGGTCCTGCGACGCAAGCGGCGGCGATTGAGAAACAAGGCGATTTAAAACCTAAAATCACAGCTCAAGGCTGATCCAGCCACTCATCCAGTGCGGTGAGAATTTGCTGCCGGTAGGGCTGGGTCTCGTTGATCATCTGGTGACGGGCGCCGCGCACGATGACTCGCTTGCTGTTGGGGAAGCGATCGCGAATAGCGCGCATGTTGTAACGCCAGTCCACGGTTTTATCATCCGTGCCCTGTATCACCAGAATCGGCTTGGGATTGCGGCAGGTTTTGGGGAACACCTTCAGCCAGTCCACCATCGCCCCCAACCAGCGGATCGACATGACCGGGGACTGCAGTGGGTCGCGGTGTGCCTGGCGGCGGGCAAACTCCGCATCGTGGGTATTGATGTTGAAACCGCGGCTCGGGTGCGGCAGCAGGTAGCGCCCCAGATAGTACATCCATTTGCGCAGATGCCAGTTGGCAGGCCGCACCAGCGGTGCCAGCAGCATCACCTTGTCGAACGGCTGCCAGAGGGTGAACTGCAGATAGTTCAGCAGGGTGGCGCCGCCGGTACTCTGCCCCATAGCGTGCCAGGGCTCCGGCATTTTTCCCTGCGCGCGGTGCAGTAGCGCTTCCAGAACTTCCCGATACTGCAGAAACGAATCAATCGCCACCGGCTCGCCACTGGACAATCCGTGACCGGGAAAGTCTACGGAGACCACATTGAAATTGCGCTGCAGGCCAAAGCGAATGGCAGCACCGTAAATACCGGTGTGGTCAAAATAACCGTGGCAGATAAACAGTGTGCCCCTGGGGTTGTCTACCTTCCAGTATTGGGCAACCAGCTCGAAGTCGGCAGCTTCAAAGGTGCCGATACCAGTGCCGGAGGCCTCGTCAAAATTGAGGCGATAGTAATTGCGGTAGGCGACTACCGAATCCGGGAGGGGCTGACCGCAGGTAAAACCCAGCTCAGGCAATTCGTTGCGCAGTGCAGAGTAATCCGGCCGGCGGATAACCGGGCTGGGGTCGACAGCATTGAAGTCTTTCAGCAGATCCATGACTTAATGGTACTGCACTTGTTTGCTGAAATCAGGAAATAAAAAAGGGTGAACCGAAGTCCACCCTTTTTTATTTGCGAACACCTGTACCCGGATCAGTTGATCTTGGGCACCAGTTCACCTTTCTCGTAGCGCTCGAACATGGATTCCAGGCTGACCGGCTTGATCTTGCTGGCGTTGCCTGCAGTGTTGAAGGCCTCGTAGCGGGCTACACAGATGTCCTTCATCGCCTGGGTGGTCGCCTTGAGGAATTTGCGCGGGTCGAACTCGGACGGGTTCTCGGCCAGGAAGCGACGCACCGCACCGGTGGAGGCCAGACGCAGGTCGGTATCGATATTGACCTTGCGCACACCGTACTTGATGCCTTCGCAAATCTGCTCTACCGGTACGCCGTAAGTTTCCGGAATCTCACCGCCGAACTCGTTGATCACCTTCAGCCACTCCTGCGGCACAGAGGAAGAACCGTGCATGACCAGATGGGTATCCGGGATACGCGCGTGGATTTCCTTGATGCGATCGATGGCGAGGATGTCGCCCGTGGGCGGACGGGTGAACTTGTAGGCACCATGGCTGGTACCACAGGCAATGGCCAGAGCATCCACCTGGGTTTTCTTGACGAAATCCGCAGCTTCTTCCGGATCCGTCAGCAGCTGGTCATGGGACAGTTTGCCCTCTGCACCAACACCATCTTCCTCGCCGGCCATACCGGTTTCCAGCGAGCCCAGGCAACCCAGCTCGCCCTCTACGGAAACACCGCAAGCGTGCGCCATTTCCACCGCGCGCTTGGTCACATCCACGTTGTACTCGTAGGACGCCGGGGTTTTACCATCGTCCATCAGGGAGCCGTCCATCATTACCGAGCTGAAGCCCAGCTGGATGGAGCGCTGGCACACCGCGGGGCTGGTGCCGTGGTCCTGGTGCATAACCACCGGAATGTGCGGGAACTCTTCCACAGCGGCCAGGATCAGGTGGCGCAGGAAGGGAGCACCCGCGTATTTACGGGCGCCGGCAGAGGCCTGCACGATCACCGGGGAATCGGTCTGATCCGCGGCCTCCATGATCGCGCGCATCTGCTCCAGATTGTTGACGTTAAACGCCGGTACGCCGTAGCCAAATTCGGCGGCGTGGTCCAGCAGCTGACGCAAGCTGATTAAAGCCATGAAAAAACCCTTTCTCGTCGATATAAAGTTGGTATTTGGTACTGCTCTTGTGTGATTCCTGAGCCGTGGCCCGGTCACATCTCTTTTTAATATTCCGCACTTTCGTATCTACAGCGGTATCTACATCGGTAACCACACCGGCACTTACATCAAATGCCGGCAAACGGGGGCGCCCGGGAAAAGATTCAAAATCCGTGCCCGACGCCACCGCAACAACACTTACTCGCTCGCGCGGCTGTTATTCGCCAGCACGGCTCTCCAGCATGGCCACTGCCGGCAGTACTTTGCCTTCCACGTACTCCAGGAAGGCACCACCCCCAGTAGAAATATAGGAGACCTTGTCAGCAATGCCGTATTTATCCACTGCCGCCAGGGTGTCGCCACCGCCGGCAATGGAGAAGGCATCGCTATCGGCAATCGCCTTCGACAGGCGCTCGGTGCCGCCGCCAAACTGATCAAATTCGAACACGCCTACCGGGCCATTCCAGATAATGGTCTTGGCGCCCTTGAGGATTTCCGCCAGTACGGCAGAGGAGTCCGGGCCGATATCGAAAATCATATCGTCGTCCGCCACGGCTTCTGCAGCTTTGGTTTCCGCCGCGGCGGATTCACTGAATTCCTTGCCGGTCACCACGTCGCTGGGCAGCGGAATATCACATTTCTGCATCAGGCCTTTGGCGGTGTCGAGCAGGTCGTGCTCGCACAGGGATTTGCCCACCGGCTTGCCGTCGGCTGCCAGGAAGGTGTTGGCGATACCGCCGCCGACAATGAGCTGATCCACCTTGTCGGAAAGGCTCTCCAGCACGGTCAGTTTGGTGGAAACCTTGGAACCGCCGACAATCGCCACCATCGGGCGCGCCGGGTTGGCCAGGGCTTTCTCCAGTGCGTCCAGCTCTGCCGCCAGCAGCGGGCCAGCACAGGCAACCGGAGCAAACTTGGCTACGCCATGGGTAGAGGCCTGGGCGCGGTGCGCGGTGCCGAAGGCGTCCATTACGAAAATATCGCACAGGCTCGCGTACTGCTTGGCCAGCGCCTCTTCGTCTTTCTTCTCGCCCTTGTTGAAACGCACGTTTTCCAGCAGCGCCACTTCACCGTCTGCAAGTTCCACACCGCTCTGCCATTCCTTGATCACCGGAACGTCTTTGCCCAGCAGCTTGCTCAGGTGTGCAGCGACCGGGGCCAGGGAGAACTCTTCTTCGTACTCGCCCTCGGTGGGGCGGCCCAGGTGGGACATCAGCAGGACTTTGGCACCGGCATCGGAGGCAGCCTTGATGGTGGGGAGAGCTGCGCGGATGCGCGCATCAGAGGTGACCGTACCGTCTTTTACCGGTACGTTCAGGTCTTCGCGAATCAGAACGCGCTTGCCCGCCAGATCCTGATCCTTCATCAATTTAACCGCCATAGCCAATCCTCGTTTGCTGGTTGCTGAATACTTACTCACCCCGACCCTCGGGCGGGGAAAGCGGGCGCGGATTATACGCTCTGACCACCGGTGTGGTCACCGCTGCGGCGGTAATTGCGGGCCGACGATGCTCGCTGCGGAGTATATCAACCGGTTTTGTAAATGAATTACCGCACAGAATGAATAGCACCCTGACATCGCTGTCATTTTTACAAGAACGCAAAAAAAACCGGCAGCGCCCGTTGTCCGGTCAATTTTCGCTCTCTACCATTGCCTGCGGGAGCCTGCATCCCCCTGAAAAAGTCACCCCAGAAAGGAGTCCCCATGGCCGCAAACAGCAATGGCAGAGAGCGCCGCAGACACAAGGTGACCTTCCCCAATGCCAGCGGCCAGATGCTCGCGGGCATCCTGGAGACCCCGACCAGCTCGCCGCGGGGCTACGCCCTTTTCGCCCCCTGTTTTACCTGCGGCAAGGATGTGCTCGCGGCCGCCCGTATCGGCCGCCGTCTGGCAGAGCTGGGCATTGCCACCCTGCGCTTTGACTTCACTGGTCTCGGCGACAGCGAGGGAGACTTCAGCGAGACCAACTTTTCCAGCAACGTGGAAGACCTGAAGTGCGCAGCAAGCTTTCTGCGCGATGAATACCAGCCCGCAGACCTGCTGGTGGGGCACAGCCTCGGCGGCGCCGCGGTACTGGCCGCCGCCAACGATATTCCCGAGGCGAAAGCCATCGCCACCGTCGCCGCGCCGGCGGACCCGGAGCATGTGCTGAAACAGTTTTCGTGCGCGCTGGACACCATCGAGGAACACGGACACGCGGAAGTCGAGCTATCCGGTCGCCCTTTCGTGATCCAGAAGCATTTCGTGGAGGATGTGGAGTCCATCCAGGAAGGCTATATCCATCGGCTCGGACGCCCACTGCTGATCTACCACTCGCCGGTGGACCAGGTTGTCTCCATCGACGAGGCGGCGGACATCTACAACCGCGCCCTGCACCCCAAAAGCTTTATCAGCCTCGACGACGCCGACCACCTGCTCACCCGGCGGGAAGATGCTATCTATGTAGCAGACACCCTCGCGGCCTGGGCTGCGCCACACCTGGGCAAGTGAGCCGCCCGCTGCGAACACCCCACTCGGAGAAAATGCATATGGATACCGTGGACGAATTCAGTGATCAGTGCCCCTACTGCGGAGAAACTATCCTGCTGCTGATCGATACCTCGGCGGGCAGCCGCCACTACATCGAGGACTGCACCGTGTGCTGCCGGCCGATTCAGGTGCTGGTGAGTGTAGATCTGGAAGGGCAGTGGACGGTGCAGTTAAAGCACGAGAACGATGTTTAACAAAAACCGCGAGAAACAAAAAAGGCCGCGAGCACTCGCCCGCGGCCTTTTTTGCATCCTGTGAGATGAAAACTGCGAAGCAGTTTACGCGGTCTGGTGAATCTCTCTGGCCGCGCGCTCGGCGGTAGATACCGCACCGTCGATATAGCCGAAGTATTCCAGCTCGGTGTGCTCACCGCAGAAGTGGATATTGCCTTCCGCCAGAGGCTGGGCACCCCACCAGCCGGTGTAACTGCCGAAGGTCGGGGTTGAGTAAGAACCTTTGGACCAGGGGTTGGCGGACCACTTGGACTGCATGGCAGTACCGGAGAAGGCTGCGGAAGTGCCCGGGAACACCTTGTCCACAATACCGTGGAAGTGGTTGATGTCTGCCTGGGTGGGCGCAGCAAACGGCTGATCGCTACCGAGGTTGGCGCCGTAGTTACCACCAAAGAAGTTCACCAGAATGCCGTCGGTCTTGCCATTTACGGAGGTGGAATCCCAGGTATCGAACAGCTCAGGACGGCCCACATAGGTCACACCGTTCCCGGTCACCGCCTGGCCGTTGACGTACTGGGTCTGGGTCCAGGGACGGCTGTTGTGGTGCAGCGCCATCTTGCCATTGCTACCGAATGCCATCTGCTCGATCGCCATGCGCTTTTCCGGGCGGAAGCTGTTGTACAGCGCCGGCTCGATATCCACATCGCGCAGCAGGGAGAACGGCAGTGCCAGCACTAGCTTGTCGCAGTTATGCACGTAGCCGTCTTCAAAAGTCAGGGTATAAGGGCCTTTGATATCGCCGCGGATGGCCACCAGCTTGCGGCCGGTCTCGACAGTGCCCTCGGGCAGCTGTTCAACCATTTTTTTCCACAGCTGGTCGTTACCGCCGGCGATGCGGAAACGCTCATCGGTACCCGCCAGCGGGGTAGCGCTGTTGATCGGGTTCCAGGCCAGCAGATAAATCAGGTTCAGTGCAGTCTGGTCTTCCGGCTGGATGCCATATTCGGCAACCAGGTCCGCCTGGAATACCTGGCCCATATTGGAGTTGGCGCCGATACCCACCTGATCCATCCAGGTGTTGGAGTCGATGTAATCCAGCGCCTTGTGGGTTTCGTTGTGCCAGTCGTATGTGGGCAGCCAGGGGGCTTCCTGCTGAATCTTCTTGAAGATCTTGTAGGTTTCGCGCCACTCTTCATTAAGCTGGTGCTCGGAATAGTGCTGACCGTTAACGTAATACAGCTCGTTGCCGCCGGGCACCGCGTTGCCGTTGACATCTTCCACGTCCAGACCCAGCTCGTTGGCCAAGTTACGTACCGCGTTGTGCTCGGTAGAGATCAGCTCACCGCCGCGCTCAACGGGGCTGCCAAAAATAGAGCGGTTGGTGTTTACACGGCCACCCAAACGGGTATTGCCTTCAAACACGGTGCTGGCAATGCCGTACTGCTGCAGGCGATGGGCACAGCGGATGCCCGCCACACCGCCGCCGATAATCGCTACGCGACCGGGGCGACCGTCGCCATTACCGCCGCCCGGGTCGGCCTGTGCCGGTTTGGAAACACCACCAAGAGAAGCACCCACGCCCACCGCAGCGGCACCAAAGCCCAGCTGCTTGAGGAAGCGACGACGCTCTTCCGCGGAAGCCTCTTTGCCACCCAGCCGTGCGCCTTCGGTAACGATATCGAGACTTTCATCGGCGGATATTCCGGTTTTTTCAGATAGCGCCTCGGCAACACGCATGCGGCGCAGCAACCCCGCCATGGGGGAGAGAGACTTGCGGCTTCTCATGATTATTTTCCTGTGAGTAGAGAGAAATGGGAACTGCGTCCCAAAAGTTATTTTTCACGCCATTCTACAGAGAAGCACAAAAAATGGAATATTTATTCGGTTTTCGGGCGATTAAGGAAACTAAGTACTTACAAACCTGGTAAATACATGTTTTTTATCAATTTTTTCACCATCAAGATTGAATCAAACACGAAATAAGGCTGTTTTTTAGTCAGTTTTATGAGGGGAATTTTTTCTCTTGTAGGCTATTTCTGCTTTGGTCTGTCGCTTTAGCCGCATAGCCACCTCCCCTCAGTAGGCGCCGAGTTCAACAACATAAGCACCGGCAGGCAGACGAACGAACCCCCAACCCCCTCCAACAATCTGTCGCCGTTATCTTCCTCGAAAATCCCTTTTGCCGAGCACTGCTCAATGCACTCGGCGGGCAATGGGCATCCGGCGAAAAGCTGCTAGATTTTATCCACCGGCTGTGCGCCTGCCCCAAACTCGGGCACCGAGCTGTAGTCAGCCACCATCCAAACCAACTATAAGAAGTACCAGACAAAACTGGAGAACGATAAAAAGATGAAAAGACTCATTCCAACCCTGTTCACCAGCGCGCTCGCGCTGGTCATTTCCGCCCAAGCCGGCGCTGCCGACGACCGCTACATCGTCAAGTTCAAAGAAGGCAAGGGCCCCGCGGTCAAAGCAATGATGGAAAAGAACGGGGGCCGCTCCGCGCTGGCACTGGAGAAACGCAGCGCGATGGCTGCAAATCTCCCGGGCAAAGCGCTCAATGCCCTGCGCAATAACCCCAATGTGGAATACGTCGAACAGGATGTGAAGCGCTACCCGATGGCGGAAACCGTCCCCTTCGGAATTCCCATGGTGCAGGCAGACCAGCTCAGTGATGCGATGGCCGGCAACCAGACCGTGTGCATCATCGACTCCGGCTACGATATTTCCCACGAGGACCTTCCTGGCGGCAACGTGAGTGGTAACTACGACTCCGGCACCGGCGACTGGTTTACCGACGAAAACAGTCACGGCACTCATGTAGCCGGCACTATTGCCGCCGTTGGCGGGAACGGTAAAGGTGTGGTCGGCGTGAACCCGAACGGCAACCTGAACCTGCACATCGTCAAGGTATTCGGGGCCGATGGCTGGGCCTACTCCTCCTCCCTGGTGGCGGCGGCCGACGAGTGTGCGGCCAATGGTGCCAGCGTGATCAATATGAGCCTCGGCGGCAGCTTCAAGTCCCGCACCGAGGACCGGGCTTTCGCCGACCTGTACGCAAACCAGAATGTACTCTCCATTGCCGCCGCGGGTAATGACGGCAATACCCGTCACTCCTACCCCGCGTCCTACGACTCCGTGGTATCCGTGGCCGCCATCGACAGCAACAAGATGGTTGCGGACTTCTCCCAGCAAACCGATCAGGTCGAGCTGTCTGGCCCGGGCGTGGATGTGCTTTCCTCTGTGCCGACTGGCATGAGTCTGGCAACCACCCTGATCGTGGGCGGCAGCGCTATTGAGGCGGCGGGTATGGAAGGCAGCCCGCAGGGTGACGTTACCGGCAACCTGGTGGATTGCGGTCTGGGTGAATCTGCCTGTGCCAGCGCTTCCGGCCAGGTGTGCCTGATTTCCCGCGGCAACATCAGCTTCGCCGAGAAAGTGCAGGCCTGTGAGGCCGGCGGGGGTATCGCCGCCGTGATCTACAACAATGAACCGGGCATGCTGTACGGCACCATGGGTGAAGTTGTCACCGGTATTCCTTCCGTGGGCATTTCCGATACTGACGGTGCCGCCCTCCTCGGCCAGCTCGGTAGCAGCGCAAGCCTGACCATCGAGCCCGGCAACTATGCCTACTTCAACGGCACCTCCATGGCCACCCCGCATGTGGCAGGCGTCACTGCCCTGGTGTGGAGTCATTTCCCCAGCTGTTCCGCGAGCGAGATCCGCTCCGCTCTGACCAGCACCGCGGAAGACCTGGGTGCAGCCGGACGTGACAATGCTTACGGCTACGGTCTGGTACAAGCCAAAGACGCAGTGGACTACCTCACAGCAAATGGCTGCTCCGGCAGCGGTGACGGTGGTGGCGACGGCGGCAATGGCGGCGGCGGCAAGCCCTGCAAAGGTAAAAATTGCACACAGTAACCCGCATACGTTGAATTCAGGGGGCCAATTGGCCCCCTTTTTTTTGTAATGCTCGAAAAATTGTGCTCCCCGCCCGCAGGCAAATTGATTTAAATCAATTTGAGCCCAATCCCCGCCGTTAGAATCCGCGGTCGCCTGTGCCCGCCCGCGCAGTCATAACAATAGCCAGGGGGAGTAACGGCAATGGGAAATGCCGACAGCGATATCGTTTTTCAGAGTTACGGCCGCTGCTGTAACAGGGAAGGCTTTTTCATCGACTTCTACGACCGCTTTATGGGCAGCTCCGAAGAGATTCGTGCCCTGTTCAAGGACACCGACATGCCGGCTCAACGCCACCTGTTGCGGAACGGCATCATGCAGCTGGTTCTGCACTCGCGAGGCATGCCGGATACCAAACTGAAAGCACTGGGTAAAAGTCATTCACGCGGGGGCTACGGCATACGCCCGGACTGGTACGGTCTGTGGCTGGATGCGCTGCTCGCCACCCTGCGTCAGTACGACCCAGAGTTCAGTGAAGACACTGCACACGCCTGGCGCCGCGCTATCGAACCGGGAATAGAGCTGATCCGCGGTGCTTACTGAACGTAGTATTCCCGATCCCCACATATAAAAAAGGCTTGCCGGGCAACGGCAAGCCTTTTTCACCGATCGCAAAGTTAATTACTGTTGCAGATCAGTTACACACTTGTTGTACTCCTGAATGTACACATTACTACCGCGGTTAGGTACTTCATTCGACTTATCCGCAGCAGCGTTACGACAACCCTCGATCTGATCAGGAGTCAGGTTCGTCGCCGGCACAGTCTGACTGCGCTGATACATGTGCGCATTAGACAGACGGTCCTTGTGAGCCTGCACGGTAGGCTGAGGTACCTGGTAGAACATACCGGTTTGCTCATTGAACTGATAGAAGTTATCGCCACTGTGCCAATAGGTTTTACCCATGATCTGAACTTCAGATGCCCCAGAAGGGAGCTGAGTCATCTGTTCTTGCGCCTGAGCAAAACCCGCTACAGCACAGAATAAAACGACGGGCATTAAATAACGCATTTGGTGTTCCTCCTCTTCGGATGTGCCACGAAGTCTATTGAGGCGCGAAGAGGGTCCCAACCGAATATTTGCAAAATTTTAGCTCTGTGACCCACATGTCAAGGTTGATTTTTTTAAAGAGGAAAAATGCCGGAGATAAGTACTAACAGGCTGAAATCGGCCATGGATTTCAGCCCGGTTTAAGGCCAAAAAAAAGGAATTTATTCCTCACCCACCATGGCTTCCTGTTCCAGCTTCTGCTCCTCCCGCAATGTTTCCAGGTGCTCGCTACGCTCTGCTGCTGACTCTCGCTGCGGCGCGAGATCACTGATCTGCCCCGCTTCCTTTTGTAATGCACGATCCGTCGCCTGCTGTTCCGCACTGTAGTCCGGTGCCAGCCCCAGCTTTGGCCCATTGCTATTGAACCCGATCAGTACCCAGATAAAGAACAGCAGACACAGAAAGCGAATAACCAGAGTGCGATCCAGCAGCCAATGCATACTTTCGCCATGGCTGCGCAGAAAGCGTACCCGCAGGAAAATATTCAATAGCAGTAACACACAAGCGGTAATCACCACCCAGGTAGAGAGACCGCCGAGAGCGGTCATCAGCCAGTTGGCTATCTGTGAGTTAAATTCCATCGGTCGCCTCCTGTTAACGCTTGCGCGCCACCTGCTTCACCTGGTCGGAAAACACCGCCTGCTGCAGGCCGATGCTACCCAGCGCCTCCACCGGCACAAACACCTTGTTTTCGGAATCCGCCATGCGGTCGAGAACCTCCAGCGTGCGATAGGCGAGATACTTATCGGTAACCGATTTTGCCAGCAGGTCGTTGACTTCTTTCTGCCCCATCGCCTTTTCCCGGGCGATGGCGCGATTCATTTTTTCCCGTTCCAGGTCGCGCTCCATCTGGATTTTCTGGATTTCGAACTGGGCCTTTTCCTGCTCGATCAATTCGCGGCGTTCGGCAGCACGCTCCTTCGCCTCGGTGATCACCTTGGGGAACTGCACATCGGCGATCCCCAGACGCTTGATCTTGATCGGGGTACCTTCCAGTGAAGTGGTAACAGCGGAAAACAGCTCCTGGCTCAGCATCTCCCGGCTGGACGCGATTTCATTGATGGAGTACTTGGCGATTACCCGGCGCACCACATCCCGGATTACCGGCTGCGCGTAGGTGTTGTACACCTGGTTGACGGAGATGTTGTTGGAACTCGGCGGCACGCGATCGAAAATATTGTCGATATATTTTTCATTGACCGACCCGGTCATGCGGATATCGAAGCTCATGTTCAGCTGATCCTTGGGCATAAACAGCTTGAACTTCTCCAGGTGCCCAAAATCCGCGGTGGCCAGGGTAATCAGCTTGTCACAGTAAAACAGGCACGGATCGAGACGGAATTTGGACGGTGGTACCGAACTCGGCTTGTAGCCGTGCTTGGTGAGGATTTTACCAACGTGCGCCGGTGGGACTTCCACCCGATCGCCACAGGCCGCCAGCCCCGCCACCACTACTACAACCAGCACTTTTGACAACTTAGACAACATCGACATTCCCTTTTCTGTTGAAAAACGCTGCACACAATAGAGACCAAGCAACCGTCCGGCAAGCCGGCAGCTTGAGATCCGGCGAAGCGCTTTCTCGGAGAGCGGAAAATCCGCAAAGGTTATGGTCTAATTAACCATTGGATATATTCACATGGATCAAACAACGTGCAATCTGAATTTCTCACCGCAACCCTGTTCAACCTCGGCCTGAACCTGCTGTACACCCTGATCGCGCTCCTTATCGGTATGGTCGCGCTGCTGGTTATCGACAAAAAGCTACTCAAGCATGTCGATATCGAGGCAGAACTGAAAAACGGCAATATCGCGGTTGCCATTTTTGCCTCCACTATTCTGGTGTTCGTGGCCATGATCATTTCGTTTGGCCTGAAGGGCTGAGGCCGTCGGCGATGCGTTTACTGCTAGTCGGCGTTTTACTGGGGGTCATGCTGTTGCTGCCGGAATTGTTGCTGCAACAGAACCCTACAGCGCAACCCACCCCCCAACCTGAATGGCGTGAGGCCAGCTCACCGGATGTCAGTGACAACCAGAAGGGCACAGTGATCGTAAAGGGCATTTCCACACCGCTTACCGAGTCCACGGTGCAGAATGCGGTGGGAAAACGCTCAGAACAGGAAAGCAGCTATATCTCCGTATGGAACTGGCAAGGCCTGGAGTCGGTCACCGCCTCCGCACGCGGGCTGGATAAACTGCATCACTTTGCCAACAGCTATCTGGTCGGGTTCCAACCGTTTGAAACCCGGGAGCTTTGGATTCCCCTGTACACACTCGCCATCCGCAAGGAATACCAGTACGACCACCTGCAATACGCGGGGCTCGCCGATATCTGGCAGACCTCCCGTCAGGCCTATTACCAGAAACGCGGCGACTGTGAGGACCACGCGATCCTGCTGGCAGACTGGCTGATCAACCTGGGCGTCGATGCTCGAGTGGCACTGGGGACACACAAAGGCCAGGGCCATGCCTGGGTCGTCGCCATTGTAAATGGCACGGAGTACTTGCTGGAGGCCACCAGCAAGCGCCGCCAGTCCAGCTGGCAGGCCATGCCGCTGGCTGCGCTCGCAGAAGGCTACGAAGTAGAGTTCCAGTTCAACCGGGACTTCTTCTGGGCCAAAACCACTTCTGCGCCAACCCGCCAATATCGGGGTAGTCACTGGATTCGGAAATCCCAGTTTATTCGCGGCTGAGTGTGCTCGGATATCGCTGCTAGGCTTAAAAATGAAGCGGTGTCAGGAAGACGCTGAAATCAAACCGGGGCGGCAGCACCAGCCGCTCTTTGCCGTTGCAGGATGCTACCGTGAAATTCGACTATGCCAGTGCCGTCCGTGCGGCCGTGGTTACCCTTCTTCTGTGCACCCAGTTTTTACTCATTACGCCACTTAACGCGCAAACATCAGCACCTGTCGCGGAACAACCGCAGCGCCTGATACTGCGATTCGCGGGTCCCCGCACCAGTGACCAGGCGCGCGCCGCCACCACACAACTTATCCGTGCAACCGGCACAGAAATGCGCTATCGACATCGCCTCGCCAGCGGACAGTTTGACCTGTTGAGCCTGCAGCAGCGGCTGCCACCCGCCGCGCTGGAGCGGCTAGTCACGGCACTGCAAAAGCAACCGGGCGTACTCTCGGTCGAGGTGGACCGCATGCTGCAGCACACCGCGGTTCCCAATGACAGCCGCTACAGTGAGCAGTGGCATTATTTTGAAGGCACCGGCGGTATCAATCTGGAAACCGCCTGGGATACCCACGATGGAAACGGAGTGGTGGTTGCGGTTATCGATACCGGGATCACCGACCATTCAGACCTGAATGCCAATATCCTGCCCGGTTACGACTTTATCGACGACACCGCAGTGGCCAACGATGGCGATGGACGCGACAGTGACCCGAGCGATCCGGGGGACTGGCTACAGGTGTGGGAGTGCGGTTTTTTCAATCCCTCCCAGCCCCGTGACAGCAGCTGGCACGGTACCCACGTAGCAGGCACCATCGCCGCAATTACCAATAACGGGCTGGGCGTGGCAGGTGTTGCGCCCGGCGCCAAGGTGCTGGTGGCGCGAGTACTCGGCAAGTGCGGTGGCTACACCTCAGACATTATCGATGCCATCGTCTGGTCATCCGGGGGCAGTGTCAGCGGCGTACCCGACAACCCCAACCCCGCTCACGTGATCAACCTCAGCCTCGGCGGTGGTGGCAGCTGTGGCGGTGCCATGCAGAGCGCCATTGATACCGCACGGGGTAACGGCACCATCGTGGTGGTGGCCGCGGGCAACAGTAATGGCAACGCTGCGGACTTTTCCCCCGCCAACTGTAATGGCGTAGTAACCGTGGCGGCGAATGATCGCCAGGGAAATCGCGCCTCTTATTCGAACTACGGCGACACGGTGGAAGTGACCGCGCCCGGCGGTGAGACCAATACCACCGCGAACGGGATACTCTCGACTCTGAATAGCGGCACCCAGGGACCCGCGCAGGAAACCTACCGCCACTACCAGGGCACCAGTATGGCGG
>NZ_LZDE01000273.1 GCF_002009015.1 Microbulbifer mangrovi | reverse complement strand
AACCGAGCATCGGGTTTTCTTCGCTCGGCTCATACATCTGCCCACCGACCAGGTGCGCATACTCGTTGGACTTGAAGTCGGACAGACGAACGATGGCGCGATTCGGGGCAAACGCAGCGGCAAGGGTTGAAATCCCCTCCACCAATTTTTCCACGATAAAATCTTCCGGTGACTCGTAACCGCCGATGCGGTTGCGGATGTTCTTCTGCAGATCGAGCGGCAGGCGATCCAGCTCAAGCAACGCCTTCGGGTGAATGCCAATCATACGGTTGAGGATAAATTCCAGACGCGCCAGACCTACCCCCTGGTTGGGCAGGTTGCTGAACGCAAACGCGCGATCCGGGTTACCCACGTTAAGCATGATCTTGAACGGCAGTTCTGGCATGTCCTGAACTTCGGTCAGAGAGCGCTCGAAATCCAGTTCACCGGACATCACAAACCCGGTATCCCCTTCCGCACAGCTAACCGTCACGGGCGTACCGGTAGACAGCTTTTCGGTAGCGTCACCGCAGCCTACCACCGCTGGGATGCCCAGCTCGCGGGCGATAATTGCGGCATGGCAGGTACGCCCACCGCGATTGGTAACGATGGCACTGGCCTTTTTCAGCACCGGCTCCCAGTCCGGGTCGGTCATATCGGTAACCAGTACCTCACCGTCCTGCATCTTGGCCATGTCTTCAACTGAATCGAGCACACGCACCTTGCCCGCGCCAATACGCTGGCCGATTGCGCGTCCTTCGCACAGGATGTCACTGCGCTCGTGCAGCTTGTAGCGCTCAATACTGGTACCGGTGTCCCGGGAACGCACGGTTTCCGGCCGCGCCTGGACGATAAACAGCTTGCCGCTATCGCCGTCTTTGGCCCATTCGATATCCATGGGGCGCTGGTAGTGATCCTCGATCTTGCGCGCCTGATTGGCGAGCTCGGTAAGCTCTTCATCAGTTAGCGCAAAACGCAGGCGATCTTCTTCTGCCACCTGCACGGTCTTCACGGAGCGGCCGCACTCGCCACTCTCGTCATAGACCATCTTGATTGCCTTGCTACCGCGGTTGCGGCGCAAAATGGCCGGACGGCCCGCCTCGAGCGCGGGCTTGTAGAGATAAAATTCGTCCGGGTTTACCGCACCCTGCACCACGGTTTCACCGAGGCCATAGGCAGCCGTTACGAAAATCACGTCGCGGAAACCGCTCTCGGTATCGAGGGTAAACATTACCCCGGAGGCACCGGTTTCACTACGCACCATATGCTGGATGCCCGCAGACAGGGCAACCCCTACATCCGCATAACCGGTATGCACCCGGTAAGCGATGGCGCGGTCGTTGTAGAGGGAAGCAAACACTTCTTTAACCGCTTCCAGAACCGCGTCAATGCCGCGGATATTCAGGAAAGTTTCCTGCTGGCCCGCAAAGGAAGCGTCAGGGAGGTCTTCTGCCGTCGCAGAGGAACGCACTGCCACCGCCGTCTCGCCGCCGCCGAGTGCCTCGTAGCCAGCGCGGATTTCGGCCTCCAGCTGGCTGGGGAAAGGCGTGTCCAGCAGCCATTGGCGAATTTCCTCACCGGCAGCGGCCAGAGCGGCAACGTCTTCGACATCCAGACTCTTCAGGCGCTCTGCGATACGGGTGTCCAGCTGGGCACTGGACAGGAATTCACGAAATGCTTCCGCGGTGGTGGCAAAACCGCCAGGGACGCTGACGCCCGCGCCAGCGAGGGAGGAGATCATCTCTCCCAGTGACGCATTCTTGCCGCCGACCTTGTCGACGTCTGCCATACCCAGCTTCGCGAATTCGAGAGTGTAAGTGGTCAATGGGCTGCCCTCTGCAACTGCTGTTCAGGCGCCAGATTATAAGGAAGGGTTTTGTAAATAATACCCCGCAAAAACCTACAAAAAGACCCAATTCCTGTTGTAATTTTTCTACAGGACTTCACGCTTCGCGGCATTCAATTACGCTGAATCTAAAGCCCCGGAAAACGTCCGGTCAAAATACCGCGAAAAATGGCCGCACCAAGTGCTTATGCGCCAATCGTACTGCCAATGTTGCCGACGAATGGGATACCATTCGCGGCATCCATGTGCCTGTCAATGCAGAAAACGAGCCTATGAACGAATCGTCACAAAGCAATCCACCAGCGAACCCCGGAACACGAAAGCGCACCGCGTTTTTTATTTCTGATGGTACGGGTCTCACGGTAGAAGGCATCGGCCACAGCCTGCTCGCGCAATTTCGCGATCAGCAGGTAGAACAGGTAACCGTGCCCTATGTGGACTCCGATGCACGTGTAAACCAGGTTCTCCAGCGCATCGAGCGTGCGGCCGAGGAGTCAGGCCTGCAGCCGATTATCATCACCAGTATCGTGTCCGACCAGATTCGCAAGCAGCTACACCAGAGCTCGGCCCTGATGCTTGACGTGTTCGAAAGCTATCTCGCACCGCTGGCCAACCTGTTTGGCACAGACCCGGCGCGTACTGTAGGTGTATCCCACGGTATCGCCGACAATCGGCGCTACACGGCTCGTATCGATGCCGTACATTTCGCCATGGACAACGATGACGGACGTCGCACGCGGGAATTTGAAAGCGCCGATATCATACTGGTGGGGGTATCCCGCTCCGGTAAAACGCCGACGTGTCTATATCTGGCACTCCAATTCGGGTTGCGCGCTGCCAATTACCCGATCACCGAAGAGGATATGGATTCCACTGCGCTGCCCAAGATCCTGCGGCCATACCGGCACAAGCTGTTCGGCCTCACCATCGACCCGCGTCGGCTGATGAGTATTCGCCAGGAGCGCCGCGCCAATAGCCGCTACGCCTCACCCGAGCAGTGTGAATTCGAGGTTCGTCAGGTTGAGCAGATACTGCGCCGGGCCCAGATTCCGTCCCTGGACGCCACCGAGCTCTCGGTTGAAGAACTCGCCACCCGATTGATGTCCCAGGCCGGAATCGAGCGCAGAATCGACTAGATTTTCTTTAGGAGCGGGTTTTGGAGTAAAGTAGCGCCGCCCACAAGGCCGGCACTGCCTGCCGCCCGTCCGACGGCGCCTGGCAGCCTGATATGGAACCTGTGCGGGGAACCCGCCCGGAAGTTTGGTTGACGTTTTGCAAATACTCTCCCTGCCCTATTCTCCCAATACCGGGGCCGCTTTTACGGCTCTGGCTGACCTGCCCCACCCGGTTTGGCTCGACTCCGGGGCATCAGGCCCACGTGGCGGACGTTTCGACATCCTGAGCGCTGACCCGGTTAACACCCTCACATTATCGCCGTCAGATCCGGCGCCCTTTGGAGCGCTGGACGACCTGATGTGTGAGCTCGCGCCGCAGGATGTCGATCAGCAGCTGCCGTTCTGTGGCGGCGCCATCGGCTACGCGGGCTATGAACTGGGTAACAGCGGAAATTTCCTACCTGCCGATACGCGCGCGACCGCACTACCGGCAGGACACTTCGGTCTCTACACCTGGGCGCTGATTGTCGACCACCAGCTGCAGGCGACCCACCTGATCTTCCATCCCGCGTGCACCAACGTGCAGATGCGCGACCTGAAAGCACGCTTCACTGGCCTCGACTGGTCGCGCCCCGCGCGCGGAGAATCGTTCTCGCTGAGATCGACCTTCCGACACGAGTTCACTGCACAGGAATACCAGGCGCAAATCGAGAAAATCCTTGCCTATATAGGCGCGGGCGATATCTACCAGGCGAACTTCACCCAGCGCTTTGATGCGGACTTCGAGGGCTGCCCGCTCACTGCCTACCTTGCCCTGCGGGAAGTAGCCGCAGGCCCCTTTTCCGCCTACCTCTCGATACCACAGGGCGCGATCCTGAGCCTGTCTCCAGAGCGCTTTGTACTCGCCGACGGCAATTTCCTGCAGACTGAACCCATCAAGGGCACGGCTCCGCGCAGTGCTGACGAGATGCGGGATAAGGAGCTTGCCAGCGCACTGTGTGCGAGCCGCAAGGACCGGGCGGAGAACCTGATGATCGTGGATCTGTTGCGCAACGACTTTGGCAAGGTATGCCAGCGCGGCAGTGTGCGGGTTCCCTCACTGTTTGAACTGCAGAGTTTTGCCAACGTACATCATCTGGTCAGCACCATCACCGGCCAAATACCCGATGAGATGGAGTTTGCCGACGTACTCGCGGCCACCTTCCCCGGCGGCTCCATTACCGGAGCACCGAAACGACGCGCCATGCAGATTATCCGCGAGCTGGAACGCAGCCCCCGCGGCATCTACTGTGGAAGTATCGGCTACATCAGCAGCTGCGGTCGCGCCGACTCAAATATCGCCATCCGTACGCTGACCGCGAGTAATGGCAATATCAGCTGCGCTGCCGGCGGTGGCATCGTGGCGGACTCCATTCCCGAGGCGGAACACCGCGAGTGCCTGGACAAGGTACGATTGCTACTCGAAACCCTGGAAGCCCGCTTTTCCTGAGCCCCCCCAGTGGTTCGATTTCGGGTTATAAAGCTATCGCCCTTCGATATTTCCACCGCCATCCGGACTCTGCTAGATTTCGCGCCAATTCCCTTTCCAGATATTGCCCGGCACTGACCGCCGGGCTGCGAATCATAAGGCAGTGTCCCATGCGAATTACTCTGGTGAAAAAAGTGCTCGCCGACGGCTCCCTGTGCGCCAAGTGCAACGACGTTGAGCAGAAGCTCAAGGAAAACGACCAGGAAAAATTTCTCGATGAAATCCTGATCGCGGATGAGCGCGACCCGGAAAGCCCGGGTATGCAACTCGCGCAACGCCTGAACGTCCAGCGCGCGCCCTTCTTTGTGGTCGAAGAAGAAGGCAAGGATCCCGAGGTGTATACGGTGTACTTCAAGTTCGTGAAAGAAGTACTGAACAACCAGTAACGCCACCAGCATTCAAAGAACGCAAAAGCCCGGCAATTCAGCCGGGCTTTTGCGTTTTTACTGCCTGATTTCAAAGTCCAGAGGATTCGGCCATCAATCAATACACAGGCAGATCGATATGTGAGAAAAGCTCATCCACCTCAGCGCGCGATGACGCCTGGGCGGCCTGCTCTACCAGCTCACGCGTCAGGTGCGGCGCAAACTGTTGAATAAATTCGTACATGAATCCACGCAAGAAAATACCTTTGCGGAAACCGATTTTCGTCACACTGCTTTCAAACAGTTCGCTGGCGTCCAGCGCGACAAGATCGCTATCCTCGTCTTCCACCGCCGCCATATCGGCCACAATGCCAATACCGAGACCAAGGCGGACATAAGTCTTGATGACATCCGCATCCGCCGCGGTAAAGACAACCTTTGGCGAAAGCCCCTTCTCGAGGAAAGCCTCATCCAGCTTGGAACGCCCAGTAAAACCAAACACATAGGTAACAATCGGGTACTTGGCTACATCCTCCAGGGTCAGTTTGGGAAGCTGCGCAAGCTCGTGGCCCTTGGGCACCAAAATACAACGGTTCCAGCGATACACCGGCATCATCACCAGATCACTGAACAGCTCCAGCGCCTCGGTAGCAATTGCAAAATCGGCGGTGCCGTCCGCGGCCATTTCCGAAATCTGCATCGGCGTGCCCTGATGCATATGCAACGAGACTTCGGGATAGCGGGCGATAAAGCCTTTGATTACTGGAGGCAGCGCGTAACGCGCCTGGGTGTGAGTGGTGGCAATGGCAAGACTGCCGCGCTTGTCGTTGCTGAACTCCTGCGCCACCTGCTTGATGTTTTCCACCTTGCGCATAATCTCGCCGGCGGTTTTCAGGATGGCCTCCCCGGCTGGTGTCACCCGGGTAAGGTGCTTGCCACTACGGGCAAAAATCTCGACACCGAGTTCATCCTCGAGCAAGCGAATCTGCTTACTGATACCCGGCTGTGAGGTAAACAGACTCTGGGCCGTGGCTGAAACATTGAGGTCGTGATGCGCCACTTCCCAGATATAACGCAACTGCTGCAGCTTCATAGCCTCTCCCTGTCGACAGCTGGCAGCCCGTGCCATGTTCCGGCAACGCTCAGTTTTACGCCAGCCAACGGTTATAAAAACTTAGTGACTTTATGCTGGAAAAGAATAGCAGGCAAAAGCCCACCGAGCCAACTACGGGCTATATCAACCTTCAATAAATGGATAAAAAGTTACTAAAAGTGACTTCGCGCGGGAGAGTTCAGGGGCAAGATTCGACTTGTGGCGGAAAAATTCTCACCAGTGATCCCCCCCGACCTATTCCTCGACGTTGGCAATACCGTGCGGGACATGCCCCGTGGCTACATGCGCAGCAGCAGAGGCACAGTGATTAGGCTGATCGTCAAAAAATACATCGGCGCCAAATGCGCGCAAAAACTCGCCTTTGGGCAGGCCGCCGAGAAAAATGGATTCGTCGATACGGATATTCCACGCACGCAGGGTACGGATTACCCGCTCGTGGGCTGGGGCCGAGCGCGCGGTAACCAGCGCGGTGCGTATTGGACAGGTTTCCGCGCGGAATTCCGCCTGCAGCTGTTGCAGGGCTTCGAGAAAACCCTTGAACGGGCCGCCCTGTAGCGGCTGCCGGGCAGATGCACGCTCGGCAGTGGTAAACGCAGCCAGGCCTTCGCGCTTGAAGATCTGCTCTGCCTCATCGGAGAAAAGTACCGCATCCCCGTCAAACGCAAAACGCAACACTTCATCGCCTCGTTCGCGCGCGCCACCGGGTATCAGGGTGGCTGCCGCCACGCCCTGCTCCAATGCGCGACGCACATCGCTGCCATCGGTCGACAGGAACAGATGACAACCAAACGGAGCGATATAGCGATACGGGCTGCCGCCATTGCAGAAAGCGGCACGGCTGATTTTCAACCCGTAGTGTTCGATGGAGTTGAACACCCGCAGACCGGTGTCGGCACTGTTGCGGGACAGCAGGATCACTTCGACCCGGGGCTCCCCGGGCAGTCGCTCATTGATCTGCAGAAACTTCTCTACCAGCGAAAAAGCCTCACCTTTCGGTAATACATCGTTTTCCCGCTCCACCTGATAGGCGGAAAACGCTGCGACCCCCTGCTCTTCGTAGATCTGGTGGCTCTCACGCAGGTCGAACAGTGCCCGCGAGGAAATCGCGATAATAAGCTTGTTGCTGCCCGAAGCAGTGACTTGCGGATTGCTACTCATGAGTATTCAGAAAATCAGGGGCCCTCGATATCGTCGAGGCCGGAGGGTTTTTCATCGTTGCGGTGTGGCTCGAGCAACACCATCAACATATTCAACAGGTCCGCGCGGGTCCGATCAGAGCGCACGCCTTGCTGATTGACAATCACCAGCATCATGGCGTGACACGTTTCCAGGGTGGCGCGCGCCAGGCGATTGGTTTCATTGACCGGACAGGTAAAGCCAAGGCGCCGGAACATATCCATCAGATGGCTGATTACCAGCTCATCGTGGCGTTCGTCCAGCTCATGCAGTTCGGGGATCCCCCACATGGCCTGCACCAGCGGCAGCAGACCGCGCTGCTCACGGTAAACCGACACCCACCTTTCCAGCAGGTCGTCGAGAAATTCCTTGAGGCTCAACTGCTCCAGCTCACTCGCGGCAAGCTCGTCGAGGCGCTCGGTCAGGCTCGCCAGCCACTGCTCACCCATTGCGTAAAGGATGGCGTGCTTGTTGGGGAAATAGTGATATACAGAACCTACCGAGACACCCAGTTCCTTGGCAATCAGAATGGTGGTGAGGTCGTTGAGCCCCACCTGCTCCAGCAGTCGGCCGGTGGTATCCAGTATCTGGCGGGCCCTTTCCCGGGCGCGGGCCTGGACCGGCTCCCGACGCGGCGACAACTGATTTTTACGGCGATTCTGTTCTGCAGTCGACACTTCGTAATCCTTTTCACTGAAGTGCCATTTTTATCACAAATGCGCCGCCCACTCATTAACAAAAAAAGCCGACTCTGGGAGCCGGCTTTTTCCGAGTTTACCCGGTGAAGGGCAGACTTCAATGATTCAACGAGCGTGAATCAGAAGCGGTAGTCGAGGCTGACACCCGCTACGCGACCGCGCGACGGGTCAGTCTGGGTAGCCGGCAGGTTGTAGTCCGCTTCGGCGTAGCCCCAGTGGTAGAACTCCTCCCCGGTCAGGTTTTCCACGTAGACACCAGCAGTCCAGCTTTCACTCGGCGCGGTGATGGAAGCCCGCAGGTTCACGACACCACGGCTGTCGAGCTTCACCTCTTCGGTGTTATCCAGATCGGAGAACTGCTCACCGGTGTAAGTATATTCACCGGACAGCGCCAGGGAACCGAAACCTACATCGGTGGTGTAGGTCAAGATGGTGGCAGAAGAAAACGCCGGCGAGAACGCCATCTCGTTGCCATCACAACCTTCGCACAGCTCTTCCGGCGCACCAGAGAATTCGGTGTTCAGCCAGGCCATCCCCATATACAGGTCGAGGTTGTCGGTGATCAACCAACGGGCGTCCACTTCCAGGCCCTGGCCTTCACTTTCACCCACATTGCGGGTAACCGCGGCGGCGCCAATGAAGAATGCCTGCTGCAAGTCGTCGTAGCTGTACTGGAACGCAGCGGCGTTCAGGTGCAGACGGTTGTCCAACAAGCGCGCCTTCACACCCAGTTCGTAAGACAGCACCTGCTCCTCGTCGAACTGGTTCGGCTCACCGTTGCTGCTGTCGACGGTCCACTCGTAATCTTCCAGCCAGGTATCTTCGTCTTCCGCGAACGCGGGATCAGTCACGCGGTAAGAGAGGTAGTCGAAACCACCGGACTTGTAGCCCGTGGCGACGCTCGCGTATGCAGTTACCGCATCGGAGAAGTCGTGGTTCAGGGTCGCGCGACCGGATACGTTGCTCCAGGTATTTTCACCGGTGATCGGGCCATCGGTGAACATCAGCTGGTAGTTCCAGCCACCGGTCCAGGTGTCCGGCCACGGAGAATCCACGGTGTATTTCTTGTGGTCTTCGGTGTAACGGATACCCAAGCCCAGACTGGTCTTCTCGCTCAGGTCGAAAGTGGTGTTCGCGAACACGCCCCAGCCGCTGTACTCGCCACTGGTGAAGGATTCTTCGACGGACATACCATCGCCGATCATTACACCACCGGGAATATCCATGCCCGCTGTAGGTGCGTATTCCCAGGGATCGCCACCGGTCCAGAACGCATCGTCCATATCATCCGGATAGGCCAGTGCCAGCTCGGCACAGGTCATGGAAGAATCGACATCCAACTCGTAGTCCACTTCCATGGCGCCGGCACAGATGTAGTCCTCGGCGTCGACACCAGCGAAGTAAGCATCCAGGTCCTCCTGGTAATAGCTGGCACCCAGTACCCAGTTGAAGGGACCGGCATTATCAGAAGTCAGGCGGAATTCCTGACTGAAGAAATCGCCGGACTGGTCGCGAACGAAGGTATCGATCGGCTTGTCGGTGCCATCGAAATCTTCAACGTAGGTGTAGTTGTGGGTTTTGTAGCCAGTAATGGAGCTAAGGGTGACACTTTCGAACTGACGCTCAACGGTCAGCACCATGTCGCCAATTTCCGACTGATCAATACCCTGCTGGTCGTTGTAGACCTCATCGTAGTCACCCTCGGTGCCCAGCGCGCGGTAGATGGTGCCGTCGCTAAAACGGTCTTCGTACTGCGCCATCAGGGTAACGGTGGTGTCTTCTATGCCTTCGTAGACAGCGGTAACACGCATCGCATCCGCTTCGCTGGCGCCGAGGTCGCGGCCACCGGCGAGATTCTTGACGTGGCCGTCCTGCTCCTGGTGCATACCGGCAATACGCAGGGCGAAATCTTCACTGACCGGCATATCTACCGCGCCTTCAAAGTCCAGGCGACCGTACTGCCCCGCGTTCACGGACATCTCGCCGCCAAACACTTCACCGGGCTTGCGGGTGGTCATGGAGATGGCGCCGGAGGCAGTGTTTCGACCGAACAGGGTACCCTGCGGACCTTTCACGACTTCTACGCGATCCAGGTCAAACATGCTCGGCGTGGCACCGGTGCGGCTCTGGTATACCCCGTCGAGGAAGATACCCAGCGCCGGATCACTGCCGGAACCAAAGCTGTTGTTGTTCACACCGCGTACCGATACGGAGTCGAAGTAGGAGTCGGTGGTTTCACCGGAAATGCCCGGAGTCAGGGCAAACAGGTCCTTGAAGTCCGACAGATTGGAATTCTTGATGGTGTCGCCAGTGAATGCACTGACGGACATCGGTACGTCTTTGAGCGACTCAGCGCGCATTTGCGCGGTGACGGTCACCTCTTCAATTTCAGGCGCGGCAATCGCACCGCCACTGACGGTCAATACTGCTGCACCAATAGTCGAAGCCAGTACATTTTTTCTGGCCACAAATGGCTGATTTGATAGCGTCATCGTTACTCCCCACGGGTTATTTTTATCGGGAGCCTGCCCATTCATTACCACTCAGGACGGACCCAGCGACTGAAGCGACCGGTCTGTTATCCCACAAACCGAACAATCATTCAACTTTCAATTCAACGGCCCAGCTTATCCTTCAAGCTGTAATAGAGCATTCCCGCTACCAGCCCTGGCCAACGCAGCAGTGTTCCCCCCGGGAAGCTACGCGTCGGAATGCGCGACAATATATCAAACCTTTCCTCGGTACCGGCAATCACTTCCGAGATGATTTTCCCGGCGAAGGTGGCGGTCGGAACCCCGTGCCCGGAGTAGCCCTGGCTGTAGTACACATTGGGTTCCAGGCGGCCGATGCTCGGCATCCTGTTGAGGGTGATCGCCAGCGTCCCCCCCCATCCGTAGTCGATGCGGGTATCGGCGAGCTGCGGGTAAACTTCCAGCATGTATTTGCGCACGAAAGCGCGAATATCCTGAGGGAAACGGGAGGTATAATTCTCCCCCCCGCCGAAAACCAACCGGTTGTCACCGGAGAGTTTCCAATAGTTGATCACAAACAGCGTGTCTTGAAGCGCGTAATCGTTCGCTATCAATTCCCGTGCCAGATCCTCGGGCAGCGGCTCCGTTGCCAACACAAAATTGTTGATCGGCATGATCCGACCGGCCATTCGCGGCTCCAGGTTACCCAGGTAGCCATTGCAGGCCAGCAACACATTGCCCGCACGCACACGCCCCTTCGCGGTGTTTACAACGCAAGGGCTGCCGCCGGTATAGCTGGTGACACGGCTGTACTCATAAAACTGCACGCCGGCCTTGGCAGCGGCAGCCGCGAGACCCAGCGCAAAATTGAGTGGATGGAGGTGTAGCGATCCCGAATCGATTTGTCCGCCGGAGTAGCGTTCGGAGCCAACCAGGGAGCGGACCTCCTCTTTGTCGGCATAGCGAATCTGGTCGTAGCCATAGCGTTCATTCAGCAGCTCGACTTCTTCTTTCAAACCCGCATCGTGACTGGGCTTGGCCGCCAGATGCATGATGCCCCGCTTGAGATCGCACTGGATGTCGTGCTTGTGGATCAGGCTTTCTACCAGCTGCACCGCCTCAAGCCCCATATCCCACAGGGATCTGGCAGTTTCCAGGCCGAGCATCTTTTCCAGGTCTTCCTGGCCCTTGCGCTGCCCCACGCCCACATGCCCCCCGTTGCGCCCGGATGCCCCCCAACCGACCCGCTCTGCTTCCAGCACCACTACTTTGTAGCCCTGCTCAGCGAGGTGCAGCGCAGAGGACAAGCCGGTGTAGCCTGCACCAATAACGCACACGTCCGCCTCGACCTCACCTTCGAGCGCACCATATGTGGGCGTCGGATTGGCGCTAGCAGCATAATATGAGTCGGTATGGCCAAGTAACTTGGTTACTGTTCCGTTCACAGCCATGAAAAATCTCCGATACAAACAAATGGGCAACGGCGTTCCCGATGGCCCACCGGGGGCCTGAAAAACGAAAACATAAAAACCGAAGCATTATTCAATATTTCTTGAATGATAATTCGGTTTTTTGCCATAATCAAAGCCCACGTGCCGAAAGACCCTCTGGTCCACGACACGTTCCCACCCTTCACTGCCAGTTTGAGTGGCGAAGGTGGGTTATATACTTGGGCCTGTAAGCGGGCCCACATGAACCCCGATTTTGGGGATAAAGGCCTTTAATCAACAAGGTGTACCATGGATAAGATTACCCAGTGGCTCGCAGAACACTCCATTTCCGAGGTCGAGTGCCTGGTACCGGACATGTCCGGAAATGCGCGGGGCAAATTTACCCCCACCGATAAATTCCTCACCGAAGACAGCCGCCTGCCGGAAAGTATTCTGGTGCAGACCGTCACCGGCGACTACGTTGATGAGCACAACGAACTGGTCGACCCGGCGGACACCGACATGCTCCTTGTGCCTGACCCGGACTCCATCCGCCTGAATCCCTGGGCCAATGAGCCCACGGCGCAGATTATCCACGACTGCTATACCCGGGACGGCCAGCCCCACCCTATCAGCACCCGCAATATCCTGAAGTTCGTGCTGGACAAATATGCCGAGCAAGGTTGGCAGCCAGTGGTTGCACCAGAAGTTGAATTCTATCTGGTAAAACGCAACCTCGATCCGGACGAAAAACTGTCCGCTCCGGTGGGACGCTCCGGACGCACGGAAAAGACCCGTCAGTCCTACAGCATCGATGCGGCCAACGAGTACGAGGCCATCATCGAGGACATGTACGACTTCTGTGAAGCGCAGGGCCTGGATGTAGATACCCTGATTCACGAGTCCGGCACCGCACAGATGGAAATCAACTTCCTGCACGGTGATCCGCTGAAACTTGCGGATCAGGTTTTCACTTTCAAACGCACGGTACGCGAGACCGCTCTGCGCCACGGCATTTACGCCACTTTCATGGCCAAACCGATGGAAGATGAGCCGGGTAGTGCGTTGCACCTGCACCAGAGCATCGTCGACGCGAAGACCGGCAAGAATATTTTCGTGGATGACGACGGTGTCGAAAACGAACGCTTCCGCCACTTTATCGGTGGAATGCAGAAGTACACTCCCGGCTTCATCACCTTCTTTGCCCCGAACGTGAATTCTTACCGTCGATTCACCCCGGAAATGGCGGCGCCAACCAGTCTGCACTGGGGCTATGACAACCGCACTACCGGGTTACGCGTACCAGACAGCTCCCCCCAGGCGAAGCGTCTTGAAAACCGTTTCCCGGGCGCGGACTGTAACCCGTATCTAGCCATCGCCACGTCCCTGGCCTGCGGCTACCTGGGCATGATGAACAAAGTCACACCCAGTGAACCCTACACTGGCGACTGCTCTTCAGAGCCCATTACCCTGCCGCGTACCCAGGAACACGCGCTGAGCCTGCTAGCGGAATGCCCCGAAGCGGTGGAAATGTTCGGCGATACGTTTGTCCGCGCGTGGGCGGCCATCAAGCGGGACGAGTACGAAGAGTTCAATCGGGTGATCAGCTCCTGGGAGCGGGAATACCTGCTGCTCAACGTCTGACATCTAGCCCACTATAAAAAAACCCGGCAATCGCCGGGTTTTTTTATGGGCGTATTCCCGGGCTTTTTGGCCCGGGTTACTCGCCAGTTAAACAAGATTACTTGTGACTCGGGTCCTTCCAGTAATCCTTGACCGTATCCTTCATCTCCCGTGCAAGCACGGAGATACCGAACAGGTTTGGCAGCGTCATTAACACGATGGCCACCGCGGACAGGTTCCAGATCACCGTGGTGTCCTCGATCGCGGCCCAGAAAAATGCCACAACATACACGAGGCGATAAGGCATCACCGCCTTGGGCCCGAACAGGTAGATCATGGAGCGATCACCGTAGTAGGACCAGGCAATCGCAGTAGAGAAGGCAAACAACAGGATCCCCAAGGTCACGATGTAACTGCCGTATTCCCCGAAGAACCCTTTCTGGAATGCGCGGTTGGTCAGTGCGACAGAATGCAACAGGGAGTTACCCCAAACATCCACATTCATGTTCACCAGGCGGCCGTCATTCACATTGAGCACGCCCGAGAAGTTGTCGTCCCCTACCCGGAATTCGACACCTTCCGCAACAGAGCGGGAGTTGATCACAGTGAATTCGTTTTTATTCAGGGCCTGGCCGTCGGCAACCACAATGGTCCCGGTATACGGACGCACATCGCTGTCCTGGCCACTCAGGAAACCGAAAAGCTGATGTACATGGGCTTCGTCCTTATCGGTATAAGCACCAGCAACCACCCGCATATCCGCGCGCTCAAACCGGTTCATATGTTTCTCGGTCCACACGCCGGAAGACAGGATCACCAGGCCCGTCAGGGTACAGATGATCAGGGTGTCGATAAATGGTTCAAGCAGGGAAACCATACCCTCGGATACGGGCTCATCCGCACGGGCCGCGGCGTGCGCAATCGGCGCAGAGCCTTGCCCCGCTTCGTTTGAGAAAAGCCCGCGGTTTACACCCCGGTTAAAGGCGTAGGCAAAGCTGGCACCGAGGAATCCACCCATGGCCGCACTGCCGTTGAATGCGCCAGAGAAGACCGCGGCAAAAGACGGGATGATGTTCTGGTAGTTATAGATGATGACCGCCAGTGCACCGATGATGTACAGCGCCGCCATAACCGGAACGATGGTGGAAGTTACCTTGGCGATACGGGTGATACCGCCGATGATCACCATGCCCAGCAGTATTGCCAGTACCCCGCCGGTTACCATCTTGCTGAGGCCAAAGGTGTCGTACATGGCCTGGGCAATATTGTTCACCTGAGGAAGACTGCCGGTGCCGAAGGAACTGATCACAGTCGCAATCGCGAAGATCACCGCAAGCCACTTCATGTTCAGGCGGCGCTCCATGTAGAACATGGGGCCACCCGCATAATAACCATCGGCAGCTTTAATACGGTACTTGTGGGACAGGGTGACTTCAACAAACTTGGTTGTCATCCCCAGAAATGCGGTCACCCACATCCAGAACAGTGCGGCCGGGCCACCGAGGAAGATGGCGAGACCAACACCGCCGATATTACCAGTACCTACGGTACCCGACAGCGCAGTAGACAGCGCCTGGAAGTGAGAAGTATCACCGGGATCACCGGGCTTGTCGTACTTACCACGAACAATCTTGATCGCGTGGCCAAAGTAGCGGATTTGCGGAAACCCCAGATACAGGGTGAAGAAAAAGCCTACCGCCAACAGTACATAAGGGAACCAAAACGCGGACCCCAGAAAACCGTCCAGCGTTAACAACAATTGATTGAATGATTCCAAACCAACCCCCACAACATTATATTTTTGATTAATTTTCCACCAGCCTGCCTGCAATATCACCGCGCTCGGGCACAACAACAACCGGGCAACGCCGACAAATCTGAATTACCCTTCCTCGCTGGTAGCACAGAGAAAAGTTCCGGGTAATTCAGCGCACGGCAGATTAGCAGCTTCATTCTGGAGAGAACAGTAATCCGCCAATCATCAGCAGCATAGTCCTTATTTCTGCCAAGATTTAAACAATTCTCTAATTTTTTTGCTAAAACAGGCAATTCTGTCGCAAATCTTTTCGCTCACTTCCTGTGCAGACCGGCGGAACAGAAACATTTTCCTCTCCCGCGCGTCCAGATTACCGTAGAGATCTAACAGCCCTTCTCTGCACTTGCCCAGCTACTGCGGAAACCTGTGCGCTGCGGGAAAACCCCAAACTGCCCACCGGTATGGACGAACACCAGATTTTCACAGTCCGTGTAGCGTCCAGCTTTTATATCCTGCAGCATGCCGTGAAACGCTTTTCCGGTGTACACCGGGTCCAGCAAAATCCCTTCCAGCTGCGCGGCCAGCGCAATGGTCTGGTAAATTTCCTCTGTCGCAATGGCGTAACCAGGCCCAATGTAGTCATCGATCACGTCGATCCTGGCCGGATCCAGCCGGTGTGATTGCCGATAGCGCCGCGCCCAGTCTTCCGCATCTTCGCTTACTTTGTTTACAAAATAAGCGGCATCATCACAGACCGCATAGCCGGTCACCTGCACACCCGGTTCAAACAATTGCGCCCCCAGCGTTAATCCTGCCTGGGTACCGCCGCTACCACTGGCACAAATCAGCCGATCGGGCGTGAACCCTTCACGCCGACAATCTTCCAGCAGTTCCTCAGCGCCCAGGATGTAACCCCAGATACCGAGACCATCACTACCGCCGGTGGGAATACACAGCGCCCGATCTCCCTGCTTCTCGTACTCCTGCGCCCAATACTCGAACAGGCCCGGTAAATCCTCCAGGTATTCCCGCAAGGGATACCGGGATACCTCCGCGCCAGCGAGATAATCCACCAGCAGATTGCCATCCGGTACCGCGTCGTCATCGTGCGCGTCTGCACCCTGGCGCAAAATCAAATGCGCCTTGAGCCCACACTTGGCGGCAGCCAAGGCAGTTGCGCGGCAGTGATTGGACTGCTCTCCGCCACAGGTAATCAGTGTATTGCAGCCTCTGGCCTGGGCCTCGGCAATGATGAACTCAAGCTTGCGCAGCTTGTTGCCCGACATGGCACTCTCGGTGAGGTCGTCCCGCTTAATCCAGATTTTCGGGCCGCCGTAAGGCGCCGAGAAATTCTCACTGATCCTTTTAAGTGGCTGCAGCGGTGTCGGCAGGTTGGCCAGGCGCTCTCGCGCCGGATATTCGATGTTCACTCTCTCCCCTCCCTATTCCTGAGACGGCATCGGGTAACTACATTAGCAGGATAAAAAATATGAGGCATAAAAAAACCCGGTATATACCGGGTTTCTTTATCTGTTATTGGTGGCCGCCAAAGAAATGTTCACCGGCAACCGACCAGGCTCAGATATTCTTGATGGTGCCTTTGGGCAGCACCGCATGCACCGCAACCTTCTGGAACTTGAGCTTCATGTTGTCAGCCACTTCCAGAATCAGGTAATCATCATCCACTTTTTCTACACGTCCCAGCATACCGCTGGTCATTACCACTTCATCGCCCTTTTTCAGAGCGCCAACCAGATCCTGGTGCTCTTTCTGGCGCTTGCGCTGTGGGCGAATAATAAACAGCCACATGAACACGAACAGGCCGCCGAACATCAACAGGGTAATCAGTGGGTTGCCCTGAGGAGCCGGAGCTGCCTCTTGTGCCATTGCAGCAGGAATAAAGAAATCCATGGTCTAAACCTCGATAGAGTCAGTCGAAAAATCTGGGGCCAACTCTAACGGCTTTGACAAAATGAGGCAATCCAGAGCACCGGTGTTTACCGGGGCCCTGGACTACGTGATGCGAGGTTAATATCCGGAACGCTAGAAACGCTGGCGTACCTGTCTGCGATATCCTGTAGGAGACATTCCTGTCCAACGCTTGAAGGCGCTGGTGAAACTGGTCCGGTCGGAAAAATCCAGAATACGGGAAATGCCATCGACACTCAGCGCAGTATCCTTGAGGAAATGCACTGCGTGGCGGAAACGAACGTGATCGCGCAGAGAGGCAAAACTGAGATTGTGCTCCTGCAGACGACGCTGCAAGGTGCGGGTGGACATACTGAGGTCAGATGCCACCGGTCGAATGGCCAGAGATGCCTTTCCAATCCGTTGTTCCAGCACGTCGATGACTCGAGCGGCGATACCGAAGCTGGTTGCCTCCGGCGGCGCCAGCAACTGGTCAAGAATGTTCGGATCTCCGGACAGTCTTGCCTGCTGCAGGGGTTTGTCTTCTGAGAGCGAAGCTTGGTCTGGCTGAATATGGTTCATTGAGCTGCTCCTTGATGGGTTCCTTGAGCCGCGGTTATTGTTCTACGCCCGCTTCCTGCGAGTCCCTATTTACCACTGCCAGCTATTTTGCCGCTTTATGCGACCGCTGACTACTACCTGGGTGCGGGGCGCACCTGAAAACAGGCATCGAAGCCTACCCAGAGTGTTTCTTTTTTGTACAACTTCCTCGCACCACACCCAATCGCTCTGGGCCAGACGGTTGAGCGGCGCTCCTTTACACAAGCCAGTATAGACCATCTGGGGAGAATGCAAGGGACGACAGTAAATTTTTTTTAATTGCCGCACAAAAAGATACTGCCGCCATAAATCCAGTCGTTCCTCAGGGGACTTTCCTGTCACACGGACCGTCTAATAATGACGGTTTCCCCATGTGTCTCTGGCAAACGCGGGTCAGACCAGGTTTTCGTCAATCCAGGCCAGCACATCGTCGTGGTGGGTCTTGGTCTTGAACTTGTCCATCACGTGCTGCAGACGACCGGCCTTATCGATAATAAAGGTGGTGCGGATCAGCCCCATGTACTCCCGACCCATGAATTTCTTCAGGCCCCAGCAACCGTACTTGTCGGCAATCTTGTGATCTTCATCCGCCAACAGGTCGAAGTTGAGCTCGTGTTTCTCCATAAACTTGTGCAGCTTCGCCTCGGGATCGGGGCTCAGGCCCAGCACCACCGTGTCGCGGCTTTCAAACTCTGCAGCGCTGTCCCGGATACCGCAGGCTTGTGTAGTACAGCCGGGCGTCAGCGCTTTCGGATAGAAATACAGCACCACGTTTTTCTTATCCCGAAAGTCCTTGAGCGCTACCTTTTCACCATTCTGGTTTTTCAGTGTAAATACCGGTGCAAGGTTGCCGATCTTAGGATGCGCCATGGTCTCTCCCCTGGTGTCAAAGCGATAAAAAACAAACTATTAAAAAAGGGCCCGCAACTTGCGCAGCGGGCCCCGCGTATTATATCCAATAGAACCGCACCAGCGTCAGGTGCGCCTCAGAAGTCCTGCAGCGTAAAACTTTGCTCTTTGCGCGCACGCAATCCGCAGGTGCCGAGTTTTTCCACCAGCGCCGCCTTTTCCGCATCGGTCAGAAACTCCCCTACTTCCAGGCAGCCCTCCGGGCCACTGAAAGTAACCGATGCTGGCTCCGCGGGCGTAGACCCCATACGCACGAGTATCGCAAGGCTGTCACGCTCAAACTCCCTGTGGTACACCGGGCGCTTGAGGCTGCCGCGACTGGTATCGAGCATTACGCGATCATCACTGATACGGATCACTTCGCGGCGCGTGCCTTCCAGATATACATACCCGAACAGCACTGCGAGCAACAGCACCTCGAGCCCCGCGAAGGGAATCACCATCCAGGCACCCGCCAGCGCAAAGGCAACACTGATGCCGAGCGATACCGCCACCAGAGAAATGAAAACCCACAGATTCCCCGCCAGGGACAGGGACTGATTGGGCGCGAGGAGGATACAGGCCCGGCGCCCGCGCACGCCGCCGACTTCTTTGACCATGGGTACATCATCCATCACTGTGATGTTTTCAGTGTAGGACAGCGATTTTCCGAACCAAGGGTCACGCCGTCTGCGAAGCCAGCCCCTTGATGCCCCCGGGACACCCGAAGCCTGTGACCCATCAACTACAATCAGAACCGGACGGCGAACCCGCTGGTCACTCCCCCGCTGCGCGCAAGCTGTTTCCACTGCAGGGCTGGATTTTCGCGCAATCAGGGGGCAAGATGCCGGCGTTTATTGCCGAACGCGTCCACAAGCCGCGTACGACGAGCATAAATAGCCGCGTGAAAGCACCTGCCCCGTGACGGGCCAGCGGAAAGCGACACCAGCAAACGCGAACAACAAGAGCACCATCATGCAAGTTGAATCCATTGATACCCTCCTCAAATCCAGTCAGCGCGAGGGCGAAACGGCCCGAGTGCAGGGCTGGATCCGCACCCGCCGTGACTCCAAGGCGGGTTTGTCGTTCCTCGCCGTTCACGACGGCAGCTGTTTCGATCCGATCCAGGTTGTGGTGGAGTCATCCATTAACAACTACCAGTCCGAAGTCCTGCGACTGACCACCGGCTGCGCCGTGGATATCGAGGGCACTATCAAGCCTTCCGAGGGCAAGGGACAATCCATCGAGCTGCTCGCCAGCAGCGTCACCGTGGTTGGCTGGGTCGAAGACCCGGATACCTACCCGATGTCCCCTAAACGCCATTCCATGGAGCACCTGCGCGAGCACGCGCACCTGCGTCCACGCACCAATGTGAGCGGCGCCGTGGCACGGGTGCGCAACTGCATCGCCCAGGCCGTACACCGCTTTTTCCACGAACGCGGCTTCAACTACGTGCACACCCCGATCATCACTGCATCCGACTGTGAAGGTGCCGGTGAAATGTTCCGCGTCAGCACACTGGACCAGTCCAACCTCCCTATGACCGACAAGGGCGAAGTGGACTACTCCGAGGACTTCTTCGGTGAAGAGACCTTCCTCACCGTATCCGGTCAGCTGAACGTGGAAAGCTACTGTCTGGCGCTGTCCAAGGTGTATACCTTCGGCCCGACTTTCCGCGCTGAAAACTCCAATACCACCCGTCACCTGGCGGAGTTCTGGATGGTGGAACCGGAGATCGCCTTCGCCGACCTGGCAGACTGCGCCAACCTTGCGGAAGAAATGCTGAAATATGTATTCCGCGCGGTGCTGGAAGAGCGCCCGGACGATATGGCCTTCTTCGCCCAGCGCATCGACAAGGAAGCGATCAGCCGCCTGGAAAATATTATCGATAACGATTTTGCCCGCATCAATTACTGCGACGCCATCGAGATCCTGGAAAACTGCAAAGAAAAGTTCGAGTTCCCGGTATCCTGGGGTATCGACCTGGCCTCGGAGCACGAACGCTACCTGGCGGAGAAGCACTTCAAGAAGCCCGTCATCGTGCTCAACTACCCGAAAGACATCAAAGCGTTCTACATGCGCATGAACGACGACGGCAAAACCGTGGCGGCGATGGATGTACTCGCACCGGGTATTGGCGAAATCATTGGTGGCTCCCAGCGTGAAGAGCGTCTGGACAAGCTGGATGCGCGCATGGATGAAATGGATATCCCGAAAGAGCACCTCGACTGGTACCGTGACCTGCGCCGCTACGGCACCGTACCCCACGGTGGTTTCGGCCTCGGTTTTGACCGCATCGTGTCTTACGTAACCGGTATGGGCAACATCCGCGATGTCATCCCCTTCCCGCGTACACCGCGCAATGTGAAATTCTGATTCACAAACCCCCAGGCACAAAAAAACCCGCACCATGGTGCGG
>NZ_LZDE01000272.1 GCF_002009015.1 Microbulbifer mangrovi | reverse complement strand
GGATGGGTTCACGGCGTGTCCTGGGAAGGGCCATTGGTAGCAGGGCCGCCACGGATCTCATTCCGTGTGTAGTACTACGATAAAGCCAGAGAGAACAAACGAAATGAAATGGCTGCTGGCAATTCTCACCGTCCTGTTGCTGATGACCCAATACCGGTTGTGGGTGGGTGAAGGCAGTTTTGCAGAAGTGACCCGTCTGGAACGGCAGCTCAATGACCAGCAGCAGAAAAACGCTGCACTCGAGCGGGAAAACCGTCAGCTGCTGCGCGAAGTGCGTAGTCTCAAAGAAGGTACTGATGGCGTAGAAGCCAAAGCCCGCTACGATCTCGGCCTGATCAAAGAAGGCGAAACCCTGTTTATTTTTCTCGACCAGGACAAAAACAACGAGCCTGAGTCTCAGCGAGAAAAACAATGAACACCCGAGAGCATTCGCCTGAACCGACCCCGGTTGCCACCAGTTACTGGGCCATCGTCCCCGCGGCCGGCTCCGGCAAGCGCATGGGCGCAGGCAAACCCAAGCAGTATTTGCCCCTCGCCGGCAAACCCCTGATTGCCCACACCCTCGAAAATATCCTCCAGTGGCCCGGCCTCACCGGTATCGTCGTCGCCATTGCCGCCGACGATCGCGAATTTGAAAAGCTCGCCGCCGCGCAAGACCCCAGAGTGCATACCGTCACCGGCGGTGCCGAACGGGCAGATTCTGTCCTCGCCGCCCTGGAATTCCTCAGCGAGCACGCAGACCCCGAGACATCGGTTCTGGTCCACGATGCTGCACGCCCCCTGGTAAGCGGCAGGGATATAGAAAGCCTGCTGGCCGCAGGTCCCACAGCGTTACTGGCCCAGCCGGCCAGCGATACCGTCAAGCAATCGCGTGATAAACACGGCGACCCCAGCGTGGAGCAAACCCTGTGCAGGGATCGCATCTGGCTCGCCCAGACGCCGCAGAAAGCACCGTTGGCAGTATTGTGCAACGCGCTCAAAACCGGGCTCGCGCAAGCGCCACAATCCATTACAGACGAAGCCAGTGCACTGGAAATGGCTGGATACCACCCGCAACTGGTGCCCGCCTGCCGCAGTAACTTCAAGATTACCCATCCCGCCGACCTGATTCTGGCGGAAGCACTGCTGCAACATCGTCAAACACTCGAAAATATTCAGTCAGGAACACAAGCATGAGTTTCAGAATCGGCCAGGGCATCGACGTACACGCCTTTGGCCTCGGGGACCACGTCGTCCTCGGCGGAGTCACCATTCCTCACGAGCAGGGCCTGGTTGCCCACTCCGATGGTGATGTCCTGTTGCACGCTCTCGCCGATGCGCTGCTGGGAGCGCTGGCACTGGGCGATATTGGCAAACATTTTCCTGATACCGATGAAGCCTACTCGGGGGCCGACAGCCGCGCACTGCTGCGCCATGTGATTGGTCTCATCTCCGAGCGGGGGTATCACCTGGTCAATGCCGATGCCACTCTTGTCGCACAAGCACCCAAAATGGCCCCGTATATTGATGCCATGCGGCAGAATATCGCCTCGGATTGTGGTGTCAGCGCTGACTGTATCAGTGTCAAAGCAACCACCAGCGAAAAGCTTGGATTTACCGGCCGCAAGGAAGGCATCGCCGCCCAAGCCGTTGTGCTCCTCGAAGCTAGCGGAAGTCACGCCAGTGAGTGAGCAACAAGATGCCCCGTGGAATCTCGATTGGCCGCGTGCGCTGGGTGGTGCAGCCATCAGTGCCGATTTCCGTAGCGAGCCGGAAGACTTTGTCGTGGAGGAATTGGCGGCACCCCAGCCAGGTGAAGGCGAGCACGTACTGCTGCAGATACGCAAGCGTGGCGCCAACACCGGCTATGTCGCGCAGCAGCTCGCGAAACTGGCGGGTGTGCAGAATAACGACGTCGGCTTTTACGGGCTCAAGGATCGCCACGCAGTAACCACCCAGTGGTTCAGTGTGTGGCTTGCGCAAAAGCCGGAGCCGGACTGGCGTCAGATAGAAAGTGATGAAATTACCCTGCTGACTCATTTTCGCGGTACCCGCAAACTGCGTCGCGGCGAGCATCTCGGCAATCGCTTCAAAATCCGCCTGCGCAATGTCCGCGGTGACAGATCCGCAGCGGAAGCCGTACTCAAGCAGGTGTCCGCCGGCGTTCCCAATTATTTTGGCGAACAGCGCTTCGGGCACAACGGCGGTAATCTGGACCTGGCAAACCGTTTCAGCGGTGAGCAGGAGGCCGGGAAGCGGCGGCGGATTCCGCGCAATCAAAAAGCCTTCGCCATGTCTGCGGCGCGAAGCTGGTTGTTCAATCAGGTGCTCGCCAGTCGAGTGGTAGAGGATAACTGGCAAGATTTAATAGAGGGGGAGCCGGAGACCGCTGCCTCTGGCCCTCTGTGGGGACGGGGGCGCAATCCCGCCTCCGGGGCGCAGCTGGATCTTGAGCTGGCGGTAATGGCTCCGTGGAAACCTTGGTGTGACTGGCTGGAACACTGTGGTCTCAGTCAGGAGCGGCGTCCACTCATGCTGCAGCCTCAGGGGTTTCAGGCTGAGTGGCAGGATGAGGATCTTATTCTGTCATTTGCCCTGCCGCCGGGTACTTTTGCCACTGCGGTGCTTAGGGAAGTAGCAGAACTGGTCAACCAGTCCACTAGCGCAATAAAATAAACGACAACAAAATGTGATCGGTGCCGCAAATGCGGCGCCGGTCAGTCACCGGATCTTCGTTGGGGATTCAATCCGGTGCACCGCTTGCAGGGAGATTTGGCGTCCTTATGGATCGATTGAGACATGAAGGCCTGGGCATGACGTCCCAGCGCACCCGCAATCGCCTGATTCAGCGACTGCGGGAAGAGGGTATTAGCAGTGAAGAAGTGCTGGATGTAATGGCATCCACACCGCGTCATCTGTTTCTGGACGAAGCTCTGGCGATACGCGCTTACGAGGACACTGCACTACCGATAGGTTATGGCCAGACCATTTCCCAACCCTATATCGTCGCCCGCATGACCGAATTGCTGGTCAGTCGCGCTCGCTCCCGTGCCCGGGTGCTGGAAGTGGGCGCTGGCTCCGGTTACCAGACTGCGATTCTCGCGCGACTGGTGGACAAGCTCTATTCGGTGGAACGAGTGGAACCACTGTTGGTCAAAGCCCGTCAGCGGATGCGCGAGCTGGGCATTTTTAATGTGGAGATGCGCCTCAGCAGTGGTGGCTTCGGCTGGCCTGAAAATGGGCCCTACGACGCCATCCTGTGTGCTGCTGCGCCCGCCAGTGTGCCGGATGAATTGCGAGAGCAGCTGGCGCCGGGCGGCGTGCTGGTAATTCCGGTGGGTAGCGACACCCAGTATTTGACGATTGTGAGTCGCAGTGAAGACGGTACTCGATTCGATGTGGAAAAAGCCGAACCTGTCCGTTTTGTGCCCTTGCTTAGCGGGGTAGTGCGCTGATGTCGGGCCTGTATCGCAATCGCTATGTGGGTGTCGCCGTGCGCGGGCTTGCCATGGGCGCTGCCGACGTCGTGCCCGGTGTGTCAGGGGGCACCATTGCCTTTATTACCGGTATCTATCAGGAACTCCTCGATTCTCTCAGCCGTATAGGGCCGCACGCGCTTACCATCCTGTTCAAACAAGGGATTGCTGCCGCGTGGCGCTATATCAACGGCACCTTCCTCTTGGCGCTGTTTTCCGGCGTCCTGATCAGTATTTTCAGTCTCGCCAAGGTGATTACTTACCTGCTCGAGAATTACCCGATTGTGGTATGGGGCTTCTTTTTTGGCCTTATCCTGGCATCGGTGGTACCCATCGCGCGCCGGGTCCCGAACTGGACCTGGCAGTGCTGGTTGGCTCTGGTACTTGGCGGTGCCCTGGCAATACTGGTCAGTGAGATGCGGCCCACGGAAATCGTTGCCACTCCTTATACCCTGTTCTTTTCCGGTGCCCTGGCGATCTGCGCGATGATCCTACCGGGGATCTCCGGCTCCTTTATATTGTTGATGATCGGTATCTATCCCCAGGTAATCTCCGCGGTACACCAGATGCAAGTGAGTGCTCTGGCCTGGTTTGGCGCAGGCGCTGTGTGTGGCCTTCTGCTATTCAGTCGCCTACTGTCCTGGCTCATGCACCGGTTTCCGTCTGTGACACTGTCTTTCCTTGTGGGAATTCTGTTGGGGAGCCTGAAAATTGTGTGGCCCTGGAAGTTGGCGGCTAAAGGTGTCGATATCTCCGGTGAGAAACTCGCGCCGATGATGTCCAATGTTCTGCCTGCCGAGTTCGCTGCGGTAACCGGGCAGCCCTCTTTCATGCTGGTGGCGCTCGGCGCTGCGGTAGTGGCCGTGTTGCTGGTATTGGGTATTGAGTGGTTACATTGGCGCCATGTAGGTAATGTCGCACAGCAGCAATAAGCCGTGGCTTACACGACCTGTGCCCAAAGCTTACTGAGGTAAGTGACGGAGTTTCACCAGGGTATTGGGTGGAAACCGGCACCGTATTGAGCGGGTGCTGAACTCCGGTATTCTTTACCGCCTGCAAGGGGTAAAACGGCAGTTTTCTTTAGACACTTTTTCCATAAATGCACCCCTTTGATGTAAAAAGAGAATAATGAAACGGCGCATCTATCGACCTAAAAACACCGTCTTTTCCGGAATTCTGAAAAGCGTAATGCGCCAGGCCGGATCCCGTTTGTTTAAAATTTTAACCATTTGCGTGTTGTCGGTTTTTGCGACTGCGTGCGCCAGCAATCTGGCTCCCACCTCATCTTTAAGTCAGCCTCCCAGCCAGAAAATACAGCATCACCTGGTCAGCAAAGGCGAGACACTGTATTCGATCGCTTGGAGATATGGTAAGGATTTCAAAGACTTAGCTGCTATCAATAGCATTCCCTCGCCCTACAGGATTTTCCCGGGACAACGCTTGAAACTTGCTGGTCACGCTCCCGTTCAAGTGGTCAAAAAAACGGCTCCGACCCGTCGGCAACCTCGTGCAGTGGCGCCGCCGCCGCGTGTTTCTGTAGCGAAATCCTCACCAAAAAAAGTTCAGAAAACGTCAATTCCGGACCGTCATAAATTTGACACAAGTTGGCGCTGGCCAGTGAAGGGGAGAGTGATTTCCAGTTTTCAGGCGAATAACCCCCTGCGAAAGGGTGTTGATATCGCCGGGAAAAAGGGGGAATCTGTTCAGGCAGCAGCGGATGGCACAGTGATTTACGCCGGAAGCGCACTGAGAGGGTACGGCAAGCTTCTGATTCTCAAGCACAGCGAGGAGTTCCTCAGTGCTTACGCCCATAACGACAAGTTACTTGTCGGTGAGGGGGCGAAGGTCAAAGCGGGGCAACGGATAGCGGAACTGGGTTCGAGTGGTACCGACCGCGATATGCTCCACTTTGAAATTCGCAAGAACGGCCAGCCTGTAGACCCTATGGCGTACTTGCCTTAATCGGTGAAAGACCTGCCTGTCTTTACGCTGTTGTGCAATAAAAATGGACTTTTATTTATAACCACTTGAGGTAGTCACCGGGATCGGCAGTAACTGCCCTGCAGTGACACTACTCACCAACGACGGTGAGGTGCCGGGAACGGAGGCTGTCGCCTAGACAGCGACCGATTCAGCGATCGCGAGCTGTCAAAGCGGCTGATACAGGCAAAGTACAAGGAGTTGGGGAAATGGAAGCACAACGACACGATCACCTGGAGTTCAGCTCCAGATCAGATCTTTCACCCGAACCTGTGGAGCAAGAAGCTACCGCAGCGTCTACTAAAACAAGCCGGTCCCGGAGTAAATCGGCAAAAAAAAACTCCGAAACAATCTCTCATAAAGCAACCCCCACCAAAGCAACAAAAAAAGAACCCGCCCAGAAGTCTGGCGTGCGTAAACTGGATGATACGTACGGACAGAAAAACCTGGACGCAACCCAGCTTTATCTCAACGAAATCGGTTTCTCTCCGCTGCTGACTGCAGAGGAAGAGGTCTACTACGCACGCAAAGCCTTGCGAGGTGACGCGGCCGCGCGTAAGCGCATGATCGAAAGCAACCTCCGACTGGTTGTGAAGATCGCCCGCCGTTATGTCAGCCGTGGCCTGGCGCTGCTGGACCTTATTGAAGAGGGCAACCTCGGTTTGATCCGCGCGGTGGAAAAATTTGACCCGGAGCGGGGATTCCGCTTCTCCACATACGCCACCTGGTGGATCCGCCAGACCATCGAACGCGCCATCATGAACCAGACGCGCACTATCCGTCTGCCCATTCATGTGGTGAAAGAGCTGAATGTCTATCTGCGGGCATCCCGGGAGCTGGCACAGAAGCTCGATCACGAGCCCTCTGCGGAAGAAATTGCCAATCTGCTGGAAAAGCCGGTAGAAGACGTCGAGCGGATGCTTGGGCTCAATGAGCGCGTAACTTCTGTAGATACACCCATTGGACCGTCGTCTGAGAAGACCCTGGTGGACACCATTCCGGATCAACAGGAATCGGATCCGGCGGAATTACTGCAGGACAAGGATCTGTTTGACAGCATCAACCGTTGGCTGGGTGAGCTACCAGACAAGCAGTGTGAAGTGGTTTCCCGTCGATTCGGCCTGCGCGGGTACGAGGCCAGTACATTGGAAGAAGTAGGACGTGAAATAGGTCTGACCCGCGAACGCGTACGTCAGATACAGGTGGATGCGCTGAAGCGTCTGCGCGAAGTGATGGAGAACCAGGGGTTGGATGGCATGTCACTGTTTGCCAATCTCTGATATCGCGCCTGGTTGGCCCGCTTGAGATTGTGTTGACTTAGTCCAATTCCATTTCCTTGATTAAAACCCGCAACCGGTGTTGCGGGTTTTTTCGTTTCACTGGCCTCTGATTTCTGTCATCAACCATTCCGGCGTCAGCCGCTTTATTTTTGTTTCCAGCGGCCAAGATTGTCCTGGAAATACTCTCCCCGGGACAGGCGGGCTTCGAGCTTCTCGGCGGCGCGCGCGGCGACCTGGCTGATATCGATATTGTTACGTTTGGCAATAGCGGCGTATTCACGCTTGCGCTTGGCGTTGACCTCTGCCACCAGGGCATCTACTTCTGGCGAGCTGCCTTGAACAACGGCGATATATCCACTGTTGGCTTCGCCCACGATACCTTTGCTCTGCGCCTCTTTCAGGGTGATTGCAGCGGCCGGCAGGGCAATCAGCAGAGTAAGTGAAAAAAGTCCTGCGAGCAGTTTTTTGAAAGATGGTTTCATGGCTGTATTTGATTCCTTATCTCGATCGGTAAAACCGGCTGATTTCCTCGTTCCCACGGTGCGGACACAAGTGTCACGCAGGGTTGGGAGTGCTAGAAAATCCCTTCCTTATCTTCGAACAGATCGTCCAGTTCCTTGTCGACTCTCACGCGAATCTCATGCTCGATTTTCACATTCAGGTTAACGGTAATGGGCTCGCTGGGTGCCTGCACCGCCACAGTGGGCGTACATGCGGTGGTAACGGTTGCGCCGAGCACGAGCAGCAGGCAGATTGCCGGGCGCTTGAAGGTTCCTGTCTGTTTCACTGAATACTCCGCTTTCTTCCAGGATGTTTCGTCAGGTGTCATACAGGTTGCCAGGGCTCTGTAAAGGACGGGCCCGACGGAGGCGCCTGGGGGCTGTTGATGATTACTATAGATTCTGTCGGATTAACCGTAACTGAACAGTGTACAGAATTTGGTGCGTTTCTGCGCAATTGCCACTTCGCTTCATTGCTTTACTGGACCTGTTGTTCCAGCACATCGGTCAGATCCCGACTGGCCCGCAGGGAGCGCAGCATGGTGGGCACGTTATTTTCGAGATTCAGGTTGATGATCAGGTCGCGATTGGCGTCGATGGCATCACTGCGTCCGGTTAATTTCATGTTGAGTAACAAGTCCCCACTCAACGGGTAGTTAACCGTGCCCTGAATATCCCGGTAGTTGTAGTCCTCGAGTGCGCCGGCGATGAGCTTTAACTGCGGATTATTCCCCAGCATGGCCTGGGAAAAAGCCCCGTAGTAGCGTAAACGCCCGCCCGGAGGACGGGACTGAAGACTGCCGTCCTCAATGGTGACACCCTGCCGATCGGTAGTCAGTGGTAGCGCGGCATCGAGCAAGCCGCTGGCGGCAAAGTTGGTGGACTCCATCTCTCGGGCCAGAGCTCCAATGGATATCCCGGTAAATTTGACCAGAGAGCGACGCTCTTTTCCATCCAGGTTCCAGGTAAGCTGCTGCGAAGTCAGGACGCCTTCCAATAGTTCCGCGGCGAAGTCCTTCAGGGTGACGTCTCCGTCTGGTTGCAGTGCCAGGGTAAAGTTGAGATTTTTGACCGCGACTCCGGTATCCACTTTATCGATCGAAACCCGAACTGGTTCTCGGGTAATCCAATGGCCGTCACTCTGTTGTAGTTGCAGCGCTGTATTTATCCCTACCGCAAAGCTCTCATTGTGTTGAATACCCGTATCCCGCATGGTCAGGGCGAGGTGATCCAGTCCTTTTTCCGGCCAGTGCAGGCGCGCCGAGGCGCTCACGTGGCCGTCGACGATATCGGCTGGCAGGCCGCGTACCGCATGGGAGAGGGCGTTGCCGGGTGAAAAGGTACTCTCGGGTAACTTCAGCTCGAGTTGTCCTTTTCCGGTATCCATACTGTGCTGCCAGTTGGACGTTAGCCTGAGCGGACCACTGGATAGTGTGCTGGCGCCGGAGATAATGCCGTCTTTCATCTCCAGTTCTCCGTCGGTGGTGACCGAGGCGTGGAACTGCCCGAGCGCGTCCACATTGAGTCCTTCGCCGTGGAACTGGGCCCGGGCTTTAAGCCCATGTTTTGCTTTCGCATCGCTCTCAATCGAAAGGTCTTTCAGGAAGACTGCCCCTGCAATCCGGTTTTCCTCCAGTGACAGCGGCGCGATGCTGATTGCCAGCTGAGGCGCATTACAGGAAAACCCCCCTCCCTGAATCTGGCAGGAGGTCTGCTGGGTAAAAAACTCTGGTGTCAAAATGGTTAGCGGACCCGAGACCACTTTTTCGGCGACCAGATTGAGGTTACTGAAGGACGCATCAACCCCCTTGTTGTGGGAGGACTTGTTGAGCTTCGCCAGGGTTTCCAGTTTGACGGCTGTCAGGGCTGTTTTTGAATCCGCCAGATCCAGGGCGGACAACTGGGTATCGACGCTCAGGGTACATGCGATATCGGGCAAGGCATCGCACTGCAGGTCGTGCAGTTTGCCGGTCATGGTCGGGGTTTTTGATGAAGGCACGCGCTGGCTTTCCTGCAGCATTGCCGAGTCAAATTCAAGTCGCGGAATTCGCAGCGCCAAGGCACCAGGAATTTTTTCGGCGGAAATCGTTAGAGGCTGTTCCAGGGTGGCCTTTACCAGCAGTTTCTGCCAGCCGGCGGCGGCCACTGGGTTGGCCTTTTCCGGCAGTGAGAGCAGAAACCCTACGGGCTCCTTTGTTATTACTTGCACAGACAGGTCGTGAAGCCCGGGCGGTGTGCTAGCTGATGCGAAAGTATCGAATGCGGGGAGGCCGACGCTGCCACTGAAACTACTCTGTCCGCTCAGTTCCTCCACGCTGTATTCGCCGAGGATTGATTGCCATTTCTGGCTTGAAGTCAGTGGTGCAAACTGGGCAAGGTTAACGACACCATCAAATTGTGCTGCCGGTACAGATTGTTCTGTTGTCAGTGCGATTTCTGTTTCCAGTAAAGGGGGCGCAGATGCACGGTTGGTTGATGCGTGCGAATCGGATGCTGGAATTAACTTTACCCGAAACTTCCCCTCTACCGAGTTCACCATCAGTGGGGATATCGATTTTACATCGAGTGCAAGCGGCTGCCCCGCAGCATAATTCACCATGAGCGGCAGCCCCGCCAGCTCCTCAGGCAAAATAAGGGAAAGCGCCGGTGCATGGAGCGTTGCGGAGAGGTTGTTGATGTCACCCATACTGCGCAGTTCGTCGGGCACTTCGCCGAGGAGTGTTAGCTGTATGTCGCCCTTTAGAGATTGGGCGATGGCGATCCAGTCTGTGGTGTCCTCTGTAGAAGAGGTGGGTGAAACTTGAAGCTGCTCCATCAATGGCGCCAGGCGCTGCGCCAATACGTTCAGCTGGCTGTCGAGTCGCCAGTTCTCCGCTCCCCGCTCCCCGGTTGTCGGACCTTTCCTCTCTAGCGTTCCCAGGAAGTCGAATACACGTTTGTCGTGATGGGATAGCAGTAGCTGAACAGAGGCTGTTCCTTCGTCAGGTGCCAGAATTTCCAGGTCCAGGGCACAGCTTGTGCACTGCGAACTCAGGAGTTGCGCGGATATCTTGTGCCCTGGCGCATTTAGCGCAGTCACGGACAGGTGCCCGTCGATTCTTTGCGGCCAGTAAAACGCATCCACTACTATCTTGTTGAGCGGAATGTTACGCAGTCCATGCAATATGTCGCCAATCAGGACTTGCGATGGTTCGACAGTATCCCCGTTAGTGGGCACGGGGTGTTCTGGAATGCCTCCTGTCGGCGCGCTGGAGGAACCCGACGGCGATGCGCTAGTCTGGGTGCTGGCCGGGTTTTGCAACGACACGCTCTTTATTTCCAGTTGACTCGTGGCAGCCGTGTGCGCATCGCTATTGAGTGCCCTGCGTAGTAGTGCCGGCAGTTGGGTAAGACGGGCCCGGTCAATGATTAAGCTGAGCCCGGTATTGGTGAGCAGACGCATGTGCTCAATTTCTGCACTGAGATTGCCTGTGGTGCGGGTTACTGTAAGTCCACGCAATTCGGTAACTTCAACGCCTGACAGCGCCTGGTTGAGCACAACAGGCGCCCAGTGGTGTCGGGTCAGCCAGCCGGACATGCCCGCCAGCAGGAACAAAAGCAGCAGTCCTGCCACAACAGTAAACAGGCGGGAGACAGATCGCACGAAAACCTCGGTTGACTGGCTTGAGAATCAGCGACTAAACGTAGAGACTTGTTCTGAGAATAACGACAGGGGCAGTAATTGTGAAATCCATGATGACAGTTTTACGTACAGGGTATAGAAAAAGCCGGTTTAGCCTGACAACAGCCATTGTGGCGCTTGCGGGAACCTTGTCCCTGGCCACCAGTGTCAATGCGTATGACCGCGTGAATGGCGAAGGGTTCGCCAGCCGGTCGCCGGTCTTGGCGACGCGCGGCATGGCTGCCACTAGCCAGCCTCTGGCCACTCAGGTGGCGCTGGATATCCTGAAGAAGGGCGGCAGTGCGGTAGATGCTGCAATTGCGGCCAACGCCGTGCAGGGGCTGATGGAGCCAACCGGCAATGGCATTGGCGGCGATCTGTTCGCTATTGTCTGGAGTGCCGAAGACAAGAAGTTGCACGGGCTGAACGCCAGTGGGCGGTCGCCGAAATCGCTACCTTTCAGCTATTTTGCCGACAATAATCTGGACAAGATTCCTTCGCATGGACCATTACCCGTGTCAGTGCCCGGTGCCGTTGACGGCTGGTTTGAGCTGCATGAAAAGTTCGGCAAGCTGCCGATGGAAGAACTTCTCGCGCCGGCGATTGCCTATGCCAACGAAGGGTTTCCTGTCACCCAGCTGGTGGCCTATTACTGGAATCGCTCTGTTCCGATCCTGGAAAAATTTCCCGGCTTTCGTGAAACGTATATGCCGAATGGTCGCGCGCCGAAAGAGGGCGAGCTATTTCGCAATCCGCGCCTTGGAACCACATTACAGAAGATTGCCGATGGCGGTCGTGATGCTTTTTATAAGGGGGATATCGCCCGGGAAATAGATCGCTATATGAAGGCCAACGACGGTTTTCTCTCCTATGAGGACCTCGCCAGCCACAAGTCCAACTGGATTGATCCGGTTTCAACCAGTTATCGCGGCTACGATGTATGGGAGCTGCCACCCAACGGGCAGGGCATTGCCGCACTGCAGATTCTGAATATCCTCGAAGGCTACGACCTGAAAAAGCTCGGTCGACAGAGTCCGGAATATGTACACCTGTTTACCGAAGCCAAGAAACTGGCGTTTGAGGATCGGGCGAAATATTACGCAGATCCGGAGTTCAACGAGCTGCCGGTCAAGGAACTGATATCCAAGCCCTACGCAGACAAACGTCGCAAGCTTATTAATCCTGACAAGGCCGCAAAACGCTATGATGCGGGCAATGTGGCATTGCGTCACGGCGACACTATTTACCTGACCACCGCCGATAAAGACGGCAACATGGTTTCCCTGATCCAGAGTAATTACCGCGGTATGGGCTCGGGTATGACACCTGGAGATCTGGGCTTTATCCTGCAGGACCGAGGAGAAATGTTCAGCCTGAAAGACGGGCATTTCAATCAGTACCAGCCGGGCAAGCGCCCGTTCCACACCATTATTCCCGCGTTTGTCACCAAAGATGGAAAGCCATGGCTCAGTTTCGGGGTGATGGGGGGCGCGACCCAGCCGCAGATGCACGCGCAGATTGTTATCAATATGGTGGACTTCGGCTTGAATGTACAGGAGGCGGGCGATGCACCGCGTATTCTGCACAGCGGCTCCAGCCAGCCCACCGATGAGCTGATGGAAGATGGTGGATACCTGAGCCTGGAAGATGGTTTTCCCATGGAGACCCGACGCAAACTCGTCCAGATGGGCCATCAGGTGCGTTTTGAAAGTGGTCCTTATGGCGGTTACCAGGCCATTCTGAAAACCGACAATGGCGTATATCAGGGTGCTTCGGAAAGCCGCAAGGATGGCCAGGCCGCAGGCTACTGATTCATTGACCCGGATATGTCGGATTCGTAACACAATCAATGGAAGTCGGGTGGCCCCGCGCCACCCGGAGGTACACAAGAGACTGTAAAGAATGAGAGATTCCCAGCCCAGCACGATTTATCTATCTGACTATCGGGCACCGGACTACCTGGTGGACAAGACCGAGCTGACGTTTGACCTGGACCCGCAGGCCACACTGGTTAAAGCCCGCCTGAAAATACGCCGCAACCCGGCGGTCGCCAGGGCCGGAGAATCCTTGCCGCCACTTTGGCTCGATGGGGTGGACCTTGAGCTGCTGTCCATTGCCGAGGACGGCGAACTGCTGCCGGCTCAGCGTTATCAGGAAGGAAGCGGTGGCCTGTCCCTGAATGTGGAAAAGCCGGAATTTGAACTGGAAGTACAGACCCGAATTGCGCCGGAATCCAATACCTCGCTGGAGGGGCTTTATCTGTCAAATGGCATGTACTGTACCCAGTGTGAGGCAGAAGGCTTCCGCAAGATCACCTTTTATCCGGACCGTCCGGATGTCATGTCCGTGTTTACCACCACGATTGTCGCGCCCGCCTCGTTCCCGGTCTTGCTTTCCAATGGTAACAAGGTAGATAGCGGTACAACCGATGACGGTCGCCTGCGGATTACTTGGGAAGATCCATTTGCCAAGCCTTCGTATCTGTTCGCTCTTGTCGCGGGGGACCTGCAGTATGTGGAAGACACGTTTACCACATGTAGTGGCCGCGATGTGAAGTTGCAGCTGTTTACCGAGGCGCGCAACATTGGCAAATGCGCCCACGCAATGACCTCCCTCAAGCACTCCATGCGCTGGGATGAAGAAGTTTACGGGCGCGAATACGATCTCGATATATTTATGATTGTGGCAGTGGATCACTTCAATATGGGGGCCATGGAAAACAAGGGACTCAACATATTCAACTCCGCCTGCGTGCTGGCCAGTCCGGAAACCGCCACCGATGCCGCCTTCCAGCGTATTGAATCCATCGTTGCCCACGAGTACTTCCACAATTGGTCCGGCAACCGGGTGACTTGTAGAGACTGGTTTCAGCTGAGTCTGAAAGAGGGTTTTACTGTTTTCCGCGATGCGGAGTTCTCTGCAGATATGAATTCTCGCGCGGTCAAACGGATTGAGGACGTGACCCTGTTACGTACCGCTCAATTTGCCGAGGACGCGGGGCCCATGTCCCATCCGGTGCGGCCTGATTCGTATATGGAAATTTCCAACTTCTATACCCTCACGGTCTATGAAAAGGGCGCAGAAGTGGTGCGGATGATACACACCATACTCGGCGCCGAGGCCTTCCGCCGTGGCAGTGACCTGTACTTCGAGCGACACGACGGGTGTGCGGTGACCTGCGAAGACTTTGTTGTCGCGATGGAAGACGCCAACGGTGCCGATCTAAAACAGTTCCGTCGCTGGTACAGTCAGGCGGGAACGCCGGTACTCAAGGTGACCGATACGTATGATCCAAAGGCTGCTCGCTACACGCTGACAATTCAGCAGCACACGCCGGACACCCCAGGGCAGAATGACAAACAACCCCTACATATTCCCGTGACCGTTGGTCTGCTAGGTGAGAACGGCGCCCCTCTGACGCTGGATGAATCGGGTGTGCTGGAAATGGTGTTACACCTCACCGAGTCCACCCAGAATTTCCACTTTGACGGCATAAAGGAGCGACCACTGCCCTCGCTGCTGCGCGGCTTCTCTGCGCCGGTAAAACTGCATTATGGCTACAGCACAGAGCAGCTACAGTTTCTGATGCAGCATGATACGGATCCGTTTAACCGCTGGGACGCGTGTCAGCGGTTGGCTCTGAATACGCTGTACACGCTCCAGTACCAGTATCGCGAAGACGGCGCGATGCAGGTGCCTGAGGGGTTGATTCAGGGGTTCGCAACGGTACTGGATAACGCCTCCCTGGATCCCGCTCTGGTCGCCAAAATGCTGGCGTTACCCAGCGCTCAGGAAATGGCGGAGCACGGGGAGTCTGTTGATGCGGCTGCGATCGTTGCGGCACGGGATTTTGCCAAAGCATCTATTGCAGGTGCACTCAAGTCGCGTTTCCTGAGTTGTTACCAACAGCTGGATCAGCGCAAACCCTACCAGCCCAGTGCCGATGACATCGCACAGCGCAGTCTGAAAAACACCTGTCTTGCGTATCTCTGTGTCGACGGGGATCGGGACGGGTTGGCGCTGGCGAAAGCGCAGTTCGAGCGGGACGAGAATATGACCGACGTTGCCGCGGCGCTGGGTGCCCTGGTGGAATACGCTCCGCAAGGAGACGCTGTGGAGTATCTGGAGTCGTTTTACCAGCAATGGCAGCAGGATACCCAGGTGGTGGAAACCTGGTTTGGCCTGCAAAGCAGCAGTGCAAGTTTCGGTACCCTGGAACGTGTAAATGCCTTGATGAAACATCCAGCATTTGAATTGAAAAACCCGAATAAAGTTCGCGCGGTCATCGGCGGCTTTGCCATGCGAAACTTCTCCCAGTTTCACCATGAAGATGGCAGTGGCTACCAATTCCTCGCTGAACAGGTTATTGCGCTGGATAAATTGAATCCACAGATCGCCTCGCGTCTAGTGACCCCGTTGACGCGCTGGAAAAGATACCGGGCACCGGAAGCCGGGCAGATCCACGCTGCCTTGCAGCACATCAATGAAAGTGGCGAACTCTCTCGGGATTTATACGAAGTGGTCAGTAAAAGCCTCTCCTGAGGCTTTTACTCGGGATTTGAAAACCGGTCTGGTGCTTGATTACAGAGTTTCGGCGGGATTCTTTACTGAATCAGGTTGCTGATATCCCGATCACTACCTAGCTCAACGACCTCAAGTATTCCATCAATCAGGCTCAATTCCGTGCGGGAAGTGTAATCCGGGTGAAACTGAGCCACCCTGAGGTCGTTGCGAATATCCGCAATGACCGAGTTGATCACCATAAAGTGACAAAACACCAGAGTGGTATGTGCCTTGCTGGTGTTTTCCGCTTGTGCCCCCAGTCCCAAGAGGTAATCCTTTACCGTGTTCCGCCACTGATCCTGCGCCGGTGTGAGGCTATCCCAACCGTCATCCAGCAATGTTCTAATCCAGTGTCCCCGTTGCGCAAGGGGCAAACCCTGCGGTGAGGGAATTTCGATTACGCGGGGCTCTTCTTCTATCGCCATGTTCCAGCGTGCGGCGATTGGTAGTGCAGTCTGTATCGCGCGGGATTTGGGGCTGCTCACAAGACGCACGCCCTGTCCGTCGGGAAAGTGTTTGTCCAGATCGGCAGCCAGCTGCTGGGCTTGTAGCTGGCCCAGGTCCGTTAATCCAGGATCCGCATCGGTAGCGGATTTTGCGGCTTCTCCGTGGCGAACAAGAACGATCTTATGCAAAACTCGGGTCTCCCTGGTGCACTGGTATTTCAGACTGCCCGTATACGGGAAGGTCTACGGACGCTGGCCCATCATAACCGAAAGGGGAGAGGCCGGTGTGTGACGGGCCGGAAATGTTAGCGGCTAGTCCGTTAAAGTAATCCGCGTAGTTTTGTGTCCTCCAGGGCTTCCCAGAGCTGGTGCAGTGTATCCACATCCAGGGGGCAGTCGACCTCACCAAAGTTCCGGCAATGACCCTGGTCGAATCCGGGCCAGTCACTGCCAGGATTACCGGACTCGGCAAAATTCAGCCACGCATTGCGCATGGTTTCACTGAGAATATGTGGCTCGCTCTGGCCGCCATAAAGGTGCTGTAACGAGGCATCATCGTGTGTTCCGAACACATATCCGAGCTCTGCGGCATGGCAGGCGCCCAGTAAAGGCTGTGCATTGAGTGGCTGGGCAAAGTGATAGTGATAGCGCTGTCCGCGGTGGGCTTTGAGCAGGCGCAACCCGGGAACAGTAAACACCATATCGGTCAGCATTAAATTCCAGGTGCGGCTCCACAGTGGCCAGGGGTTTTCCGTCTGGGATTCTGCACGCCGACGATAGTGATCCAGCAGTGGGGTCAGTAGGTGGTCGGGAAGAATCGACTGGAGGTGCCCGCGAATCTGCTGATCATCCAATGTCAGGGTTTCCGGGCGCCCTGCGCTGAACAGGTTCCATTCATCGCGGTTACTCCCCACCATCATAGAAACTTCCGCGCCAGCGCCTTGTCGCAGGGCCTCCACGGGCGCCTGTGTAATCAAGTTTCCATCCAGTACGGGTTTGAAAGGAAGGTGCCCCCACTGAGGACCAGTATCGGGGTCGTTCAACAGGGTTTCCTGGACCTGGAGTATCTCGCGGGTAGTCGGGGGCTGTTTCAGGGACTTTCCGTTCCGTTTTGCCATCAACTCTGCGCAGAATCTGTCGGCCAGTTGCGCGGCTCTTTCCGGGGAGTGGAAAACACCGGGATTTCCACTTTGTACGATCGCCTTGTGGAACAGTTGGCCTGTCAGTGGTTCCTTATTGTCGCCACGGGCTGAGAACAGGGAAGCGATACTCATGGCGCCGGCGGATTCTCCGAACAGGGTAACGTTGTCCGGGTTACCACCAAATGCCGCTATATTTTCGCGAACCCAGTGCAATGCGGCGATCTGGTCCAGTAATCCTTCATTGCCAGTGGCTGGAATATCACAGCAGTCCACCAGTCGCAGGAATCCCAGTGCCCCCAAGCGGTAGTTGAGCGTGACGACAATTGCTCGGCCACTGGCAGCCAGATACTTACCATCGTAAAGGGACTGGCAACCTGAGCCGAGATAAAACGCTCCGCCATGTATCCAAACCATGACTGGCAGGGTGCCGTGCTGCGGTTCAACCGGGCTGTAAATATTGAGGTAAAGACAATCCTCGCTGTCGGGCTCTTCGCCATTGGGCCCTTTGATGTCGAACAGATGAGAAGGATTCTGTGGCGCAGGCATTCCGTATTGGGTGGCATCACGTATGCCTTCCCACCGCACCGGTTTTTGTGGCGGTTGCCAGCGTCTTTCCCCGAGTGGCGGTTGCGCATAGGGAATACCAAGAAACTGCCGTACCTGGCCCGAGATGTCCAACTTGCCTTGCAAGGTGCCACAGGGCGCATCGACGATGGGCTGCTGCTCGGGGGAGCGGAGCGTCTTAAAGATGTTGTTGTTGGAGCCGGGAGTGGGGGCACTGGAGCTGGGCATAACGGGTGGTATCCATTTTCATTCAGCTAGAACGCTTCACGGGCAGCCGAAAAGTATGCTGCTCAGAATAGACCCAGTATAGAAGTTGTCATATTGGTAAGTATTTGGGCTCGATTGTGACCAAAATATTTCTCGGTGAAAAATCACGAAATACCCGGATAACCCGGTTGCAATGAATACAAACTCCGATATGATTAAAAGATTGCTGTCAAGTTGTTGTTAATCCAGATTTTCGGCAACTGACGGACATCATTTTTGAAAAACCTCAGTGAGAACCTTGTGAACCTCTCTTTTGGCCTGAAACTCATGACCGAACGTCGCTGGAAGAGCGCTCTTTGCGCTGTATCTGCGTGTATGTGTTGGTCGGGTTCCTATTGCCAAAGAAGTGTTTCCGTGGGCCTGGATCTCGCTGGTGGTGTCGGAAAAGCGCGTATCTTATCCCCGCGCCTGATGTCCGTAACAATGCTAGCCAAGAACCTGCGTAAACACCCGGCAACTACTGCTGTGTGCTCTGCTGTGGCGATCCGAGTGCGCGATATGATTACCTGACAGTGAACTGAATTAGTGTGCTGGAGGGTTTGGTCAAACCCTCCAGAAAAAACCCGGAGGGTTCTGCCCTCCGGGTTTTTTTTTGCCGTGAATTTAGGAGAAATCGGCGATGGACAGGCAATGGTGGCAATCTCTGTACCGCTTACCTCCCTTGATATGGATTGTATTAATAGGCAGTTTCTTTGGGCGTGGTACCTATTTTATGGTGTGGCCATTTCTGGCAATCCTGCTGCATGAAAAGTTTGCCTTGGGCCCGGGAAATATTGGGGTCATTCTCAGTGTTTCCGCGATGGCGTCCGCTGTACTGGGGTTTTACGTTGGCGCCATGTCGGATCGCTATGGACGGCGCAATATTCTGATCCTGGGAACAGCGATCAATGCAGTGGCGTTTTTTATACTGGCCGTGGCGGAAAGCCTGTCCACGTTTGTTCTTTCGATCACCCTGTGTTCGATCGGCCGTGCGATCTGGGAACCACCCGCGGGCGCGTTGTTCGGCGATCTGATCCCCAATAAAAAATGCCGCGAACTGGCGTTACAGTTTCGCTATTTCCTGATCAACGTGGGTGCGGCGCTCGGACCGATTGTTGGCGTCTGGGCAGGCATCGGTGCACAGCAGTCTACCTTTGGACTCACTGGAGTGAGTTATCTGCTGTTGTGCCTGGCGTTTATATGGGCATTCAGCTATTCGGTTGCTGGAAAACACGCTTCGGCACAGAAGCATGCAGAGACCAGTTTTGCCAGTACGGTTCAGGTGCTGCGTCAGGACCGGGTTTTTCTTGTGGTTGTTTTCGCCAACATCCTCGCGCTGTTCATATACGCGCACATGGACACGAGTCTGGTGCAATACCTGACCCAGATGCAGGCGCCTGCACTGGTCGGGTTGATATCCAGCATGATTCTGGTGAATGCATTAACGATCGTGCTGCTGCAGTTTCCCCTGCTGCGATTGATGCGGGCACTGTGCGTCAACAATCGCATGATGGTCGGGATTATCATTCTGGCGGCGGGGCAAATCTGGTTCGCGCTGAACCCGATCGATTGGCTCTATGGATGGTTGGGCGCAACTTTTATAGTGAGCGTCGCAGAGGCAATCCTGTTTCCCAACATGAGTGTTCAGGTAGACAGAATGGCTCCAAGTCATTTACGAGGGAGTTATTTCGGTGCGTCTTCCTTTTATTCACTGGGATGGTCGAGCGCGCCGCTGGCGGGGGGATTCATCATTGAATGGGCTGGTGGTAGCGCGCTTTACTGGGGAATGTTTGTACTGTGCGGCTTCGTGTTAATCCTTTATCGTTACAGCCGCCAGTTAAATCGGACGCCGCCAGTGAAACCTTCGCAGCCAGACCAGCTTGCAGAAGTATACGCAGAGATGCACGAAGCCAGTTTGAAGGTGGGAGATATTGCTGATCCGGAAGGTGCGCCGCTTTCAAAACCCGCCGCCTGACCCTGCCGACCATAAAGCCAATCGACCGTTGAAACGGCCCCGCAACCCGGGGCCTTTTTTATTTCCGTCTCAGCAAAGTTTGCGCTTGCACGAAATTTTGACGGCGAATTTCCTGTAAAGACGCAAATGTCTTCCTTCCGTTGGGGCTCCCTCCGGCATCCGTTAAAAGTTCCGCATAAACTGTGACGGGTGTCGAATTTGTATCGCTGAAATCTCTATATTGGCGCTGCAAAAATTGTCCATACATATATTCAATTGTCTGGTCACACGCCTATGACTTGAAAAAGCTGAATAAGTGATCCATACCGAATTGTGATTGATTAAAAATTGATCGCTATGGGTGAAAAGTATACCCGCGGTTTGTGAGTTGGGAATACTGGATCACTGAATTTGGTCAGGGCCTCATCTGAGGATGTAGGGAAAACAGCAGGTAGGCAGGATGCAAACCCAAGTAGTCGACAAGTCGAGCGGCGTCCTGAGTTCGTTTGATTCCACGACAGTGGTTTTAGACTCTCCAGGATTCGTCAAGCTGGCGATGGCGCAGGAAGACATACTTTCCTTTTCTAGGTCTGGTGACGATCTGATTGTTCAGCTCGCATCAGGTGAAGTCATAACGATTGAAAATTTTTACCTCGCGGATGCGTCGAGTACCCAGAGTGATCTTTTTATCGAAGATCCGGAGTCGGGTGAGGTATTACTCGCTCAGCAGGGTGTCGATGGTTCCATATTTTCAATGGCGCAAGTCAGTAGTGGGGCGGACGTCGCCGGAGTGATCCCCCCCACTGGTGAAGTTGTTTGTCCATGGGTATGGGCCGGTCTCGCGGCGCTGGGAATAGGGGCGATAGCGGCTTCTTACGATAACGATGATAATCGTTCAACGTTCGAGGCATATAACCCGCCACCGCCACCGCCGCCGCCCCCATCACCGCCGCCCCCTCCGCCGCCGCCCCCTGCGGAGCCGCCACC
>NZ_LZDE01000271.1 GCF_002009015.1 Microbulbifer mangrovi | reverse complement strand
TGTCGCCGACGCTTTTGAAAACGAATGCCCGGCACCCCACCTTCAGTTCAAGCAATGTGCTCCGTAAGCCAGTTGAAAATACCGCGCCACAAAGCGAAGCCCCTTATCGGGACGGGGTGATTCGATACGGAACGATTGCCGACGAGGTTGTGGAGTATCGGATTACCCCGGCCCGATAAGGGGCGCCACCGGACCAGTACACAGCCAGCAGCGCCCAACGATCAAACCTTCTCGAAACTAACCGGCAGCTCCTCAGAAGCCTTGTCCCCTTTGACTTTGAAGCGCAGAGTCTCGATCACCTTGTACAGGTTCGGCACCAGAATCAAAGTCACGAAGGTGGCGCACAGAACGCCAAAGGCCAGGCTCACCACCATCGGGATCAGGAACTGCGCCTGAATCGAACGCTCGAACATGATCGGCAGCAGCCCGATAAAGGTCGTGATGGAAGTCAGGATAATCGGACGGAAACGATCGCGCCCCGCCTGCACCACCGCATCCATCACCGCCATACCCTGCGCGCGCAGCTGGTTAATGCGGTCCATCAATACCAGGTTGTCGTTTACCACCACGCCCGCAGCCGCCAGGAAGCCGAGCATCGACATAATGCTGATGTTGTAACCCATCAGCAGGTGGCCGAGGATCGCGCCAAAGAAGCCGAACGGCACTGCCGTCAAAATCAGCAGTGGCTGCGTATAGGAGCGGAACGCGATTGCCAGTAGCGCGTAGATGGTGAACAGCGACAGGATAAAGAACGACAGGATCGCAGTGCCAAACTCCGCCTCTTCCTGCATCTCACCCGCAGTCTTCAGACTGAAACCGGAGAACTGGGACTCCCACTTTTTCAGGTTCTTGTCGCGCAGCTCCTTCAGGATCTCGAACGCCGGTGAAGAACCCGGGATCAGCTCCGCGGTGATCTGTACCGTACGCTCGCGGTCATTGCGGCGGATAGTGGTGTAGCCAGGCACGTAGACAGCATCGGCCACTGCACTGAACGGCACCTCACCTTCGTTGGTGCGTACACGCATACGCGAGATCTGCTCCTCACTGGCACGCTCCTCCTGTGGATAACGCACCATCACCCGCACATCTTCGCGACCGCGGGGAATACGCTGCACTTCCTCGCCATAGAAACCCTGGCGCACCTGCTTGGCGACATCGGCGAGGCCAATGCCCATATTGGTTGCGTGGGGCTTGAGCTGGATCTCGATGTCCTGACGCGCGGCAACCAGGTTGTCGCGCACATCGTAAACACCGGCAAAATCATCCAGCGCATCTTTCACCGCATCCGCCGCGCGGCGCAGCTCGTCCATATCACCGGAGGATGTGCTCAGGTTCAGGGACATGCCCGCGCCACCATCGTTGATGGTGTGGTGGATTTTCATCTCTTCCACGCTCGCCGGCAGCTTGCCCACATACTCGCGCCACTTCAGCGCCAGCTGTTCAGATGTCACATCCCGCTGCTCGCCATCGGTGAGCTGCAGGAGCACGGTCACATTGCCGCGCCACAGGAACACCATGGTGTTTTCCACAAACGGCTTGCCGCCGTTCAGGGCCAGCATCTCCGGATCCTTGGCCAGTTGCTGGCCCGCGCGCTCAAACTTCTGCAACACGCGCTTGGATTCCTCGAAGGACTCCCCCTGCGCCATGGTGGTTCTCAGCTCGAGCATATCCGAGGGCACTTCCGGGGAGAACGCAGAGCCGATGTAACCGCCCTTGAACACCGCAATGGAGAGAATCAGGGCCATGAAGAAGATCATCACGGTGGCGCGGCTGTTGCTGAGGGATTTCTCCAGCAGCGGCATATAGTACTTGTCGCCCGCGCGGTGCATAGCATTGGCGAACTTGCCGCGCACGGCCTGCATCTTCTTGCCGAAACCGGAAGTGGCCGGTTTCTCGGGCTTCAGGTTGACCAGGTGCGCCGGCAGGATCAGCAGGGATTCCACCAGGGAGAACGCCAGACACAGCAGTACCACCACCGGCAGCGCCAGCATCATCTGCGAGGTGACGCCGGGCAAGAACAGCATGGGCACGAAAAACACCATGGTGGAAACCACGGCGAAGATCACCGGCGCGGAAACGGTTTTCACCCCGTTTTCAGCCGCCTGCAAACCGGTCTCCCCGCGGTCGTGGGCGGCGTGCACTGCCTCCCCGACAATAATTGCATCGTCCACCACGATCCCGAGAATCATCAGGAAGGCGAACAGGGACAGCATGTTCAGGGTGACGCCCGTTGTCGGCAGCAGCCAGAAAGCCCCCATAAACGCGGTAAAGATACCGATGGTCACCCACACCGCCAGTGCCGGGCGCAGGAACAGCATCAGCAACACGAACACCAGCGCCAGGCCGGTAACCGCATTCCAGAACAGCATGCTCATGCGGCTCTCGTAGGCCTCGGAGAAGTCGAACCAGGTTTCGAATTCCATGCCCGGCGGCAGGGTCTCGCGGGCTTCTTTCATAAAGCCGCGGATCGCTTCCGCCGTGGCCACAACGTCCAGCGGCTCGCCCTGCATCACTCGCAGGTTCATGGCGGGCTCACCGTTGAAACGGATAATGGAGCCCTCTTCCTCGAAACCGTCATTGACCGTGGCCACGTCGCCCAGCAGCAACTGGGTGCCATCATCGCGGCTCAACAGCGGGATTCGTTCGAAGTCCGCCTGGGTGTAGGCCTGGCCGCGGGTCTGCACCTGGATATCACCACGGTCGGAGCGCACGCGGCCCGCCGGCAGGTCCAGGGACGAGCGGCGCACCGCATTGGCGACATCGTCAAAGGTCAGGTTGTAGCGGCGCAGGTTGATCTCGGAGACCTCGATGGAGACCTCATCCGCACGGTCGCCCCACACGTCTACGCGGCGCACGCCCGGCAACAGCATCAGCTTGTCGCGCAGGTCCAGTGCGGTTTCCTTGAGCTGTCGGTCAGAGACGGGACCGCCGATGGCGATCATCATCATCTGCTGTTCCCACTCTTCCAGCGCGATTACCGGGCGCTCGATATCCGCGGGAAAGGTATTGATGGAATCCACCTGTACCTTGATGTCATTTAGCAGGCGCAGCTCGTCATAGCCGTCCTGCGCCTCGATACGCACGGTACTGTGACTGCGCGAGGACCAGGAGTTGATCTCCTTGATACCCTTCACCTCGGCGATGGCCTGCTCCACTCGCAGTGTGACCTGCTGCTCCACTTCCGCGGGACCAGCACCGGGGTAACTGATATTGACCCGGATGACACCGGGGTTGATCGCCGGAAATACTTCGCGTCCCACGTGGGAAATACCGAAGATCCCGCCGATGATGATCATGATCATCAGCAGGTTCGCGGCCTTACCGTTGCGGACGAACCATCCAATAATGCCCTGCATGGTCAGAAGGCCCCCTGTGCTGAAGCGGTCGCGCTGTCGCTGGACTCGGCCGGGGTCTCTTCCTCACTCTGCTTGTTTTCGTCCTTCTCACCCAGAATCAGGCCACTGGGCTTTTCGTTCAGCGGGTTGGGTGACAGCACCATGCCTTCGCGGGAGTAGCCGAGGCTGGAGATCACCACTTTCTCACCGGAGGCGATATTACCGCGCAGCCATACCCGGTCGCCGACCGCCTGTAGCAACTCGACATCGCGGAAGCCGAGCTGGTTTTCCTCGTTCAGTACCAGAATGTGACTGCCTTCGTGCAGCGCCTGGCGCGGCAGGACCGTGATGTCGTCGTAGGTCTTGCCGGCAATGTGCGCTTCCACGAACAGGCCGTTGATCAGCGGCGCCTCGCCCGCGTAGGGCTTCTCGATCTGCGCCACGGCGTAAACGAAACGGCTGTTAGGGTCGATCGCCGCCTCGGTACGCACGATCTGGCCACGCCACTCACGCTCCTTGCCCGCCAGACTGGCAGTAACCCGCACCGCCGGACCGTTTTCAATCGCGCGCCCCAGAGGCAGCTCCAGCAGGGACAGCTGGTGGTCGGTCAGTGGCAGGCGCACTTCGGCAATACCGGTACTGTGAATCCGCGCCAGCTTGGTGCCGGGGGTAACGAACTGGCCGATATCCACCAGGGTTTCCACCACACGACCGGCGAACGGAGCCTTTACCGCAGTGCGCTCGAGATCCAGCTTGGCCTGGTCACGGTCGGCTTTTGCTGCGGCCAGTCCGGCTTCTGCGGCAGCCAGCTGCGGCTTGCGCAGGAACAGGTCATTGGCCGTCGCAGTACCCAGATCGCGCCACTCGCGCTTGGCCTGCTTGGCCATACCCTGCTCCTGGGCCAGGGTCGCGGCCGCATTGGCCACCTGGGATTCCGCGCGGGTCAGCGCGTGACGGTAATCTGCAGGCTCGATCTGCAACAGGGAATCCCCCTGCTGGAAAAATCCGCCGGGTACGAATGCATTGCCCACGCTCTGGACCACACCGCCCACCCGGGCTACCACCTCAATCTCGTGGCGTGCGTGTACGGAGCCCTGGCTGGGCACCAGCAGAGTCTGGCGTCCGGGCTCTGCATAGAGCACGTCCGCAACCGGCGGCAGCGCCGCTTCCGCAACTTTTTCCTCTGGTTTTGGCGCCAGCAAGGACACAGCCGCTACCGCAGCAATACCGGCGACAACCACGATCCCTAAAACTTTATTCTTACTCGAGGGTTTCACAGACACTTCCACTGATCAAAATTTAACTAGTTGCGCATTCTACAGGGGTTCGACGACTTTGAAAGTGTCCCCAGATGCAAGCCGTCGCAACAGGATGCACTTGACCGCAAACTGGCGCTGTGAACCATTTTGCGGCCGTATTTTCGAAGTGCTGTCAATCTTGGTCAGCGACGCCGCATGGCCCATAATGGCCGCCGTTTTACAGTGGCTGGCGCTGCGTCGAAAGACCGAATTGCCCGATATGAATTTGTGAGGAAGTAGATAACAAGATGTTGGATATCAACGCCCGTATTGCCGAAGAACTGAACGTGCGCCCGCAACAAGTGGCTGCCGCCGTGGGCCTATTGGACGAGGGCGCCACGGTGCCTTTCATCTCCCGCTACCGGAAAGAGGTCACCGGCGAGCTGGACGACACCCAGCTGCGCACCTTGGAAGATCGCCTGCGCTACCTGCGCGAAATGGAAGAGCGCCGTGCCGCGATCCTGAAAAGCATCGACGAACAGGGCAAACTGACCCCAGAACTGGCAAACCAGATCAATGCTGCCGACACCAAGAACCGCCTCGAAGACCTCTACCTCCCCTACAAGCCCAAGCGCCGCACCAAGGGCCAGATTGCCATCGAAGCGGGCCTCGAGCCGCTGGCCGATGCGCTCTACGCCGATCCCAGCCTGAACCCGGAAGAAGAGGCACAGAAGTACCTCAATACCGACAATGAAGATGCCGCCCTGCATGTGAAAGACATCAAGGGCGCGCTAGACGGTGCCAAGTTCATCCTGATGGAGCGCTTCGCCGAGGACGCTGAGCTGCTGGGCAAATTGCGGGAATTCCTGAGCCGCGAGGGCCAGGTGAAGTCCAAGCTGCTGGACGGCAAGGAACAGGAAGGCGCCAAATTCCGCGACTACTTCGAGTACGCGGAGCCCTTCGCCAAGGTGCCGAGCCACCGCGCCCTGGCCATCTTCCGCGGCCGCAACGAAGGCATTCTCGCCATCAACCTGGGCCTCGAGGGCGACGAAGAGCGCACCGCCACCCAGGCCCACCCCTGCGAGGCGATGATCGCCCGTCACGTGGACATCGAAGACCACGGCCGTCCAGCCGACAAATGGCTGGGTGAAGTGGTGCGCTGGACCTGGCGTATCAAGCTGCTGACCAGCCTGGAAACCGACCTACTGGGCCAGCTGCGGGAAATGGCCGAAGAAGAAGCCATCAAGGTATTCTCCCGCAACCTGAAAGACCTGCTGCTGGCAGCACCTGCCGGCCAGAAAGCCACTATCGGCCTCGACCCGGGGCTGCGCACCGGGGTGAAGGTGGCGGTTGTCGATGCTACCGGCAAGGTGCTGGACCACACCGCCATTTACCCCACTCCGCCCCAGAACCGGGTACAGGAAGCCGCCGCCGTTATCGCCGCCTTCTGCAACAAATACGATGTGGGCCTGATTGCCATCGGCAACGGTACCGCCAGCCGCGAGACCGACAAGTTTGTCGGCGAGACCATCAAGCAGTACAAGCTGAGCGCACAGAAAGTGATGGTGAACGAGGCCGGCGCCTCGGTTTACTCTGCCTCCGAGTTCGCGGCCAAGGAATTTCCGGATCTGGACGTGACCATCCGCGGTGCCATCTCCATTGCCCGTCGCCTGCAGGACCCGCTGGCGGAACTGGTGAAGATCGAGCCGAAATCCATCGGAGTGGGCCAGTACCAGCACGACGTATCCCAGACCCAGCTGGCGCGCTCCCTCGACGCGGTGGTGGAAGACTGTGTAAACGGTGTCGGTGCCGAGCTGAACTCCGCCTCCGCACCACTCCTGTCACGCGTGTCCGGCCTGAGCGCATCCATCGCCAACAATATCGTGACTTACCGCGACCAGAACGGCGCGTTCAAAAGCCGCAAGGAATTGAAAGAAGTCCCGCGCCTCGGGCCCAAGGCCTTCGAACAGGCTGCAGGCTTCCTGCGTATCAACAACGGCGAGGACCCGCTGGATAAATCCGGCGTGCACCCGGAAGCCTACGTGGTAGTCAAGCGCATTGCCGAGAAAAACGGCCGCGAGATCAACGGCCTGATCGGCGACTCCGGCTTCCTACGCCGGCTGAACCCGGCGGACTACACCGACGAAAAATTCGGCCTGCCCACAGTGAAAGACATCATCGCGGAACTGGAAAAACCCGGCCGCGACCCGCGCCCGGAATTCCGCACCGCCAAATTCGAAGACGGCGTCGAGGAAATCAAGGACCTGCGTCCGGGCATGGTACTGGAAGGCACCGTCACCAACGTCACCAACTTCGGTGCGTTTGTGGATATCGGTGTACACCAGGACGGCCTGGTGCATATCTCCGCCCTATCCGAGAAGTTCGTCAAGGACCCGCACGAAGTGGTCAAGGCGAACGACATCGTCAAGGTAAAAGTGATGGAAGTGGACGTGGCGCGCAAGCGTATCGGTCTGTCCATGCGCATGTCCGACGAGCCCGGCGAACAGGGCAGCGGCGGCGTCAAGAAAGGTGACCATCGCGAGAGCCGCCAGGCTCAACGGCATAACAATCGCGGTCGCCAGCAACAGGGTGGCGGCAACGGTGGTGGCCGCGGCAGCATGGGTGACCTGCTGGCAGCGGCGATGAAGGGTAAAAAATAACAGCCCGATCACACCGCAGAAGGGCGATCATTGATCGCCCTTTTTTATTCCCAAATAATAAAATTATTCTTATAAAAATTTACAGGCTTAGCGAGATGACACTTTCAACTTCCGACCGCGCCCGCTTGCAGGCGTTTCTGGAAAACACCCGCGAAAACACGGAATCCTACCTCGGCTATCCGGTGTCCAAGGATTTCGAATTCGACGACCTGGTGGAGTTCCTGCGCTACCCGCTCAACAACCTGGGCGATCCCTTCAGCGACTCCACCTGGCGGGTGGATAGCCGTGGCTTCGAGCGCGACGTAATTACGTTTTTTGCAGAAATGCTGCGCGCACCGGAGAACGACTGGTGGGGCTATGTCACCAACGGCGGTACCGAGGGGAACCTTTACGGCCTGTACCTGGCCCGCGAGCTGCTGCCCAAGGGCATCGTGTATTACTCCCAGGATACCCATTACAGCGTGGCCAAGAACCTGCACTTCCTGGGCATGCGCCATATCATGATCCGCTCGCAGAAAAACGGAGAGATTGATTACGACGATCTGCGCGAGACCCTGCGCGCACGCCGCGATATTCCGCCGATCATCTTCGCCAATATCGGCACCACCATGACCGAAGCACGGGACGACCTGAAGAAGATCAACAATATTCTCGACGAGATGGCATTCAGCCAGCGCTATATCCACAGCGACGCAGCACTGTGCGGCGGTATGGCGCCGTTTATGGATCCGCGGCCCGCGTTCGATTTTGCCGACGGCGCCGACAGCATCTCCATCAGTGGCCACAAGTTTTTCGGCTCACCGATTCCCTGCGGCATCGTGCTGGCGCGCAAGTGCAATGTCGACCGCATTGCGCGCTCCATTTCCTATATCGGCAACCTGGACACCACAATTACCGGCTCGCGCAATGGCTTTACGCCGCTGGTGCTGTGGCACACCATCAAGTCTCTGGGTAAAGACGGGCTGGCGGCGCGGGTGCAGCATTCCCTGGATACTGCCAGCTACGCGGAAACCCAGATGCGTCACGCGGGTATCAGCGCCTGGCGCAATCCCGGTGCCATCACCGTGGTATTTCCGCAGGTGGCGGAGTCGGTCAAACAGAAGTGGCAGCTGGCGACTGCGAATGGTGAAAGTCATGTGATCTGTATGCCAAACGTGACGCGGGAACAGATCGACGAATTGATCGAGGATATGCTGGCTACGCCGGTCGCGAATAAATAATTAGACTCTCAGCCGGTCAGATAATTTTCGGGCCGGCTGCACGCAGTCGAGCAGCGCTGACTATCCTTCTACCGGACAGATAAAATCAATTATTCCTGGAGCCACCACTTGAGCGCCACGGGCAAGCGCCGCGACCAGTCGAGTTCGCAATGGCGGCCAAGCTTATCTTTCACGAGCATCAGCCGATCAGACTCAGCGCCATTGTCTAGTAGCGCACGCTCCAGCGCCTCGATACGTTGGAAATCTCCGTATTCAACTTTGCCGATATCGAAATAGATTCGGCTACCGACATCGTCAGCACTATTGTCTATTGCCTCAAACAGTACATTTTCCCCACGCACGTTTTTTATATCTAGCGCCGGAGAAAATGCTGCGACGAAACCGAAAGTATCACTGTGTTCCAGTGCCGCGTATATAGCCATCAGTCCGCCAAGAGAGCTACCGGCCATGCCGGTGTTTTCCCTTCCCGAACGGGTGTGGAAATGCTTATCTATATAAGGCTTGAGACGCGCGTGAATAAATTCCATTGCCTGACCGCCCAACCCCTCTTTACTACCTCCATCGCGATCACGAAAACCCCAGGGGTTGTATTCAATCCAGCGGTTGTCCGAGTTGGGTATCGCCACCACAATCAGTTCTGGTAGATCACCAGCCGCCACCAGACGCTCGATGGTTTCATCTACCTGCCACTCATCGCTGTACGCGCTCGCGCTGTCAAACAAATTCTGGCCGTCGAGCATATACAGCACCGGGTAATCAATACTGCCGGCGGTTTCGTAGGAGGGGGGGAGGTAAACAACGATATCGGCGCTGCGCCCCAGCTCGGGCATCGGGAAGTTGCGCAGGGTGCGCAGGTTTCCGCGCTTTGTGGACGGTGCTTTTTGCGTGGGGACATCGCCCTTCCAGGCCGGAATTACCGCCTGCGCCACATCGGAGGCATCCGCTCTAAGATGATAGGTACAGAGACTTTTGCCTGCTTCCGAAGTGGGGGTTACGCCCCAATCCTTATTTTTCACAAAGGTGAAGAAGAGATCTTCCTCACTGACCGCAACCTCGGCCCTCAATGTTCCATCGACATATTCGAGGGGTACGGCGGCGTCACCTTCCAGCGCCCAGTTATTGAAGTCCCCCACCAGATGCACGGTATCTTTGACGGAATAGTCCGCTGGTGGTGTAACCTCGAAAAGGATACTCGAATCTTCGGCCCCGGCACTCCCGTTCAGCAAGCCAAAGCATATTGCTGAAACCCAGCATGTCAGTTTTTTCATATCGGCGTCCTTGCGTACAGATGGAACGATTCATCAGTTAACGTCAAGGAAACACCCGATTCGACCTGTGCGCACCCACCCCCCTAGGGGTGGAGAGGCCTCTAAGTATCCTGCGGCAGATTGCAGTACCACCTCGCTCCCATCCCCCCTACCGTCACACTTTATCGAATTGAAACTCTGCACCGGGGTTACACACAAAATGTAAAGGCCGCTCAAGTACGGGATGCGTAAAACCCAGTTCCTGCGCATGTAGCAGCAATCGCGGCGCTGCCGCCAGGGCTTCCCCATGGGCGTAAAAGGGGTCCCCGAGAATTGGATGTCCCAGGGCCTGCATATGCACACGTAACTGGTGGGAGCGACCGGTGATCGGGGTCAATTCCAGCAGGCTGGTGCGGCCGTCGCTGGAAAGTTTTTTCCAGCGAGTCTGTGACGGCTTGCCTACCTCGAAATCCACTTTTTGCCGGGGTCGATTGGGCCAATCACAGATCAGCGGCAAGTCCACCTCGCCTTCTTCCTCCTGCGGCTCTCCCCAAACGCGCGCGATATAGGTTTTCTCCACCGCGCGCTGCTGAAACAGACCACTCAGCTGACGGTGAATATCCGGTCCCCGCGCCATAACCACAAGACCGGAGGTATCCATATCCAGACGGTGCACGATCAACGCGTCCGGGTACTCTTGCTGCGCGCGACTGGCGAGACTGTCTTTATGCGCGGGATCGCGCCCGGGCACAGTGAGCAGACCGCTGGGTTTATCCAGCACCAGCAAGTGGACGTCACTGTAGACGACATCCAGATAAGGATCGGTAGGCGGGTTGTAGGGACGCAAAACTGGGACTCGGAGTAACAACGAATGCGCGCAAGCTTACGCAATTTTGCGCCGCAAGCAAAAGCAGCCATCGATTCAGCTATCGCCCGCCCGGAAACCCACCCAATATACGGATCATATATGAATCATATATAATACCTGGCAAACGCCAACTGCGGAGGCCACCTTGGGAATCGTCAAAATATCCGACGCGCTGCACGATGAGATCCGTCTCGCCAGCACCGTTATGTCCCGCTCCATTAACGCCCAGGCCGAATTCTGGGTGCGCATCGGTATGCTCGCGGAGCTCAATCCCGACCTGACCTACAGCCAGCTGTGCAAGATGCTGCTGCGGAACCCCGCGCCCAGCCTGGAGACACTGACCCGTGAATAACGTGCAGGTGAAAACACCGCAGCAACAAGCGTTGATGCGGGAGTCGGGCCGGTTGCTGAGTGAGGTATTCCAGATGCTGGATAGCTTTGTGGTACCGGGGATCACCACCATGGAAATCGACCGGCGGGTGGAGGGCTTCATCACCAACACCCTGGGTGCACGTCCCGCCAGCAAGGGTCAGTACGACTACCCCTACTCCCTGAACACCTCCATCAATGAAGTGGTGTGTCACGGTATGCCGAGCGCGTCGCGCAAGCTGAAAAGTGGCGATATCGTCAACCTCGACATCACCCTGGAAAAAAATGGCTATATCGCCGACTCCAGTAAAATGTATCTGATCGGTGACGTCTCCCCCGCTGCGCGCAAGCTGGTGAACGCAACCTACGACGCCATGTGGTGCGGCATCCGCTCGGTGCGCCCCGGCGCCACCCTTGGCGATATCGGCCATGCGATCCAGCAACACGCGGAACAGCACGATTACAGTGTGGTAAGGGAATATTGTGGCCACGGCATCGGCCGCGAAATGCATGAGGCCCCGCAAGTCCTGCACTTCGGCCGCCCCGGCACAGGCGAGGTCTTGAAAGAGGGGATGACCTTCACCATCGAACCCATGATCAATCAGGGCACGCACAGGACCAAAACCAAAAAAGATGGCTGGACGGTGGTAACACGCGATAAGAAATTATCTGCACAATGGGAACATACGATCCTGGTTACCGCAGATGGTTTTGAGGTCCTTACCCTGAGAGATGAAGAACGTTCTACGCAAAAGCAGACATCATCATGAAGGAAATCGAATTTTCCAAAGACCAGAAAGAAAGAATGGTCGACAAGATCAAGTCCTACTTCAGCGATGAGCTGCAGCAGGATATCGGTGGCTTCGAAGCGGAATTCCTGATCGATTTCCTTGCCGACGAACTGGGACCCTATTTCTACAATCGCGGTCTTTTTGACGCCCAGCAGGTATTCAACGAAAAAGCCGAAGAGGCCGGATATGTCATCCAGGAACTGGAGAAACCCGAAGGGTACTAGCAAGCATACATACCCCCGGCAGCGACTCTCATCCTTACGCGGTCAAGCGGCCGTGCGGGGATTCTGAACAAATGGCCACAGCACACCGTCAAACTAATTTGACTTGCAATTCAAACCAGTTTGCTCGCGATCTGGTGCTCGGTCAAAAATCACCCGCTTAGGCGGCGTCGGCGATGCCGAGCTATCACCACAGATACATGCTGGCGCGCTTGTTGAGGATGTTCAGCGTAAATGGCTCTGCGCAGGCAGATTGCGCCAGGCCGTAGCAGACATGCAGTGGCAACAGGTGTTCCTCTCGCGGGTGGCAGAATCGCGCCCCGGTTGCGGCCTGCCAGTTAACCAGCCGCTGTGCCCGCTCCGATTCGCTCAACCCGGGGCTGGTCAGGGTTTCGTGCAGCCACTGTTCGAAACCGACATTGAGTTCGCGGGATTCCGCGGTTTCCTCAGCGAAAAATGCGCGCATATTGTGGAAGGAGAAACCGGAACCAATCACCAGCAGGTTGTCGATTTCCAGGTTTCTGATGGCTTCGCCAATCCGCAGGTGTATTCCGGCATCCAGATTGTTTTTCAGGGACAACTGCACACAGGGAATATCCGCATTCGGGAAAAGAATTTTCAGGGGCACGAAAAGACCGTGGTCAAATCCCCGCGACACATCCATCGCCGAGTCGATACCAGCACTCGTCAACGCCCCGTGTACTGCCTGCGCCAACCCGGGATCGCCCGGGGCCGGGTATTGAATACTGTAGGACGCTTCAGGAAACCCGTAGTAGTCGTAGATCAGTGGCGGGTTCTCGCCGGAGGTCAATGTGGGGATGCCCTCCTCCCAGTGCGCGCTGATCACCAGGATGGCAGACGGCTTGCGCAGGCGCGTGGCGATTTCCTGCAGGCAGTTGACCATCTCCTTGTGCCCCGGATCCCCCAGCAATGGCAGGGGCCCGCCCCCGTGGGAGACAAACAGGACTTCCGGACGTTCGCTGCTACTCGACATCTGCACACCCCTTACAATGATCGCAGGTGTGTATTCTAGTCGATGCGGGACAGTGCCTGTCGAATCGAATCGGGAATGGGCACCGAGCGGTTTTCCGCGCGCGCGACAAATACATGGGTAAAGCTGCCGCTGGCGGCTGCCCGGGTATCACCCGCCGGAAAAATCCCAACCCGGTAAACCACCGAGCTGTTGCCGAGCTTTTCTACCCGGATACCCGCCTCCAGCGGCTGTGGATAAGCCAGGGGCGCGCGGTAATCGCAGCTGGAGTTCACCACAAACGCGACCACCTCGCCGTTGTGGATATCCAGCCCCCCCTCTTCAATCAGGTAATGGTTTACCGCGCTGTCGAAGTAGCTGTAGTAGGTAACGTTATTCACATGGCCGTAGATATCGTTATCGTGCCAGCGGGTCGTGATGGGGTAGAACACCCGGTAGTGTTCGCGGGTAAAGTTTTCTTCCAGTGACGGCTTTGACATGGATTGATTATCTTGTCTTCTGTTTGCAGTGGGCGGCACTGGTTAAAAGGCAGCCCGATATATTGCGAGGGCATCCCGTTCGGTAACCGCGCGGGGATTGTTCACCAGCAGTCGCTGCTGCTCCATCGCATCGGCAGCGAGTAGCGGAAGGCTGTCTTCAGTAACGCCACAATCGCGCAGTTTGGCGGGCAATCCCAATTCAGCGATCAGATTTTCCAACCAGCTGATCAGTGCCTCGGTTTTGTCCTGCGGGCTGCCTGCTGGACAGGCCACGCCCATTACAGTTTCCGCCAGCTGCGCATAGAGTTCAGCCGCCGACGGGGCATTGAAGCGCAGCACATGGGGTAATACCAGGGAATTGCTGAGGCCGTGGGGAATATGAAAACGTCCGCCGAGCGGATATGCCAGCGCATGCACCGCAGCCACCGGTGCATTGGCGAATGCCTGACCGGCATAGAGCGCGCCCAGTAGCATCTTGCTGCGGGCTTGCAGATCGGATCCGCGATGGGTGGCACTGGCGATATTGGTGGCAAGCAAACTCAACGCTTCCCGGGCCAGCATATCTGATACCGGATTCTTCTTGTGGGCGGTCGTGTACGCCTCGATCGCATGCACCATGGCGTCGATACCAGTGGCGGCAGTCACGTGGGCGGGCAGGCCAAGGGTAAGCCTGGCATCGAGCAACGCGGTATCCGGCTGTAGATACTGGGAGACAATGCCGGCCTTGGTAGTTTCGCCGGTGGTGACAATGGCGATGGGCGTGACTTCGGAACCGGTGCCCGCGGTGGTGGGCACTTGCAGCAGGGGCAAACGCGGCCCCTGTACATTTCCCACACCATACAATTCTTCCAGGGACTGGCGGCAGTCGGCATGTGCCAGCACCGCGACCAGCTTGGCCACGTCCATGGAGCTGCCGCCGCCAAACCCCACCACCATTTCTGCGCCCAGCGCACGGGCAGCCTGGACCGCGGCTTCCACGGTGGCACTTTTGGGATCGGCTTCCACCCGGTCAAAGATACCCAGACGCAGGTCAGCGCGGTCGAACCCTGGCAATACGCTGTCCAGCAGACCGGCGTTCAGGATGCCATTGTCAGTAACCAGCAACACTCGGCCCACGCCGGCTGCACGGCAGTACTCCGCCAGTCGGTCGGCCGCCCCGGCTTCACAAATGATGGTTCTGGTGGTGGAAAAAGTGAAATCTTGCATGAATCCCCCGACTCAACTCAGGGAATCCATTGAACGGGTGCAGCGCCCGCTTGACCATTACCTCAGACTTCCGGCGGGGAGGAATCGTCCTCAGACGCAGAATCCGCGCAGCAGGCGCCGCAACACATCGCCATTGGATGCGCCCTTGATGGTCACGCTGGTCACCGTAGAGAACTCGAGGTATTGCACCGTCCACAGCAGCATGTGCGCATCCATTCTCGGGTTGTGCCCCCCCAGGGGAGACACGAAGCGCAGGGCCAGAGAAGTAATCCAGTCGGTATACTCCTGGATCTCCTCGGTGAGCGCTTGCGATGGGTGCTGTTCAAACAGGTACTGACACTCGATCCGCAGCAGTTTCACCCGCTCGCTAGAGTGGGTATCTATGTACTGCTCGAGCTCACTGGCAAATGCCTCCGCATAAGACTGCCTGGATGCCAGGCTTCCATCGGCAACTGCAGAGCTTGCCAGCAATTCTTCCAGCTGGTGCGCGAGCCCGGTAATCAGCGGCACCATTTGCGCACGGAACTGGCGGAAAGCGGCCACCAGAATATTGTCGATAGTGCCGAAATAGTAGGTGGTCATCGCCAGCTGGACGCCGGCCTCGCTGGCAATGGATCGGTGAGACAGTGCCGCCAGCCCCTCGCAGGCAATGATATCCAGCGTGGCATTGAGGATCTTGGCCTTGGCAATTTCACGCTTTTCGGCTTTTTTATCCGGAGCCGAGCTCGCGCGCGATGTTTTTCCTAGGCGTTCCTTGCCAGCACTGTTGCTGGTTATCATTTTGACGGCCTCAAACGGGAAGATAGGTACGGCGTGCTGGGCACACCCGAAACGCACCCTATTACAATGGCCAATTATTGGTCAATCGTACAAGGTTTCCCAATTTGGGCCGGCACCCGAGAGTCACTCCCCGTCGGTACTGGTATGGGCTACTTCCTTCTCCGTGCTTGTTGTGACCTCTGGCAGCACCGCCTGCAGGATTCGGTAAAGCATGTCGACGCGCTCGCCATTGGGAAAATATTTGTTCGCCAACAGCACAAAGCCAAATTTTTTCTCAGGAATAAACGCCACGTAGGTCGAAAAACCACCGGTTGAGCCGGTTTTGTTGATCAATACGTTCCGCTGTGGCGGTAGCGGCGGGGTAACGCTGGCCACCGGGTGGTCTTCACTGATCATTTTGCGGGAGTTGCCGGCCAGTAGACGACTTTTCTCCAGCGGCAGGCTGTACTGCTCCCACACCATGTCCTGTACATAGAAATTGGTGCGGAAATAACCCTGGCGGGTTGCGTGCAGGGCCCGCTGTATCTCCGACCCCACCTTCACCAGCTCCATTTGCGCTGCCAGGTAGCGGGTAAGATCTGCTGCGCTGGAACGCACGCCGTAGGCTTCTTCTCCCAGCAGGCCGATATTCACCCGCACCGGCTGATGGTTGCGATTGTGCCCCTCCGCATAGTGGGCCATTTTTTCTTGCGGCACTTCTACAAATGTATCCGACAGGCCCAGCCCGCGGAATACGGAATCCTGCATGGCTTTTGCAAATGGCTGGTTGAGGCTGCGCGCCGCTACCAGTCCGAGCAACCCGCTGCCGGGGTTTGCATAGGTGCGCTTGCTGCCGGGCGTGTACTGCGGCTGCCAGTTGCGGAAATACTCGAGTAGCTGCGCTTCGCTGCGTATCTCCACCGGCAACTGCAGGGGAAAATGCCCGGCGGTATGGGTGGCGAGATTGAGCACAGATACCGAATCCATCGCACTGCCCCGCAGTGGCGGCAGGTAAGCACTCACCGGCTTGCCGAAGTCCAGCGCGCCCTTCGCTTCGGCATAGGCCGCCAGGGTCGCGGTAAACGTTTTACTGACCGAACCGATTTCAAACAGGGTATGTTCGGTAACCGGCTCGCCGCCTTCCAGCGCAGTTTCCCCGAGATTGAAGAAATAGGGTTCACCATCGATGGTTAGTGCGAGTGCCATGCCGGGCACGCGGTGTTTTTCCACCAGCGGCTGGATCGCCTCAACCACCACCGCTTCCAGCCGCTCCGGAGTCACCGATTGCGCCTGTGTGGCACCCGCCCAGCAAAACCAAAACCCCGCCAGCATGCGCATCCAGCGCGGCATGCGAGCGCGGGAGCGATAAACGACAATTGGTGGCAGCATCCGGACTTCCCTGTGAAACTGTTGCTTATTGTATTTGTCTGACCGTAAATGGTGTGGTTAGTGCAATATAGCCCGAATCAAACCCCACCAATGAAAAGAGTACTCGAAAGCCCCGCCGCGCCTCGGATACACTTTAGGCAGGTAGACTTACGAAAACCTGAACAAGCCCTACCCTATAAGCAGTGAAAGCAGTTCTGGGACGATGCGATCATTTCTGACAAAAGCCATTCTCACGCTGCTGGCCGCAGGCGCGCTGGTGGCACTGCTGTTCGTGGTATTCCCCGGGCTCAAATACGAGGTCTACCGCAAGCTGCCCCCCAAAATCCGCTGGAACATATCCTATGCGCTGACCGATAAATTCGTGGTGGGCATGGTGTACTTCGTGGAACGCAACAACCAGTTGTTGCTAGTGCGCCATTCCTATCAGGACAAGTGGGCGCTACCCGGTGGCTGGGTGGAACGCAACGAGTCGTTCGAGGAGTCAGCGCGGCGGGAGCTGGACGAGGAGCTGAATATCAAGATCGATGATTTCGAGGTGCTGGAGGTGAACAAGGTGCCGCGCTCGGGGATCATCAATATCGCGATTCGCGGGCGCCTCAAGGACAAGCACATCGCGATTCGCGACGGGGAAATCTACGGCTACCGGTTCTTCGAGCTGCACATGCTGCCGGAAGATGTGATCTACACCCACAAGCCGTATATCGAGCGCTATCTGGAGGCCCGCCGTCCACCGCGGGTTGCCCCGGTAGAACAGCCGAGCCAGCAACGCGCCGCACCCGAGCGGTGAGTGCGGCACATCGCAAAGCCCTGATTAACTTTTGATGCCGTTGGCGATCTGGAAGATAACCCGCGCTGCAGTGCGCGCGGCATGGTCTTCAATATCGAAGTACGGATTGAACTCGGCAATATCCGCCAGACAGACCTTTTTCGATTCGAGCACCGTATCCAGCAACGGCTCGAACAGTTCAAACGCCACGCCACGCCCGGCGGGTGCACTCACCGCGGGCATTACCGCGGCGGGGAATACATCCAGATCGATGGTCAGGTAGACGAAATCCACCCGTTCGATAAAGTCGGCGATCTGCTTCTGCACCAGCTCGAGACGCCAGGGGACGATTTCTCGATCGGAAATGACCTGCGCCCCCAACTCTTCTGCACGGTTATATAGCGCCGGGGTATTGGCAGTTGCGGCAGCTCCTACGCACAGGTAGTTGAACGGCCGGCCATTGACGTCGCACTGCTCCGCAATCTGGAAAAAGGGCGTGCCGGAAGAGCCCTTCGGTGCCGGCAGGCGCAGATCCAGGTGCGCGTCGAAGTTGATGATGCCAAGGGTCTTGTCGCGGTGCTGCTCACGCATCCAGCGGGCGATTCCCTGATAGCTGCCAAAAGCAATCTCGTGACCGCCGCCCAATACCAGCGGGAAGTGACCACTGGTCATCAGATCGGTAATACGCGCACCGAGCATGGACTGCCCGGATTCCAGGTCATCCTTTTCCACCCGCACATTGCCGGCGTCATACAGCGGTGCGGCAAAGGTCTTGGGCAGGTTCGCCAGCGCCAGGCGCAGGATCCGTGGCCCCTTGGCAGCGCCGATGCGGCCCTTGTTGCGACGCACGCCTTCGTCACTGGCGAAACCGAGAATGGCAAAACCGGGCGGGCTGTCCAGGTGCAGCGGGACGATATCCTGGTGCCAGCGTTTGCCAGCCTTACCATCTTCACTGTCTACTCGCCCGCTCCACAGGCGCATATCAGCCAGCTGTAACATGTTGCCCCCCAACAAAAATATCTGTGGGTTTCAGTGCACCGACTTCGTAGGCGAGCTGATCCGGCGTCTCCATCGGCCACAGGGCCATATCGGCACGCAACCCGGCGCGCAACACACCGCGAGAACAACACACACCCAGAGCCCGAGCCGCGGCGCGCGTGACACCGGCAAGAGCCTCAGCGGGGGTGAGCCCAAACAGGTTGCAGCCCATATTCATCATCAGTCGCAGCGACGCAATGGGACAGCTGCCGGGGTTGAGATCGGTGGAAATCGCCATGGGTATCCCTGCAGCGCGCAGTTTATCCACAGGCGGCACGCGGGTTTCCTTCAGGGTATAAAAGGCGCCGGGTAACAGTACTGCGGCAGTGCCACTCTCGGCCATAGCGGCCACATCTTCGTCGGTAATATATTCAATATGCTCCACCGACAGAGCGCCGGCGCGAGCGGCCATACGCGTGGCGCCGGTGGCAGCCAGCTGTTCCGCGTGGACCTTTACCGGCAAATCGAGCTTTTGCGCAGCGGCGATGACTCTCTGACACTGCTCCACGGAGAAGGCGATGTTTTCACAGAACATGTCCACCGCATCCGCGAGCTGCTCTTTGGCAACTGCCGGCAGGATCTCGTTGCACACCAGATCGATATAGTCGTCAGCGCGGCCGTCGTATTCCGGTGGCAATGCATGTGCGGCGAGGCAGGTGGTAAGGATATTCACTGGATAGTGCTGGGCCAGACGACGGGCGACACGCAGCTGCTTGAGCTCAGTATCCAGCTCCAGACCGTAGCCGGATTTGATTTCAATGGTGGTGACCCCTTCCGCAAGCAGCGCCCGGAGGCGCGGTTCCGCACCGCGGTACAGCTCGTCGGCGGTGGCGCCGCGGGTTGCGCGCACCGTCGACAAGATGCCGCCCCCGGAACGAGCAACCTCCTCGTAACTCTCGCCACCGAGACGACGCGCGAACTCGCCCGCACGGTGGCCGCCATACACAAGGTGGGTGTGGCAATCAATCAATCCGGGAGTAAGCCACTGCCCCTCCCCATCAATCACGGTATCGGCAATCGCGTCTGGCAGCTCGCGGCGCGGGCCGATCCAGACAATCTTGTTGCCGGTCACCGCCACCGCGGCATCCTCCACCGCACCATAGGCGCCGGGCATTGCCGGGTCCATGGTGGCCGCGTTGATATTGGTAATCAGCAGATCACAGCGTTCAGTCATAGTCGCTCACTGAATTGGCGTTATTTGTAACGATAGCCCTGTTGGGGTGATTTGGCGCAGATTCTCACTATTGACAGAAATCCCCATCAAATCCATAGTTGCCCCATACACAGACTTGTATATACAAGAATGTACAACCTGATAAGCACTTTACCCGAGCAGGCGAAGAGCACACAAGTATGAGTAGTCAGAATCCCGCTACCACCACAGAAACCGGCAGCCAGCCGCGCTACGCTGCGATCAAGGCCCACATCCGCACCCAGATCGAATCCGGCGAATGGCCGGCCCACTTCCGCGTGCCCTCGGAAAACCAGCTCTCCCAGGACTTCAGCGTCAGCCGCATGACCGCCCGCAGGGCCCTGTCAGAGCTTACCGACGAAGGTGTACTCATCCGCTCCCAGGGCCTCGGCACCTTTGTCGCCGAACCGGTACCCGCAGGCTCCCTGCTGGAAGTACGCAACATAGCCGACGAAATCGCCGCTCGCGGTCATAGCTACGCCAACCGCATTCTCAAACTCGAACAGACAACCGCCAGCACCGAAGTCGCCGTCGCCCTCGGCCTCGCCGAAGGCGCCGCGGTATACCACTCCATCATCGTGCACCTGGATAACGATCTGCCGATCCAGTTCGAGGAACGCTATACCAATCCCACACTGGTGCCGGAATATCTGCACCAGGACTTTACTGCGGCCACTCCCAATGAGTACCTGACCCGCGTGGCACCGCTGACGGAAGTGGATACCACGGTGGAGGCGATTGGTGCAGATGACGCAGTAAGCAGCGCGCTGGAGATCAAAGCGGGCACTGCCTGCCTGCAGATCTGGCGACGCACGAAAAGCAGCGCGGGCACAGTGAGCTTTGCGCGACTGGTGCACCCGGGAAATAGATACCGACTCGGGGCACAGCTGCGTTTTTGAAAAAGAAACATGACGAAGTAAAGAAATTTGAATTGAAGGTGGAGTGCCGGGCGGAGGTTTTCAGGATCGTCGCAAACAGGAAGTTTGCGC
>NZ_LZDE01000270.1 GCF_002009015.1 Microbulbifer mangrovi | reverse complement strand
TGCTGCTGGACGAGCCCACCAACCACCTGGATGCGGAATCCGTATTCTGGCTCGAGCGCTTCCTGCACGACTTCGACGGCACCGTAGTGGCCATTACCCACGACCGCTACTTCCTCGACAATGTCGCCGGCTGGATCCTGGAACTGGACCGCGGCCACGGCATTCCCTGGGAAGGTAACTACACCACCTGGCTGGAGCAGAAAGAGAAGCGCCTGGAGCAGGAGCAGAAAGGCGAGCAGGCGCGCGCTAAAGCCATGCAGAAGGAACTGGAATGGGCGCGCCAGAACCCGAAAGGCCGCCAGTCCAAAAACAAGGCGCGCCTGTCCCGCCTGGAAGAAATGCAGTCCCAGGAATTCCAGTCCCGCAACGAGACCAACGAGATCTACATTCCGCCGGGCGAGCGCCTCGGTGACAATGTGATCGAGCTGAGCCATGTGAGCAAGGCGTTCGGTGACCGCGTGCTGATCGATGATCTGTCGTTCCGTGTACCCAAGGGTGCCATCGTCGGTATCGTCGGCGGTAACGGCGCCGGTAAATCCACCCTGTTCCGTATGATCAATGGCAAGGAACAACCGGATTCCGGCGAGATCAAGATCGGTGAAACCGTGAAGATCGCCAGCGTCGACCAGAGCCGCGAAAACCTGGACGACAACAAGACCGTGTGGGAATGTATTTCCGACGGTCACGACATGCTCAAGATCAACAACTACGAAGTGGGCTCGCGCAACTACATTGGCCGTTTCAACTTCAAGGGCAGCGACCAGCAGAAGCGCGTGGGTGAGCTGTCCGGTGGTGAGCGCGGCCGCCTGCACCTGGCCTACACCTTGAAACAGGGTGCCAACGTGCTGCTGCTGGACGAACCGTCCAACGACCTGGATATCGAAACCCTGCGCGCGCTGGAAGAAGCCCTGCTGAGCTTCCCCGGCTGTGCCATGGTGATCTCGCACGATCGCTGGTTCCTCGACCGTGTGGCGACCCACATTCTCGCCTACGAAGGCGACAGCAATGTGGTGTTCTTCGAAGGCAACTACACCGAGTACCACGAGGACTTCGTGGCGCGTAACGGTGAAAATGCTACGCCGCATCGGATGCAGTACAAGAAGATCAAGACCTGATCTTTATCACTGCAAACAAAAAAGCCCGCAAATTGCGGGCTTTTTTGTACCTATGATCTTGGCATGTCGACTCTCGCCATTAGCGCGCGGTAGCCGCCTCCATTTCATCGTAGTATTTATTCAATACTGCGAAGGCTTTCTTTTTGTTCCCCTTCTCGTCAATGATGCCTTTGCGGTTCCACCCCTCCTGATATTCCGGGTGATTCCGTTTCGGTGAACGGAAGTCCACCAGAATCCAGGGGGCAACACCGCTGAACCCTTCCGGCATACGCTCAAACATGGCGATCTGCTCCTGGTAGTACCACTCCTGGTATTCCTCGCTCCAGCGGGTTTCGCGGTCCGCGTGGAACCCACCTTTCGCACCGGCTCCGGTTTCGCTGATGATTAGAGGCTTGTCGTAATCCACTTCCCACTGTGCAGTGCGGCACATGTCCGGAGTGCCGCCATACCAACCCAGATATTCGTTCACAGAGACGATATCCGTATAAGCGCCCAGAGGATCATTGATGTGGTTGGTCTCCGGGTTGTAGTGCACTTCCAGCGCGGCGGAAACCAGGCGGCTATCATCCAGGGATTTGGCCTTGTCGATCAGCGATTTCATAAACGCGGTGCGCACGGGGCTGACCGGCGTCTCATTGCCAACCGACCAGATGATGATGGATGCCCGGTTACGGTCGCGGGTGATCATTTCCTCCAGCTGAACTTTGGCCTTTTCCAGTACTTCGTCGCTGCTGAAATCGATGGTCCAGTAAACGGGAATTTCTGACCACACCAGGAAGCCCATGGCATCAGCCAGCCGGGTAATTTCTTCGTTGTGCGGGTAGTGCGCCAGGCGCAGCATATTGGCGTTCAGCTCCTTGGCCCAACCCAGTAGTTGCTCCGCATCTTCCTTGCTGTATGCGCGACGCACATCCTGGGGAATCTCTTCATGAATGGTCGCACCGCGCAGGAAGACCCGTTCGCCGTTCAGGTGAATCTCATTACCTACCGTCTCAATCTTACGGAAGCCGATCCGGTCCGAAAGCGTTTCGCCGTTATAGGCAAGTTCCACGTTGTACAGCTTGGGATCTTCTGGTGACCAGAGTTCAAGATCTGCCAGCTCAATGTCAAACTCCAGCCGATCGCCACTTACCGCGTAGTCACGAGTAAAATCTAGCTCCGGGATTTTCACTGTCACACTGCCTTTACCAGCATCCCTGTTAAAGTCGACGCTGCCGGTTACGACAAATCGATCCTGTGCAATGGATTCTGCAATATCCTGTGCGGGATCCAGCTGTACATTGTACTGCTGGATGAATTTGTCCGGAGTGATCAGAACTTTGACATCCCGCGTGATACCGCCGTAATTCCACCAGTCAACATTGACTGTGGGTACTTCCTGGGGATGGCGCTTGTTGTCCACCTTCACCACAAGGAAGTTATCTTCTTTCTTGATCAGCTCTTTGGGAATTTCAAAATTGAACGGTGTAAATCCGCCCTTGTGCATCCCGAGCTTCTTACCATTGAGATACACGTGCGCTTCGTAGTTGACCGCGCCGAAGTAAAGGAAAGCTCGCTCACCTTTTTTCAGGGAGCGCAGATCGAAATCCCGCTGATACCAGACGCTGCCCTCGTAGTAGGTCAGCTCCTTCTTCTGTGAATTCCAGTCACCAGGAACCTGTAGAGAATTGGATGGATGATACCCATGCTCCCTTCGCTCGGAGCGGTGCTTGGTGACAGGGTTATTCCAGTAAGCCTCTGGATCCCCCTCACTTCGCTCGGTAAAGCGGTAGGTGTAAAAACCCGTATCGTAGGGGTCTACGATGTACTGCCAGGTGCCATTCAGTGAAATGGACTCCCGGCTATCCGTATTTATGATCAGGTTTTCTGCTGCCAAAGCAGGAATCGCCAGAAAAGAGGTTACTAAAAAAACTATAAACCTATTAAACATAGCTATCTCGATTTAACGGGAATTCATTTGATCCTGAACCGGGAAGGCTCAGGTTTTTTCGCCAAAAAAGGCAGCCCGAAGGCTGCCTCAAGGGAAGGTTGCGGATGTTAACCGCGGAGATTAGAAAGAGTACCTTGCTCCAAGAGCGAAAGTACGACTGAATATGGAATTATTCAGGTTGTAAACATCTGGCCTGTCACCGTAGTAAGTCCGGAATTCCTCTTCCGTCAAGTTGGTGGCATCAAAAGTCACTACCAAATTATCACTTACGTCGTAACTAGCCTGGAAATCCATGCTTGTTTCTGCCTCACGAGATACCGCCAGCGGGTTCGCGAAAACTCGCGATCCGTTATGGTGTACGAAATCATCTCGCCATACATAGGACAATCGCATATCGAGATCATTTTTATCGTAAGCGAGAACCACACTATAGGATGAATCAGAGACACCAAAAATCGGAGTTTCCTGCATGCCTATGAGGTCACCGGATTCGTCATCATAGATGGGCACATCCTGGCTGGAGTCCAGCAAGGTGTAACTCGCCTGTACACCAAAGCCATCCAGTAATTCAGGCAAGTTGGCAGGGAAGTAGGTCGCACCGATTTCAAGACCTTCAAGTACACCGTTCGAACTATTATCCGGGCGAGTCAGAATGTAGGTTGACGACTCAGCTTCGTTTTCACCCTGGTGAGTTACATAGCTCTTCGAATCATACACAAAGCCTTCAACATTTCTGCGGAACAGCGTTCCGTAGAGTGCGCTGGACTCAGCAAAATACCACTCCAATGCCAGGTCGAAGTTTTGCGATTCGACCGGCTTCAGATCCGGGTTACCACCACTAGCGCTACCATTGGTTCCAGTAACGCTTGGGTAGTAGTAGACCCAAGAATTTAGCTGTGTAAAGGCTGGGCGACGCAATGTCTCCGTATAGGAGAAGCGAGCCTGCAAGTCGTCAGTGATGCTGTAGCGAACCATCAGGCTTGGCAACAGTGCTGTATTACCCGCTGTCGCGGAGGTAGATGGAGAGCCTTCAATACCTACATCGTAGAAAGTCATATCGCGGGAGGTGTCTACGTAACGCAGGCCGAACTGGCCATCGAGAACCCGGCCAGCAAGCTCGGTTTCGAAATTTGCCTGCCCGTAGATAGCCGTCGTATCCTCATCCAGCTCGAAGGTAGTTAACAACTCTTCCGCAGAAAGGCCGTAGAGCGTGCGAAGCTCATCAATATTATCGTGCAGATAGTAGCCATTTGCTGCAGCCCAGGATCCGGGAATATTCGCGCGCCCTTCGTAGAAGTCTTCATTGACACTAATCAGGCCCTCATTCAACTCAGAAGCATTCCGCCCAAGAAATCCCTCCTGGCCACGAGTCGCTTCAGAGGCAAAGCGCCCTTCGTGGCGCAAACCAAAGCTGACTTGGCTGATCGGCCCCCAGGCCACATCAAGCTCACCATCAAGCTCGAATGTGAATGAGTCACCTTCGCGGCTACCACCGTTGTCATACATCTGAGCGACATTCCACAGGGACTCATCTGTCAGATCGCTTTCATCGACATCCGGGGTATTGGGGTCATCATAGAATTCGAGGCTAGGCACGCCGTCTCTATCGTTGAAATCAACCCCAAGGCCGTATGCCACGCGATCAAATCGCATCGCGATGAACTCGTCTTCAAATGTACTGTCTTGATAGGTCAACTCAGAGCTAAGACGGAAGCTATCGCTGATATCCCAGTTACCACCCAGGGCATATACAAAGCTGTCAGTTTTTCCAGTAGACAAGTCACCGCTGGTAAATCCGTAGGGGTGATCCACATCGCGTTTTTTTACGATGTTGGTGCCTGGGTAGAGTTCTACTTCGCCACCCATGGGCAGGTGAGAGCTATCCCCCCACCAGTCGACAAAAGTGAAATTGAGAGAATTGAAAGATTCGTTGCGATACCCGTTGTAAAACGCCTCAAACAGGTACTCGGAAGTGTCATTCGGGGCCCATTGCAGGGAGATATTTGCTGCCGGGCGCTCTCGTTTACCAGAGTAATCAGCGCCGAACACGGCATCACGTCCCAAGAGATATTCATACTCCTCGCCATTCACCGTAAGAGTAGATCCCGCTCCGTAGGGCATACCGGCTTCCTGGCCCGGCTCCCAAATCGGAGCCTCTGCGGCGCGACCGTCGTGAGTCCAGATACGCTCGTAAGGCACCCATCCATCAGGTGCATCGGCAGAAAAGAATGGCACTGCCGCACCGGAGGTCATGGTTTGATCGCGGTAGTTTGTTTCGGCATAAGATACGTTTACCAGCGCACCAAATTTACCGAAATCACCCTCCCAGGAATTGGCAAACAAGCCACTAAAATTCGGATCGGTAGATTCCGCCTGCTCTTGGTAGATACCTCGACCCGCGAGTACAACCTTGCTGCCGTCGAAATCAAACGGACGGTTGGTACGAATATCGATTTGCCCCGCGATACCGCTGGCAATCTGCGTGGCGTTACGAGTCTTGTAAACTTCTACACCGCGCAACAGGCTTGCAGGCACATCTGCCAGCGCCACGGAACGGCCTGATGCGGTAAAGATTTGACGGCCATTAATGGTTGTCGTGACATCATTTAAGCCACGAATAGAAACGGTAGAAACCTCACCCGCACCACGATCGGTCACCTGAACACCGGTAACCCGCTGCAGGGCTTCAACGACATTGTTATCGGGAAACTTACCGATATCTTCGGCAACGATGGAATCTACGATCTGGTAGCTATCGCGTTTGATGTCGATCGCTTTCGTCAAACTAGCCCGAACGCCAGTTACAACCACTTCTTCAAGTGCAGCAGACTCATCAATTTCTGCATCGTACTTGTTGGATTCTTGAGCCAGTGCCGCAGTACTCATACCGCCAATTGCGGTCACCATGGCGATGGACGAACTCAGTAGGTGTCGCTTGAACATTTTATCTCTCCCATCTGGAGTGTTTTTTATTGTGTTGCCGAATTCAGGAGGGTTCGCTCCCCACTCCCGGCTTTTCCGCACCAAACCTCTGCGCGGGTTTACGCCTGTGAACTACTCGTGCAGCGTTTCCAGCCAACGGGTGGCCGACTCCGCTTCACCAGCGAATTACAGACTCACGGGGTCGACTGTGTTCCAGGAACACAACCCCAGTTCGCTTTCGGGCATATAGTGAGAGCCAGATGGGCTGGCTAGACAGGCAAAAGATACGACTGAAGATGCTGGCCCCAAAAGGCTGGCGGGGAAGTCGTCTCTCGCTCATCGCTGGTCCTCGACTCTCTTATTATTCGGTGCTCGTCTCGGCTATACCGGCTCGCACTCGCTTTTATCTGGTGTCTGTAAGCCCCATTTCTGGGCACGCGCCTTGTTGGAATACGAGACAGCGCCAGAGGAACTTCAGTATTTACACCTTATTTGTATTACTTTTGGCCATGCTAGCCCCTTATTTGGTACTCGTCAACGGGGTTTCAGGGCTTTTTATTATACAAAATGACGATTAACTGAAAAAAAAGGGGCGCACCGAGTCACAAAAATTTCTGATTCCCGCCTATGTGGTCAATTCGCCACCAAAAGTCCGCAAGTACTCACACACTGAACTGGCGTCAAATTCTCCATAAGCTGTGTAATAAATCAACAATTCACGAAAGGCAGCCACTCTCCGCGGTCCAACGCGACCCAAAAGGGTGCGCGCCTTCCTCAAATGCACAAACTAATCACACATATTATTGTAATACGATAATCCTGTTGGCAAGATTACGGTAACCCGGAGCTGGAAATGGGGGCGTACTACTGCCCCCTAAAGCAGCATCCTCTTTTGGCACTGCGGTATTTGGGTGCTGGCGGGACGGGTAATAGCGGAGAGAAAACTCCAAATAATAAATACAAAGAGGGATTCACCCATGAAGACCATTCACCGGGTCAGTTACCTGGCCTTAGTGCTGTCCACCATTCTTTCGACCACCGGTTGCCTGGACTCCGGCTCAGACGATGACAACGATAATGGCGGACCGATCGTCACCCCTGAACCACAACCAGAGCCGGAACCAGAGCGCGACAAGGTTCCCGACGCAACCGACCCCACCGCCGACGCCAGTGCAATTGCCTACAACGATATGGCGGTGCACGATCCATCTGTGATCCGCGATGACGACGGGACTTTCTATGTATTTGGCTCCCATCTGGACGCGGCGAAGTCGACCGACCTCATGACCTGGGAACGGGTAGCCGGAGGGGGCGTGAACGATGCCAACCCGCTATTCAACACCTATGCGAGCGAGATTTCGGAAGGCCTGGAATGGGTCGGAGGCCATCAGGGCAGCTGGGCCTCTGACGTCATCAAGCTGAACGATGGCAAGTACTACTTCTATTACAACCACTGCGCCAATCCGGAAAGCGCTGAAGGCCACTGCAATGCGCCCCGCTCTTATCTTGGGGTCGCTGTAGCTGACACCATTGAAGGCCCCTATACCGACCTGGGGATTTTCATGCGCTCCGGAATGACCCCGGAAGAACTGGCCGCGGGGTACGGCCCCGATGGCTTTACCGGTACCGAGTACAATCCCTGGATCCATCCCAACGCCATTGATCCGGACGTCTTCTACGATAAAGAAGGCAAGTTGTGGATGACCTACGGCTCCTACTCCGGCGGTATCTTTATCCTGGAAATGGATGAATCCACCGGCAAGCCGGTTCCTGGCCAGGGCTTTGGCAAGCACCTCACCGGCGGCGATCACAGTGCCATTGAAGGCACCTACATGCTGTATAGCCCCGAGAGTGACTATTACTACCTGTTTATGTCTTTCGGCGGTTTTGTTTCTACCGACGGCTACAACATCCGCATCGCCCGCTCCAAAACCCCCGACGGTCCATTCCTGGACGCGGAGGGTAACGACATGGTCGCTGCCCGCGGCAACTGGGACAGCATCGCGCCCTACGGTGTGAAGATGATGGGCGGCTTCGAGTTCGCTTCCGATGTGGGCGATACCGTAGGCAGTCGCGGCTATCTGGCCCCCGGCCACAATTCGGCCTACTACGACGAGGAAACCGGCAAGCACCTGCTGATCACCCACACCCGCTTCCCCAACCGTGGCGAAGCGCACTCGGTTCGGGTCCACGAGATGTATGTGAACGCTGACGGCTGGCTGGTTGCCTCTCCGCAACGCTTTGCACCGATCGAAGGCGACAACATTGTCGACAGCAATGATCTGAACGGTACTTACAAGTTCATCAACCACGGCAAGGATATCAATCGCACTGCCAAGCCCACCCTGTACGTCACCCTGAATGACGACGGCACCGTGAGCGGCGAGGTGACCGGTAGCTACGTGCACGATGTGGAAAACCCCGCGCTGATCAGCTTCACGCTGGAAATCGACGGCGAAAGCAAGGCCTACCAGGGGGTTACCCAGTGGCAATGGAACGAAGCGTCCAGCAAGCTGGTGCCGGTGTTCACTGCGGTATCCGCTAACGGTGAATCCATCTGGGGCACTGGGATGGATAACCTGAGCGATTCGGATGCACTGGCCAATATCAGCGATGCGCTCACACTGCCCAGCAACTCCACTGACAGCAGCCTGGAGCTCCCCACCCGTGGAACCCGCGCGGCTACCATCTCCTGGAGCAGCAGCGATGAGAAGCTCATTAAGGCCTCGGGGGAGATTAGCCGTCCGAACGTGGGCGAAGGTGATCAGACGGTCGCAGTCACTGCTGACATCGAGTTGAACGGTGTCACCAGCAGCAGAACGTTTGATATCACCATCCCCGAGCGCCAGCCGTACAACCGTACCGCCTGGTTCCCGTTTGAAAATGACCTCACCGAATCAGCCGGACGCTTTGATCCAGCCACCGCTACCGGCGACCGGATTTTCAATACCGGTACCGTGGCCTTTGGTACAGGTCAGGAAGGTCAGGCGTTGCAACTTGACGGCACCAACGGTGTCCTGCTGCCAGACGGACTGATCAATAACTATGAGTACACGGTTTCCTTCTGGGCCAACCCCACTGTTGTAACTGGATTCACTACCGCCTTCTTTGGAGCGGTTGAAGCCCAAGACGAAAACGGCAACCCCAACTCCAGTAACTGGATCAGCTTCCTGCCCCAGAGCTGGGATGGAAACACCATGCTGTGGAGTGGCAGTGAAGCCTGGTTCGACGGTTCCGCCGGTGAACGTATTCCGGAAGCCGCCTGGACCCACATGGCATTCTCCGTCAAAAAGGGTCTGGTTAGCGTGTACCTGAACGGCGAACAGAAGTTCTCTGCGGGGAATCTCAGTGACTTCTTCTCCGACAATACCGGCAAGTTCGCCCTGGGCGTCAATTACTGGGATGTGCCGTTCAATGGCATGATCGACGAGCTGAAAGTCTACGAAGCCGCGCTGACCGCTGAGGAAGTGCAGTTCCTGGATATCGACAAGAAAACCGACGCTGAGCTTCTTGCCTCTGCCGCTGCACTACTCGACCTCGGAGACCTGTCTGCGGTCGCGGAGAACCTGGGGTTACCCCGCACCGGACCCTACGCCGCTGCAATCAGCTGGAGCTCATCCAATTCCGCCGTCATCGAGGTGGCTGGAGACACCGCAGTAGTCACCCGCCCGGAGGGCGCTGATGCAGAGGTAACCCTGACCGCAACCCTGAGTCTGAACGGTGCCCAGGAGGTGAAAACCTTTAATGTCACGGTGAAATCCACCGGACTGCCTGAGCCCGTCGCCCACTTCGGCTTCGAGCAAACCCTGGATGACTCCACTGGTAATTTTGCTGCCGGCTCGGTGGTCGGTGCATTGATCAATGAAGCGGGCGGAACCATCAGTTACGCGGATGGCGTTATCGGCCAGGCCGCCGTATTTGATGGCGCTTCCGGGGTAGTCCTACCGGATAGCCTGATCGAAGACCACAATTACAGCTTCAGCCTGTGGCTGAGCCCTTCCGCACTGAGTGCCTACACCACCAGTTTCTTCGGCTGGGCTACGGATAGCAGCTGGATCAGCCTGCTTCCCAACGGTTTCGGTGACGACACCATGCTGTGGTCAGGCACTGCCTGGTATGACGCCAACACCGGCATCCAGATTCCACAGGATACCTGGAGCCAACTGGCCGTAACTGTGAATGGCGGTGAAGTAAGCGTATTCATCAATGGCGAGCAAGCCTTTACTGGCAGCAACTTCCCGGATGTATTCGGGCCAGCAGCGGAGCGTCATTTTGCCCTCGGCGTGAACTACTGGGATACCCCCTACGCCGGCATGATGGACGAGCTGAAAGTTTACGCAGATGCCGTTCCTGCCGCGGATATGCAGAAGCTGTACGAAGCGGAGCTGCTCGCTCAAGAATGATCAATTAACCCTGAAAACAGCTATTAGCTAAATAAAAAGGGCGGCCATTGGCTGCCCTTTTTATTTGCTCCAGTATTTCGAAAAGTCCAAAACCGTATCTGGCGCAAAATCACGCATACAATTTACAGTCAATCAATAATTAGGAACCCCGTCTACTCCGATCGCTAGCCCTAGGATATGTGCCGTTTGTTTACCGCCTCACGGGTAGATACTCATTGAGTCCCCAGCCCGCGAAAATGCACCGCATACGCACAAATATTGCCCAAATCTTCAGCATTGAGTAGGGTGATACTCTTCCGATAGTCATAAAGACCGCGCCATGAACCACCCAACCGGCACGCAGTTTCCACTCAAGCGCTACTTGATCCCGAGTAGCCTGGTTGTGCTTACATTGATGGGTATCACTGAATGGCTGCTGGCAACGCAGTTGCCGCAGGACGCGGAGGTATTTGCGTCACCGGCCAGAATGATACTCGCGACCGTATTATTGGGGGCGGCCTGCTACCTCCTTTACCGCAGGCACCAGCGACTCACCAACCGGTTGGCCTCTCTGCTGGTGCACCGGGAGGAGCTCAACAAGCAGTACCAACAGGAGCTGCGCGAGCGGGCAGCGACCGAGCAGGCCCTGTCCGACCAGCTGCAGTTCCTGCAGATTCTGGTGGACGCCATTCCCGCACCGATCTTCTACAAGAATGCCGAGGGCATTTACACCGGCTGCAATCGCGCCTTCGAGGCCTTTCTGGGTAAACCGCGGGAAGAAATCGTCGGCCGATCGGTGTACGGGGTCTCCCCCGGCCCCCAGGCGCAGGTTTACCATGAGAAAGATATCGAGCTGATGCGCCAGCGGGGCCAACAGGTATACGAATCACAGGTGGTTTATGCGGATGGTTCTCTGCACGATGTCATTTTCAACAAGGCCGCCTATGAACTGGAGGATGGACGCCTCGGCGGGCTGATAGGCGTAATTCTGGATATCACTGAACGCAAGACACTGGAGCGGGAACTGATTCAGGAGAGGGATAAAGCGGAGTTTTTCAGTCGCTCCAAAACCCAGTTCCTGACCAGTATGAGTCATGAGATCCGCACACCGCTCAATGCGATTGTCGGCTTCAGCCAGGTGCTGCTAAATCGCGGCCAGGATTACGCGCTGCCGGAGGACTTCCAGCAGTTCCTGGAGAAAATCGCCATCAGTGGCCGCTGCCTGGCGGAACTGGTGAACGACGTGCTGGATATTTCCCGTATCGAGGCCGGCAAGATAGAAGCAGCGGATGAAGACTTCAATCTGCAGAGCCTGATCAAATGCATCCTCGTTTCCTGTGAACCTCAGGCCATTCGCAAGGGGCTGCGTTTTCACAGCGATATCGATCCTGCCCTACCCCGGTATATTCGCATGGACCGGGGCAAGCTTTCACAGATTCTGATCAACCTGCTCAGCAATGCGATCAAGTTCTCCCCTGAAAGCTCCATCATCGACCTGAACCTGAAACACCAGCAGGACGACAAGCTGTTGTTCGAGGTGGTAGATCGCGGTATCGGCATTTCTCCCGAACAGCAATCGCGCATCTTTGAGCCATTTGAACAGGTGGATAAATCTGCAGAGGGACAATCCCGGGGAACTGGACTGGGATTGCCGATCACCCGCAGCCTGGTGGAGCTCCTCGGAGGTGAAATTACACTGGAAAGTGCAGAGGGCGCCGGCGCCCGCTTCCAGGTAGTGCTGCCACTAAGAGAAGGTCATTCGGATGAAAAGCTTTCCGCGGAGGATTGCGAGTCTATTGAACTCCTGCGAGGGAAAAGAGTACTGATCTTCGAAGACAACCCGGTCAACCAGACATTGATGCAAGCATTCTGTGATGATCTGTCAATTACAGCCACCTTCGTCGCTGACGGCCTCAGAGGCGTTGATACCGCGCGGGCGTCACGTCCGGATATGATTTTCATGGACATACAGCTGCCCGGCCTCAATGGTATCGAGGCTACCGAGAAAATTCGCCAATCCCGGGAGATTTTCGACACCCCGATTATCGGCCTTTCGGCGGCGGCTTTCAGCGAGCAGAGAAACGCCGCACTGCGCGCGGGAATGAACGACTACCTTACAAAACCGGTCGCTTTCCCCCAGCTGGTCTCGACCATGAAGAAGCACCTCCGGCAGCAAGCTTCAGCATAAGTTAAAAATGAAAAAGGGCAGCCATTTGGCTGCCCTTTTCATTACCACGATCCTGCTGTGGTTTTATCCATCCTGTGAAAGTTGGATTACTTCAGGTCAAAGCGGTCCAGGGTCATCACCTTGGTCCAGGCATCGACAAAGTCATTCACGAACTTCTCGTCATTGTCGTTGGTGGCATACAGCTCGGACAGCGCGCGCAGTTCGGAGTTAGAACCGAAGATCAGGTCTACCGGGGTGGCAGTCCACTTCACTTCACCGGTCTCGCGATCCTTACCTTCGTACAGACCATCTTCCTTGAAGGACTTGGACCACTTGGTGTCCATATCCAGCAAATTAACGAAGAAGTCGTTGCTAAGGGTGCCCGGCTTGTCGGTGAACACACCGTGCTTGGAGTCGTCGTAGTTCGCACTCAGGGTACGCATACCGCCGACCAGTACCGTCATTTCCGGTACGCTCAGGTCCAGCAGGTTGGCGCTGTCGATCAGCATATCAACCGGCATCAGGTGCGCATCGCTGCTGTAGTAGTTGCGGAAACCGTCGGCCTTGCGCTCCAGGAAGGAGAAGGACTGAACGTCGGTCATTTCCTGGGTGGCATCGTTACGACCGGGAGTAAACGGAACGGTGACTTCGTAGCCGGCTTGCTTCGCCGCCTGCTCAATTGCCGCAGCACCGCCAAGAACAATCATGTCCGCCATGGACACTTTTTTATCGCCCCACGCCTTGTCGTTGAACTCCTTCTGGATTTTCTCCAGCTGGCTCACAACCTTGTCCAGTTCCTGCGGATTATTCACAGCCCAGTCTTTCTGCGGCGCGAGACGCACGCGAGCACCGTTGGCACCACCGCGCATATCGGTAATGCGGAAGGAGGAAGCCGAAGCCCAGGCAGTACGTACCAGTTCTGGCACAGTCAGGCCGCTTTCCAGCACCTGATCCTTCAGTTTCTTCACGTCGCGATCACTGATCAGCTTGTAATCCACTGCGGGAATCGGATCCTGCCAGCTCAGTACCTCGGCCGGAACTTCTTCACCCAGGTAGCGGGCGCGCGGACCCAGGTCGCGGTGAGTCAGTTTGAACCAGGCCTTGGAGAAGGCTTTCTGGAATTCCTCCGGGTTCTTGTGGAAGCGCTCGGCGATTGCCTTGTACTTCGGATCGAAGCGCATGGACAGGTCGGTGGTGAACATCATCGGCGCGTGACGTTTGCCTTCAACGTGCGCGTCCGGAACAAACTTCACCTGCTCCGCGTTCTCAGGTTCCCACTGGGTGTGGCCGGCCGGGCTCTTGGTTTTTACCCATTCGAAACCGAACAGGTTGTCCAGGAACTGGGAGCTCCATGCGATAGGGTTCGCGGACCAGGCCCCTTCCAGACCGGAGGTAATGGTGTCTTCGGAGTGGCCTTTGCCACACTTGTTTTCCCAGCCGAAGCCCTGCTGTTCGATCGGAGCACCGCCGGGTGCTGCACCAACACATTCTTGCGGCTTGTGCGCACCGTGGGCTTTACCGAAGGTGTGACCACCGGCAATCAGCGCGACGGTTTCTTCGTCGCTCATGGCCATGCGGCCGAAGGTGTCACGGATACGGTGACCGGCAGCAACCGGATCCGGGTTGCCGTTGGGGCCTTCCGGGTTTACGTAGATCAGACCCATGTGATCAGCGGCCAGGGGTTTTTCCAGTTTCTTGCCGTCGAAGCGCTTGTCGTTGCCGACCCACTCGCGCTCGGAACCCCAGTAAACCACGTCGGCTTCCCAATCGTCTTCACGGCCACCGGCGAAACCGAAGGTTTCAAAGCCCATGGATTCCAGGGAGACGTTACCGGCCAGTACCATCAGGTCTGCCCACGAAATGCTGTTGCCGTACTTCTGTTTCACCGGCCACAGCAGACGGCGGGCTTTATCCAGGCTCACGTTGTCCGGCCAGCTATTCAGCGGCTCGAAACGCTGCTGACCGCCACCGGCGCCACCGCGACCGTCATAGACACGGTAGGTACCGGCACTGTGCCAGGCCATACGGATAAAGAAGGGACCGTAGTGACCGTAGTCAGCCGGCCACCAGTCCTGATCGGTGGTCAGGACTTTTTCGATGTCTTTTTTGATCGCGTCCAGGTCCAGCTTGCTGAAAGCTTCGGCGTAATCGAAGTCTGCGCCCATCGGGTTGGACTTTTCCGCGTTCATACGCAGCGGTTGCAGGTCGATACGGTTCGGCCACCAGTCCTGGTTGGACATGGGTTCATTTGCCGGAGCGGCATTGACGTTGACGGAGATGGCCGTTGCCATGGCAACCGCCAGGGAGAGGGATTTCTTGAGCATTGGATTGCGTTCCTTATAGTCTCATCAATCGGACGAGACAATCCTATAGGGTCACGCAATCGCCTTGAAATTAGACGTTATTATCGTCCTTATTAATATCCACAATCTGATAGAGACCATTAATAGCCGGATAATATTAGCCTGATAGAGCACCGCAATTCATCGAGCAAAAATCCATCAATCTGAGCTAAGACTGGCCAGAGGAATTCGTGTAACGACAATATCTTCTTTGTTTTCCCCGTAAGCCACATACAGGTGGTCTTTCCACACATAGGACTTGGGGTAACTGAAACCCTTTCTTTTATACAAGCCGGTGTAACGCGGGCCTTCGAGCTTGTCGCCACCGGCGCGGAGAAGATAGGCGCGGTCGAAGAGGGCGCCGTCATCACTCAGGGTGATGGTCAGAGGTTCGCGCGTTTTTGAGCCGCTGGGGTTATTGACAATATACGCGGTGCCATTCGGTAAATTACCCGCACTCTGTTTGGCCCGAGAGTCCGGCATATTGGTCTTAAATGCCTGGGACCAGCTCGATCCACAGTCCTTACTCTCTGCTGCCAGTACCCGGAAACTGCTCTGCTGATCCCGGAAAACCATCACCAGGGAACCGTCCTTACGGCGGAAATTACTCGGCTCCAGTTCCCGGCTGACATGCTTTTTGACCGATGAATTTTCAAACTTGCCCAGTTTCCAGCCGTGTAATCCCGACAGGTCTTCGGTAAAGATGGGAGTTACCCGCAAACCGGGCTGACGGTGCAGAGCGGTTACCAGCCTGCCGCAGTAAGTATGAAAATCCTGTTCGATCACACCGTCCAGAGGCTCACCGGAGGCAAACTGCGGTCGCACCGGTCCACTCCAACCCTCCCCGTTGTGGCTGGTGAATACTTCCGGATAACCGCTCCGGGGCGACAGCGCGTTTGGCCAAACGTTGATGAAGGCATACAGGTCATCGCCCGCCGCCCACCAGCCACCGCTGGTTACTACCGCGTCCTCCCGTGCCGGCGCGAGTACCACGGGCGCGCTCCACTGGAGGCCATCACGACTGGAGGCATAGAGCACACGGGTATCCGCGGCGTCTTCATCCCGTGTCGAACTCTGCCACTGCGCGTAAAGAGTTCCGTTGTACGCAAACAGCACGGCGCCGTGGTTGTACTGGCTCTTTCCCGGTTCAGCCTGAAATACGGTCGCAGTCTCTACCCCCTGTGGCACAGCGAGCCCCAGGTTTTGCGGTTGGGAAATATCGAACAACTCTGGAGCCACTTCGAAGGGCTGTGCAACGGTGCTGAAAGAACAAGAGAAACAGAGACTGGCCCCCAGGGCACTCAAAAACTTCTTCATGAAAATGGAAACCAGGATAATCAGCTATAGCAACACGTAACACTCAAAGAATAAAAGTCGCTGAGAAAAGTCGTCACACTTAACTTTAGAACGGGTTCAGCGTGTAGCCTTGCTGCTGTAACAGCGCATGGGCCGTCATAGCCGAAAGCGACATTTCAATATCCGGCAGCAGCTGGGCGCTGTCGATACCGTGATAGGCGGCGGACTGGCCACATAGAATCACGCGCACGCCGTGTTTGTGCAGCTCTGCCAGTAACGGCGCGTTGGCATTGTCGCTGCCAAATTTTTCCTTGTAGACCTTGTTTTCAAGCAAATCAAAACCAGCCTTGCCATGCACGACCAGCGCAAGTTCGACCTGCTTTGGGGATACACCTGCGCGAGCCTGCATATTCAGAAAACGGGCCAGGCTCTCGAAGCGACGATTCGCTTTATCCTTTTCACCCTGCTCGGCGACGTCAAATGCTATTTTAAACTGCTCCTTTCCGGACAGAGGACTGCTCTGCTCGACGTCAGCCACACCGCCATAGTTTTTGATGACGGGGCCCTTGGAAAACTCCGCTGCAGAAGCAAGCGCTGAAAACAGAGAGACAATAATAAATGCGACTGTAATTTTCATACTTTGGCTATCACCGGTTCACAGGCCATCCACCGGATGGCCTCGGGACTATAGACTAACCTGCTGATTCGACAGCGGGTACGGAAACAACGGGGTCAGGGCTGTTGGACGCGAGCTCCAGCCGGTTGCGGCCGGCCTGTTTCGCCCGATAAAGCGCAGCGTCTGCCGCCTCAAACAGTTGAATCGCCGAAGCGTAATTGCCGTTCTGGAAAGTTGCGACACCGATACTCACCGTCAGCGGCATTTTTTCCAGTTCCATTTCCGCCACCAACTTGACCAGACGCTCCGCCACAATGACCGCCTGTCCCGGCGTTGTCCGCGGCAGCAGTATGGCGAACTCTTCTCCCCCGTAACGACAGGCCAGTACCGGTTTGCGCACCTGCTTTTTCAGCAGCTGACCCACCGCATACAAAGCGGCATCACCGCGTGCATGCCCAAGCCTGTCATTGATCGCCTTGAAGTGATCCAGGTCGAGGATCACCAGGGCAAGCGGCGTGTTGTTGCGCTCGGCGAGCGCAAACTCCCGCGGCAACTGTTCGTCAAAGTAGCGACGATTGAACAGGCCAGTCAATTGATCGGTAATACCATGCCGCTGGATCTCCCCAACCCGCGCGCCCAATGCCAGGGACAACAGAACCATTTCCACCAGCGCCCCCACCTGAAATGCATTGTGGGTAAAGCTGTTGTGGGGAACCAGGCCAAAGGTTTTCAGCATGTAGATCACCACGCTGATCAACAGCGCGCCCCAACCTACCAGGAAATAGCGGGCGGGTACCGATCCCCGCAGCAGACTGATCACCCCCATCACCATAAACAGGATGGACAACACCAGGGTCAGAATTGCCAGAGTCAAGATCATCGGGCCGTAACTGACAAAGGGCGAAATGGCGGTCAACGGAAACAACAGGTAAAGCAACCAGCGTGCAATCTTGTCGGTGCGCGGCGCCAGTTGCGGGCCGGAGCAGACGGTACGGACAAACTGGATGCCGAAAATCAGGGTAAAGCCGAGCAACATCACCAGGCTCTGGTTGGCCAGCCACGGATTTCCAGGCCACAGATACTGGAATGAAACCCCATTGTGCACGCCAAAGTAGAGTCCATAGCTGACGGCGTATCCCATGTAGTAGGCGTAGGCCCGATCGCGCACTGCCATAAACAGGAACAGGTTGTAAATCACCAGAACCAGGAAGCCACCGTAATAGATTCCCAGCAGTATCTGTTCTTTCCCCAATTGCGGTAGAAAAGCGGTCTTGCTGCTGACGCTGAGACCGATATTCATCGAGCCAGCGGTCTGGTAGCGCAGGTAGTAGGTTTGTGTCGAATTGGCCGGCAGGGTGATGGGAAAGACGAAGTCGCGCAGGCTCAAGGGGCGGGTGTGAAACGGCCGGCGGTCGCCGGTTGCGATGTGCGACCAGCCGCCAGCGGGCTGCGGCTGCCAGAAATCCAGCTGGTCTATTAACGGGTAATCCTGGCGGATAATCAGCCCCAGCGGACTCGCTGTAGGATTCTGCAGGGTAACCGCCACCCAGTAGGTTGCACTGCTGAAACCAAAGTTGGCCCCCCCGTTCTCGCTCGCCAGCCATCGCCGCCGTGACTCTTCGGCAATAACATCTTCCAGCCCGAGGCTACCCTGCTCATCGACCAGGATGCGCAGGTAAGGCGTAAGGCTTTGCGGCCGCTGCTCTTGCGCAACGACAAACGGCTGGGCCGAGGCACTCAGAGACAGGCAAATCAGCACCAGCGCCCAAATCCACCTTGCGAACTGCATCGCCGTCGCTTCCCCATGTTTATTTTTCTGATATCTGACGCGAAATCTTACCACAACCACAGGGAAAGCCCGGCCAGGTCAGAACTCCGGCCTAAACTGGATCAGTCTGGATGACCGCCCATTAGCGGTCATATTTTATGCACCAGGATTCGATGCTGGGGCCAGGACGGCACTAGATCAAAAAACACACAGCGGAAGTTGGAAACAGGGAATGGATTTTACGCAACAGGCATACGGGAAGCGTGCAAAACGGGTCTCGTTACCGTTACTGATTCTGCTCTTGGCCACCATCAATCTTCCAAGCCGGGTATACGCCGATTGCCAACCCGCACGTCCTTCGTCTGGAGATACCGTAACCTGCTCAGGCAGCGACCCGGGATTTACAGCCAGAAACCTCAGCGACCTCACTATCGACATTCTTCCCGGTGCCAGCCTGAACGGCCCGATCAATGCGGCCGATATCGATACCCTGACCATCAATAACGAAGGCATTTTGCAGAGTGTCAGCCTGCTCAATATTGGGCTGCTGAATTTTGACAATGCCGGAGCCATTAACCAGGGGTTGGAAATGTCCGGCGATGGCGATCACAACGTGATCAACCGGGCCAACGGCAGCATCAACCAGTTTTTCACCTTCAGCGGCGGCGGCGATAACTCTGTCGTGAACGAAGGCACCCTGAACCAGGGCATCAAGGCTGCCGGCAATGGTTCAATGCAGATCCTCAATGAGGCACCGGCGACCATCAACTCGGGCATTCAGGTTACCGGCACCACAGATACCCTGGTCGACAACTACGGAACGATTCAGGGCAGTCCGTTTTCACTGGATGCGGGCAATGACGAGGTCATCAACCGGACGGGTGCCCGAATCAACACCCAGGTAGACCAGGGGGCAGGTACCGATACCTTTCTGATGGAGGGCGGCTTCGTCAATTCCATGCAGCAGGGCGAAGGAAACGATCAGGCCACGGTCCTCGATGGTGAATTACCGACTTATATGGCCGGTTCAGGTGATGACCAACTCACCTGGAGCGGCGGACAAATCCGCAATCTGGATATGCAGGATGGCGATGATTACGCCCGCCTGATCGGCCTGACGGACGCCAACCTGATGGGGTATCCGATCAACGGCGGGCTGGGATCTGATCAGCTCGACTGGGAAAACACCATCGGCGGCCGCCCCGACCGACTGACCAACTGGGAACAGATCAGGCTACTAAGCGGATCGGAACTGACCATGAATGGCAACCTGATCCTTGGCGATAGCGGCTCCGGAACCGGTAGTCTTTCCATCGACCGCAGCGCCACACTGTTCGCTAACCAGGGATCGCACAACATCCAACCAGCGATCGCCGGAAACTCCGCCCGTCTGCGCAACGCCGGCCTGATCGATATGACCGGCAATGCCAGCCCCAACGATATCCTGTCGCTCACCGGTAATTACATCGGCCAGAATGGACGCATGGCGCTGGATACATTTCTGGGCACCGATGGCTCTCCCTCCGATTACCTGCGTACTACCGGTAACGAGCGGGGGACCACCACCCTGTTTATCAACAATACAAGCGGCCCCGGAGCCCTGACTTCAGGGGATGGTATCCTGGTCAATCAGGTCATTAATGGCAGCAGCACACCCAGGGCCTTTTCTCTGGGCAATATCGTCGCCGCCGGACCCTACGAGTATTTCCTGTTTCGTGGGGGCGCCAGTGCCGATACCGAAGATAACTGGTATCTCAGATCTAACCTGAGCAGTGGCTCCAGCAGTTCCTCCAGCTCGTCAAGTTCCGGCGGTAGCACGTCCAGTAGTTCCTCTAGCTCGTCGAGCTCCGGCGGCGGAACATCCAGTGGTTCATCCAGCTCCGGAGGTAACGACAGTAGCTCGAGCAGTTCCTCTAGCTCCGGCGGTAGCACCTCTAGCAGCTCGTCTGGATCCGGCGACAGTAGCTCAAGCAGCTCCTCCAGTTCCGGCGGCAGTGGCTCAAGCAGCTCTTCCAGTAGCTCCTCCAGCTCTGGCGGCAGCTCATCCAGCAGCTCATCCGGTTCCGGTGGCGGCACTTCCAGCAGCTCATCCAGTTCTTCTAGCTCCGGAGG
>NZ_LZDE01000269.1 GCF_002009015.1 Microbulbifer mangrovi | reverse complement strand
GTTTTAGAAGGTCTCGCAAACCTCCACCCGGCATCGCCACCTTCTCTTCGATCCCCTACGCTTAGAAGCCCCCCTGAGCAACAAGTTAGTGCTCTTCCTGATAGTACTCCGGCGCCAGGTCATCAAACCGCGTGTACTTGCCCACAAACGCCGCGCGGCATGTGCCGATCTCACCGTTACGCTGCTTGCCGATAATCAACTCCGCCAGGCCCTTGTCCGGGCTGTCCTCGTTGTAATACTCGTCGCGGTAGATAAACAGGATCACATCCGCATCCTGCTCGATCGCCCCGGATTCCCGCAGGTCCGAGTTCATCGGCCGCTTGTTCGGGCGCTGCTCCACCCCCCGGTTCAACTGCGACAGCGCAATCACCGGGCACTCGTATTCTTTCGCCAGCGCTTTTAGAGAGCGCGAGATCTCGGAAATCTCCTGGGTACGCCCCTCGGTACTGCCCTTCACCTGCATCAGCTGCAGGTAGTCCACCATCACCATCGCCGGCAGCGCGCGGCGCTCCGCCTCCTCCCGGCTCAGCTTCGGATCCGCCTGCATCAGCTTGTTGGTGTGGTCGCGCACCGTGCGCTTCACCCGCGCGCGTACCTCAGAGGGTGACAAGCCCGGGGTATCGTCGATGTACAGCCCCTTGCCCTTCATCTTCTGCACCGCGCTGGACAGCTTGGGCCAGTCCTCCTCCTGCAACTTGCCGTTGCGGATACGGCCCTGGTCGATCTTGCCGATGGACGACAACATCCGCATCACCAGGCTGTCCGATGGCATCTCCATACTGAATACCAGGGTGGGCCTTTCCTGGCTGAGCATGGCCGCTTCCACAAAGTTCAGGGCCAGTGCGGTTTTACCCATGGAGGGACGGGCGGCAAGAATGATCATCTCCCCCGGCTGCCAGCCGGAGGTGCGCTGGTCCAGCTCGGTGAGGCCGGTGCTGAGCCCGGTGAGGTCACCCTCGGATTTAAACAGTTCGTCGATGCGCTCGACGGTCTTCTTCAGCAGCGTATCCACGCCGACGAAACCGCCCTCTTTGGCCCGGCCCTCGGCGATTTCTGCCACACGGCGTTCCGCCATCTGCAGCAGGTCGGCGGAGCCCAGGCCACCGGGATTAAAGCTGGTACGGCTGATTTCCCCAGCGGCGGCGATCAGCTGGCGCAGCATGGAGCGCTCGCGCACGATCTTGGCGTAGGCCACGATGTTGGCCGCAGACGGGGTATTTTCAGCCAGCTCGGCCAGAAATGCCGGGCCGCCGATATCCGCCAGCAGGTCGCGACTGGCCAGGCCCTCGGCGAGGGTGACGATGTCCAGTGGTTGCTCGCCGCCAGACAGCTCCAGCATCACACCGAAGATAATCCGGTGACTGGCAACAAAGAAATCTTCCGCACTCAACTGCTCCGCCACCGCATCCAGACGGCTGGCATCGAGCATCAGGCCACCCAAGACCGACTGTTCCGCCTCCACCGAGTGGGGCAGCGGCGAGCTGGACTGGGATTCCTGGGTATCTTCTTCTGGCGGGACGTATTCGTTCATGTTGTGGAGTAGCTACTGGTTTTCCGGGCGCAGAAACGATTTACCGGACTCAGAAACAAGTCAGGCGCTGGCTTTCCACCGTCGACCTATGGCCCACAGGGAAAATCCAGCGCCTGATTGTAGCGCGGCTCGGCCTGGAACGGGTAAAACCGTTCCACCCCGGGTACGCTATGGCGTTCAGATAGTGGCAGAAGCTTATTCGGCTTCTACAACAACCTTCACAGCGGTGATCACGTCGGCGTGCAGCTGTACGTCTACGTCGTACTCGCCCACTTCGCGCAGTGCACCTTCCGGCAGTTTCACTTCGGCTTTCTCAACAGCAACGCCAGCAGCGGTGATCGCTTCGGCGATGTCGCGAGTGCCGATGGAGCCGAACAGCTTGCCTTCGTCACCAGCGTTGGCAGCGATGGTTACCACTACACCTTCCAGCTTGGCAGCGCGGCCTTCAGCTTCGCTTACTTTTGCAGCGGCTGCTGCTTCCAGTTCAGCGCGCTTGGCTTCGAACTCAGCGACGTTCGCTGCGTTGGCCAGAACGGCTTTACCGGTAGGCAGCAGGAAGTTGCGGCCGAAACCGGCTTTTACTTCAACGCGGTCGCCCACGTTGCCCAGTTTGCCTACTTTGTCGAGCAGAATAACTTCCATCTCGGAACCCTCAGTTTCAGTTCTTGTGCGCCGCTCAGCGGTTGTCGCTCGAGCGCGCGCGAATATCAATCCAGCTATCTATCAGGGCCAGTCCACACAGGAACCCTGCCAGCGGCAACGCGGCGATCACCAGCATCACATACATGGCAATCAGCGGGCCGCGTCCCCAGCCCTTGCGGGCCACCAGCCAGTGGATCAGGCAGATGCCCGCCACCATGATGGGGAAGGCAGCTACCGCGCCCCAGAACACAAAGTGCTCACTGACCAGGCAGTAGATCCACAACAGCATTCCTGCGGCGGCAATGGGCAGAGGCATACGCAGTGCGTGCATCTCTTCCCGGAAACCGCCGGGGTTGTACAGCAGTGCCTGCCACCAGCGCCCCAGCACCAGGGCCAGGGTGGCGCTGATCACCGATACCCAGGTCAGGTATCCGGTGGCCTGCGCCTCGCTGGCAAATGCCTTGCTCAGCTGCTGTGCTTCCGGGGTGGACGCCCCACCAGCGGCCTCATTGACCGCCTGAATCAGGCTGTCCAGTACACCACCGGTGACTTGTGAGGACACCACAATGCCCACACTGGTCGCGATGGTCAGCGCCACCAGCGCCCAGCTCCAGGCACGGGTAGCGCGCAGAACCAGCGCACCGGCCAACACCCCCACAAAGTGGGTGATTGCCATACCGGCCATCAGCGGGGACATATACCCCGCACCAGCGGCGGCAACCACCGGCAGCAACGCCCAGGCCAATACAAACAGGCCGTCGCCACTGCCGCGGCGCAGCCCCACCAGTGCGAGCACCGCGGGGCTGATCAGCGGGATTCCCACCAGGGTGAGGATCACCGCGCGCACGCGCGATCGCATGGCAAATTCAGCGATAGCGCGCACTAGATAGCTTCTCTTTTAAAACAATGCTTACGAAGCAAAGCGCAGCTTAGGCTTCGTGGCTGTCCGTGTACGGCAGCAGCGCAATGTAACGCGCACGCTTGACCGCGGTGGCCAGCTGACGCTGATACTTGGCTTTGGTGCCGGTGATACGGCTCGGTACGATTTTGCCAGTTTCAGAAACGTAGGCTTTCAGGGTATCGAGGTCTTTGTAGTCGATACGCTTGACGCCTTCGGCGGTGAAACGGCAGAACTTACGACGACGGAAAAAACGTGCCATCAGACTATCCCCTTACTCTTCGTCTTCAGTTTGTTCGGAAGACTTGTCTTCCTCGGCGCCCTTGGAAGAAGACTCTTCCTTCTCGGCGCGCTCGCGACGCTCAGAGCGTTCTGCGCGCGCAGCTTTGCGCTCGCGGGACTCTTTCTCGGCCTTCATGATCGGGCTTTCTTCGGTGATAGCTTCGTCTTCGCGAATCACCAGATTACGCAGCACCGCGTCGTTGTACTTGAAGTTGGTGGTCAGTTCGGCCAGCGCTTCTTCGGTACATTCAACGTTCAGCAGGATGTAGTGAGCCTTGTGGATCTTGTTGATCGGGTATGCCAGACGGCGACGGCCCCAATCTTCCAGACGGTGTACTGCACCGCCGCTCTCTTTGATGGTCGCAGTGTAGCGCTCGACCATGCCGGGCACCTGCTCGCTCTGGTCCGGGTGAACCAGGAATACAATTTCGTAATGACGCATTTTTGCTCCTTACGGGTTAACACAGCCTCCTGGCGGGCCCCTGCGTGATTGCAGCGGCTGCCCGGTGAGGCAAGGAGTACGCAATAGCAACCCGGATGGGTGCATTGCGGGCGGCGTATTCTATGCGCACCGCCAACTGGTTGCAAGTTGATCGATTCTTCCGATACCCACCGGTCAACGCCCCGACCGAAATTGACTGAACTGACACTCTCGTTCCCGCAAAACGTACCTTTCCTTATGAGGGGCGCTCCGCGCCAGTCGTCTACACACAATACGATGTAGCAACGGGAGAGCACGCAATGGATCCGATGATCGTTCAATTCGATGACGCCGTACCTGCGGCCCACTGCAGCGAACTAATCCAGCGTTTCCGGGCATCTCCAGAACGCTCTGCGGGCCGCACCGGCTCTGGCGTGGACACCAGCAAAAAGCAAAGTTCGGATCTTTTTATCTCCGCACAGCCCGACTGGCGCGATGAATGCGAAAGGCTGGACAGCCTGGTGTACCAGGCCCTGATGGGATACTGCCGCCGCTACCCGCACCTGCTGACCGGTGCGATATCTCCGACCATTGCCGACGCGTCCGGCAACGGCGTGCGCAACCTGGTGGCGGAAGATATCGCCGGGTTAAACGAACAACAGATGCGGCAATTGGTCACCGGTATATTCCGTCTCGATGGCATCAATATGCAGCATTACACCCGGCGCAGCGGTGGCTACCACCACTGGCACTCGGAGCACTATCCGCACCCGAGCGACCCGGGGCAAAAGTCACTGCACCGGGTTTTGTTCTGGCTGCTGTACCTGAACGATGTGGAACAAGGTGGCGAAACCGAGTTTTTCTACCAGGGCGCAAAGGTAAAGCCCCGACAAGGCCGGCTGATACTTTCGCCTTGCAGCTTTACCCATACACATCGCGGCAATGTGCCGGTGTCCGACGACAAATACATCCTGACATCCTGGGTGATGTACCGCCCGGCGCCTGAACTTTACGGCCAACCGGCAGCGTAGAAGACCGACCAACAAAGCAATCGGGATAAATATCCACAGTTGCACCAAGCTCTTCTCGCCAAGACTATGACGCACCGGTCAAATATTTCTCAACTTTCTTTTGAGGGGGGGCACAGGTCGCACGTCTTACCAGTACAGGGTCGCAAAATAACGGAAAAAAGAATAATTCCGACTGAACAATCCCAGTGACAACAACAATAATCTGCAGGGACCGAAGAATAACAATCAGGAACTAATCCGCGGAGGGGCGGTTTCGCCCCTTCCACTTTTCTTTGCACCATGCTGTCAGCCCTCCCGAATCAAGTCCTCACGCCCTGAATCCGCCGCTCCATGGAGCAATTCGGCATTGCCGTGGCAGCACACGAGCGCGCCCGTCCGCCGCCCAAACTAGCACCAATCAAACCAGCGGGAGCTCGAGCCCCCGCCGCGATATCACCGAAACAGCTCAGAAGACGTAGCGTACGCTCAGGCTGGCTTCGGTTTTGTCGTAGGTGTAAATATCGAAGTTCTCGTCATTGTTTGTGCGCATCACCCGCGCATCGAGCTGCAGGCGCGGCAACAGCGGCACCTCCACCCCAATCCAACTGCGCAAGCGGTTACCGTCCCGGGGCTGCTGCTTGAACTCACCATCACTGTCCTGCAACCGATTGTTGCCGCGATAGTGGCTCAGGCGGTAATGGCTGCCTGCATTGAGCGACCAGCCCCACGACAGCGGCAGCTCGGCTTCAACCCCCAGTGTCTGGCGGCGCGGCGAATAGCTGTAAAAGCCGTCATCTGCGGTAACCAGATCCTGGCGATCGTCCAGTTCCAGGCGGTACAGCAAATCTATATCCATCATCGCCAGTGGCGCAGCCCAGCGCGCATCGAATCGCTGGCGCCAGCCATCCAGGTAACGATACGCGTCGGTACCGTTAAAATAACTGGGCTGGTAGGCGAGGGTCAGCACACCATTGCCGAAGGCTTGCTGCATGCGGCCCACAAAACGCCACTCGTTGGTGACGCGCTCGCCGCCCAGGGATGCCGTCTCAGCGGCGCCGCCCAGCTCCACCATCCAGCCCTGCCAGGGCATATGACGGGAAATGCCAGCATTGAAGCTGGTCAGGTCCAGACTCTCCAGGTCGCTATAGCGACGGCCGAAGGCAAAACCATGCAGGCGCCAACCATCCTCGGCGGTACCCTGCAGGCGGTACTGGCCCCAGGCAAACAACTCGGAGTAGGTATCTTCGCCCACCGAATCATCGGTCAGCAGCTCATTCTGCAGTGCGTAGGCGTTACTGTCGTAACCCGAGGTAAGGCTCAGCAGTGCCAGCCCGCGATCTTCATCCGCTGCCGGCTCCGCCCCGGGGGCCTGCGCCAGCGCCGACAAGCGCATCAGGGCCAGGCGCCGCAGTTTGGGCGATTCGCTATCGGTAAGCGCACGGTAAAAGCCCACTGCTGCCACCGGGCGGCCCTGTTTTTCCGCCATCAAACCCAGCTGCAGGCGCGCCACCTCGCCCCATTCCGGGTCATCCAACAGTTGCTGAAACTCGGCCTGCGCAGCCTGGTAACGCCCCAATTTGAACAGGGTCACCCCCAGGTTGTAGGTCAGGCTGGGCCCCTGCTGCCCACCCTGCCGGGCCTGCTCGAAATGCGCCAATGCGCGCTCGTAATTTCCACCCTTGAATGCTGCAGTACCGTTGGCAAAAGGCTCTTCGGCACCTGCAGGCGCTGCTGCTGCGACCCACCAGAGTAATCCGGCGAGCAACTTCGGCGTCAATTCCATTTTAAATACCTCCAAACACAACAGGCCGGGCGCCCTGCGCCCAGCCTCTAGAAAGAATCACCCACTAACAGGCTTCACCCGCTACCTCTAAAATCATTAGCCTTCCACAGCCACATCTGCCGCCGCGGCGGGATCCAGGTCCAGAATCCCCTCAAACAGGCCTTCCAGATCCAGTGGCAGACGGTCTTTCACGTCCTGCGGCAGGTTGTCGATAATCGCTTGGACATCTGCCATGGACCCCTCGTAGTCAGCCCCACTGAGGGCATTCTTCAGGGCCTCTTCAGCGGCCTCGCGGGCAGCGGCGGCATTTTCCTGCGCGCTCAGGGCTGCGGCGTCGGCATTGGCAATCGCGGCTTCACTGCGCGCCATGGCATCGGCGACCAGGGCCGCGATCTCTTCCGCCTTCAGCTTGCCGGCGGCGCGAAGCTCGGCCTGCGCCTCTTCGCTATCGGCATTGCCGGCGGCAATCGCAGCGTTAGCCTTCGCCAGCCCTTCAGCAGCGGCCTCGACGGCGATACTGCTCGACATTTCCGGCAGCTCGATCACATTGATCGCATCTTCTGCGGTGGCTTCCGCGTCGACCACGGAGACATCCACATCCAGATCCGCATTCACCTCGACCTCACTGGCCAGCACAGTGCCGCTGACAGGAGCGGTAACAATCAGGCCCAGAGCCATCCATGCTTTCAAAGTTTTCATATTTCAACCTCATTTGTGTCTTTCGACGTGGTGTTTGGAGAGTAAATTTGGTGTCAGATAGCCTGCAGTTCCGATACTGCCCGGCGGTTTTCAAGCCTGCCTGCGGCTGACGGCAGGTCTACAGGGACATAAAACTCTTTGTGTGCCCCCTGGTGCTCGATACGAATCAATATCTCGGTACGTCGTTCATTGCGCACACGTACGGGCAAGGTGAGCCGATTTGCGCCGGCATCCAGGTTGGCGCGCCAGCGCAGCTCCCTCTGGTCACCGTAACCGTCCAGGGCGAGACCTTCCGGCAGAGATACGCTGATCATTGCCCCCTCCATGGCGCGCGCGGTATCGACAGATACATTCACTGCTAACGGGGCCTGCATTCCGCTATCCGCCGCTACCGCTTCGCCACTCGCGATATCCATCGCCGGCGCCGATGACTGCCAATGCGGCAGCGCCGCAAACACTGCCAGCAGCAGGCTGGCCGCCGTGGCAAACTGCCATGTACGCACACGGGTGCGATCCTGATTGCGCGACTTTTTACACGAGGTCGGCAATGCGGCTTCGAGCACACGCGCTTCAAACTGGGCGCTGGGTTCGGGCGCTGGCATGGTGCGCAGCAGATTCACCAGACGAAGCTCTTCGGCGTATTCGCGACACTCGCCACAACGGTGCAGGTGCTTCAGCAGTGCACGGTTGTTTTCCCGTTGCATCAATTCCAGCTCGTGGCGAGCCTGACAGCAGTTCATGGTTTTCTCCTCGGAAGCTTTCCGCTCACCCCTTAACACGTAGCAACCGCCTTTACGGTTCCCGGTTCCAGCACAGATTTCAGTTTTTTTCGCGCCCGGTGCAAACGGGACTTCACTGTTCCCACACTGATGTCGAGAATTTCTGCCACTTCCAGGGCGGTATATCCCTCGACATCGTGGAGCAGAACAACATCCCGCCACGATTCATCCAGCTCCATAAGCGCACGATTCAGTAATCTCTGGAGTTCCAGCTGGTGAAAGCGGTTGCGGTCGTCCTGTAATTGCTCCTGAAAATAGGCATCGTCACTGATGCAGGGGGCGGACTCGTCGATGGGGGAATTGGCGCGACGCCGAAACAGGTCCACATAGCGGCGGTACAGCACCTTGATCAGCCACGGGCCGAGCTTTTCCACTGCCTCCAACTCCCCCGAGCGGGGGAACAGGTGGGTCAGCACGTCCTGCACAAGGTCTTCGGCATCCCGCTGATCCTGTGTCCAGCGATAGGCCATGCGGTGCATCAGGCGCAGATGCGGACGCACTAACGCGGTAAAGCGGTCTTCCCTCGCCGCCCGTCCGCGAAAAAATTCGATCAAGGACACCCTGTTACCCCATTCGTCATTTACCCACCTACCCAACCCCAAGGCTCAGATGTCCGAGCGCGGGCTCTCATCGTTTCCCCCGTTAACACGTAAACCGCGTGCAAAAGGTTCCCGCAAACATAGCGCGATTGATGACAGTGTCGAGGCGGAGAGGTGGGGCGGGGAAAGATGGACGTCAGAGAGCGAAAATAACGGCATGAGGTTTCACGCACAGCTGGCAAATGGAGAAAATTTGCACAATGCGCCCGATACATTCGGCCGGGAAAATGGGCCTCCGGCGAAGTACCGGCAGGAGGATCAGCCCCGCGCTGCAGGCTGCTGGACGCGTCAAGGTGCCGGCAAGCGCAGTATCGGTTTCCGGTATGCGCACCCGCTTTTCAGGGAGCGGCGGGCGCGGGAAAATCCGAGATATAGGCGAGCAGCGGGTGGGCGACGGGCAGGAAAACGCGGGTATATACGTCTTCCAGATCCAGCGGGTAGAACTGCTCATGCACCAGCAAACGATGATGCCCTCGCAGCTGAAACAGGTGCAACATCTTGAACTGCACCACATCGGCAATGTTTTTCGCGGTATCCGGGCAGCCCAGAACCCCCTCTTCAACCCTGCGCCCGGCCAGTATCTCGGCCACGGCTGGATCCTCCCGCCGCAGGTCGTCGAGGATTTGCAGCGCCAGCAGGTCGTGCAGGTCACCGCGCCCCATACTCCATGTCCGCCGTGGCGGCTCCCGATGGTGAAGGGTGGCCAGCGAAAAGGCCTCCGCCGTATCCAACCCCAGACGGGCCAGCAGCAGGTCCATCGCCTGCTCCGCCCTGGTATCAGCAGGCAAACCGAGTGCCCGCGCGCGCGCATTGGACCAGGGCACATGCCCCTTGCGGGCAAAGTAACTGTATATAAGACGGTGTTTAAGCTGGCGGTAAAGCGAGGGTTTAGTGCTACGCAGGCGCAGGAAGGCGCCACGTGCCGTGGCACTGCCCATGGCGATATTCGAGAGAATGAGCTCCGCACCAAACGCATGGCGGGCGATACGCCGCTTGCCGCCGCGACGTAAAGGTTCATCCCGCCAATCCAGGAAGTCAAAGCGGGGCGACTTTCCCTCCCCGGCAATAATGGCCTGCATTTGTTCCAAATGCCGGGTATCCAGCGCCTCCCCCTGAGGCCCCGCGGCGATGTTATCCCCAAACACACCGGGCCAGTTCATATTGGACCCCCATACCGGGCGGCTATTTTCGGAGCCGTGGCACTCCACACAACTGGAATCATCGCGGCGCAGGCGGGGTGCCTCACCAGAGAAATCGAACACGGAGAACTCCCAGCGCCCGCTCTCTTCGTGCAACTGCGCCACGTCCAGCAGATCGTATTTGGGGTCATCGGGTTTGGTGCCGATATTTAGCAGGAAATGGCCATCGGCACCGAACAGGACGATACGTGGATATATGAGATTCGATTGCCCGGTGGCCCGGGTGTGCTCTACCAGGGAAAAGCTGTTGCGGTAGTCGTCGGGGAAATACTGCAGCAGCTGGCCAATGTCGTTGATATCGCGACTGTGGATAAGTTCCCACAAGCCATCCACGGTCATTTGCGGGAGATCGGCGCCCGGGGATTCAGCAAGACTACCTGGTGCATCCAGCGCAATGATGGTGTCGGCGGGCCCCGCTGGGCACAGCACACCGCGCACGTTCACTCCCCCGGATGCATCCCGAGGCATATGATCCTGCCTATCCGCTGCCAGCACGCCGCCACAGAAGAAGCCAACTAGCAGCAACCACAGCAAGCGGTTTGATTTTTCAGCCGCGGGTAAATTCATGAATGGATCCGGAAAGTTTTCACACGCCTTTCGACAACAGCCGATTCAGGCTTGGCGCCAGCGGGGCATTCTCCGACAATCTGTGCAGCACATATCCCGAGTCTGTCGCATCAAACTCGCACCGGTAGTGGAAGATCCGCGCGGTACCTCGCGACAGAATCAAAAGGCTGCCCAGAGCACCCTGCTCCATGTAATAACCACCGAGTGGACACCCCTGGATCTGATTGGGCATGGCCAACATCGATTCGTGCGGGTAATAAATGGGAAGAGAAGACACCAGGTATTCCCGCGATGGAAATCCGGGCGTGGAAACCTCCACCCGGTAGTTTCCAAATTCGTCCTGGGAAACCGCATCGCCCATGCGCGCGACAAACTCGCCCGCACTGAGAACCGGCTGAGGCTCAGGTTCCGGCACCATGGCCGCTACGGTCGTTGCCACCCCACTCGTCGGGGGTGCGAACGGATCCAGCTCCAGAGGCGCACGGACCGGCGCCCGGGAGGGCAGCAATATCAGGGTATCCGGAAACTGCCAGCGGGCTACCACAGCAGCGATTAACGCCGCCGCCGTGGTGGCCAGTATCGTTACTCTCAGAGTGCGCACTGCGCCGATGCCGCCTGTGCTTCGTCGGCAAAACACTGATTGCAGGCGGTGGAGAACAGCGGATGCGAGGCCGGGCAGTTATTGTCAGGCTCTGGTTCGGGTTCCGGTTCGGGCTGTGGCTCCGGGGCCGGCTGAGGTTCGGCGCTGCCGTCACACCCACCGCGGTATTCGCAGTCCTGCGCGGAGACGCCGGGCTGCCAGCTGCGGGTAAATTCAAGCATCGCGGCCTTAACGGATTCGTCCAGGTCACCGGCATATTTATCGATCGCGCCGTCACCCATATACAGGCCCACATACGCCATGATGTCATCGGTGGAAAGCCCGCAGCCAAAGTCGGTGTTCAGCAACTGCAGCGGATCGGAGCCCTTCGCCATGCTGGCTTCATTGCGGGTCACAATACCGTCGCCATTGCTGTTCAGCAGCCGCACCAGCTCGACACCCTTTTGCATACCAATCAAAGCGCTGAAGTAGGTTTCAGCATCGGCCACTGAAATGGTCGGATTGATGGAGGGAACCGAACCCTGGTAACCGGCCAGCGCCTGGAACTCGTCGTCGACTTCGATACCCAGGTTGTACTCGATATCGATAATTGCCTCGCGGGCATTCGCCGGATCACTACAGATACTGGCATTGCTTACGAAAGTACCGGCGGCGTTCAGACAGCCGGTACCATTGCCCACATAGGTAACGCAGACAGTATCGCACCACTCCTGAGTGAATTCCGTGCGACGGCCAGACACCACATGCGACGGGTTTTCATCACTGTGGCAGGTTTGCGTGGTGCCACCACTGCTGCCACTGCTGGTACCGCCGCTGGAGGAGCTGCTCGAACTGCTACTGGAACCGCCGCTGCTGCTCCCATCGGAAATCGTACAGCCAGCGGAAGCTGCCTGGGCTTCGTCAACATAGCAGGCACCACCACAGGCCAGCGGGTGGCTAGACGGACAGGATTGGGCCTGCGCCTTGAGGCCAACCAGCAAAAAAAATGCAGCGGTCAGCACAAGGCCTCCGCGCCATTGATTCAGAATCATCGCTTTTCCCTCGAATCGCTTTTTATTATTTCGCGAAAAAAACGGCACAGGAATCGCGGGACCGCGCCGTATTTTTCAGTCATGTGAACGTTACGGGCGCGGGCGGCGATTGGATAGAAAGGCGTTGAGGTAGGATTTTAAGAAATGCGCATTCGGGCGTTTAGTGGCACGAAAATACTCATCAGCCGGCAGAACGCTGCCGCACCGCTTCAAACAGGCACACACCGGTAGCGACGGAAACATTCAGGCTGCTGACCTCGCCCGCCATCGGAATATTTACCAGATGGTCGCAATTCTCCCGGGTCAGGCGACGCATACCCGGCCCCTCGGCCCCCATCACCAGTGCAACGGGGCCGGTCAGTGAAGCCTGGTAAATATTCTGCTGCGCCTCACCGGCAGCACCGTAAATCCATACGCCAGCCTGCTGCAGCATCTGCAGGGTGCGCGCCAGATTGGTGACAGTGACAAAGGGCAATACCTCTGCCGCGCCACAGGCCACTTTGCGCGCGGTCGGGGTCAGCCCCGCAGCCTTGTCTTTAGGCGCAATCACCGCGTGTACCCCGGCGGCCTCGGCGGAGCGCAAACAGGCACCCAGATTGTGGGGATCGGTGACGCCGTCCAGCACCAACAGGAAAGGCGCCTCGCCCTTTTCATCCAGCTGCGCCAGCAACGACTTCAGAAACTGCTCGTCGTAAATACGCGTATCGCCCACACAGACCGCGACCGCGCCCTGGTGATTGCCGTCATCACCGACTTTTTCATCCAGCGCGCGCCGGTCCACAAAACGAATCGCGATCTCATTCTGCTCTGCCTGGCGAATGATTTTCTGCAGTTTCTGATCTTTGCGCCCGCGCAACAGCAGCAGTTCCTGTACCTGCTGCGGGGTGCTTTTCAACAGCGCCTGCACCGCGTGCAGGCCGTATACCAAATGTTGTGCCACGGTTTATTTCTTCCCGCCCGGTTTCTTCGACATTTTTTTCTTCAGCTTTTTCTTGGCCGCCTTTTTAGCTGCCCGCTTTGCCGCCTCGGCCTTGTCCGCTTTCTGTGCAGCCTTGCGCGCCGCCACTGCAGGTCGCTTGCCCCCTTTGCGCGGTGGCGTTTTCTTCGGCTTGCGCTTGCGCGGCGCCTCCTCTTCGGCAGCAACTTCGTCTTCTTGCGGCTGCTCCTTGGATGGCGGGACTATTTCAGCCTGGTCACTGCCTACTTTGCGTTTGCGGATCGGACGCGGTTCATCCGGCGCCTGCGCCGAATCCTTCTTCTTCAGGCCTCCGCCCCAGGGGCTGGCTGTTTCCTTTTGCGAACTGAAATCAGACTTGCCGCGACGCTGGCGCTCCTGCTGGAACTCCACCGCCATTTCCATGGCGCGGCCGCTCACTTCGGTAGATCCCTCGCGCTTGGCGGCCTTGGAAACTTCGGGCTTTTCTGCTGTACGCTTTTCACGCTTCGGCGACTCGTCAGCGGCACCTGCGGACTTCTTGTCCGATTTCGGCTTTCTGTATTTCGGGTTCTGGTAACTGGGACGCGGATGCAGCTCGACGAAGGTGAAGTCGACCTTGCGCTCCTCGAGATCAACCCGCGCTACCTGCACGGTGACACCGTCCCCGAGATGGAACCTGGTGCCGCTGCGCTCGCCTACCAGACGCTGCTGGGCCTGCTCGAAATGGTAATAGTCCTTGGGCAGGGCGGTGACGTGTATCAAGCCCTCCACGTACAGGTCATCCAGCTCTACAAACAGCCCGAAACCGGTCACTGCACTGATCACGCCGCGGTAAACCTCGCCCACGTGATCTTGCAGGTACTCGCACTTGAGCCAGCTGACCACATCGCGAGTGGCGTCGTCGGCACGGCGTTCGGTCATGGAACAGTGCTCGCCCAGCTCCACCATGGCGACCGTGCTGTAGGGAAGAATCTCTTCTCTCTCCAGCGCGTGTGCACCGGGTGCCTGACGCACCTTCTGTGCCACCGGCGCCGGATTGGCACTGCCGTTGCGGATCAACCAGCGCAGCCCACGGTGCAACAGCAGGTCCGGGTAGCGACGGATTGGCGAAGTGAAATGGGCGTAGGCTCGGTAGTCGAGACCAAAGTGGCCGCGATTTTCCGGCTGATACACCGCCTGATTCATGGAGCGCAGCAACATGGTCTGGATGATGTGGAAGTCCGGGCGCCCATCCACCTGCTGGAGCAGGGCCTGGTAATCACTGGGCTGCGGCTCACTGCCACCCTCCAGCCGCAGACCCAGCTCTCCCAGGTATTCGCGCAGGTTTTCCAGGCGCTCCTGCTTGGGAATATCGTGCACCCTATACAGCGCCGGCAATTCGGCGACTTCCATCAGCTCTGCCGCACACACGTTGGCGGCGAGCATGCATTCCTCGATCATTTTGTGCGCATCGTTGCGCTGCACCGGCACAATGCGCTCGATCTTGCGCGTGGCATCAAACAGGATGCGGGTTTCCGTGGTCTCGAAATCGATCGCACCGCGGCGGTCGCGGGCTCCCCGCAGCGCGCCGTAGAGATCGTGCAGGTTGTCGATATGGGGTACCAGCGCGGCAAACTGCTTGCGGAGACCACTGTCTCGATTGTCTCGCTCCGCTACCATCTCACCCACCTGGGTGTAGGTGAAGCGCGCATGGCTGCGCATCAGCCCCTCGAAGAACTGGTAGCCGAGAATATTGCCGGACTGGTCGATGCGCATCTCGCACACCATGCACAGGCGATCCACTTCCGGGTTCAGGGAGCAGAGACCGTTGGAGAGCTTCTCCGGCAACATCGGCACCACAAAATCCGGGAAATACACCGAGTTACCGCGCTGATGGGCCTCCACGTCCAGCGGAGTACTCACTTCCACATAGTGGGAGACGTCGGCGATCGCCACCAGCAGCTTCCAGTTGCCATCCGGCAGCGCCTCACAGAATACGGCGTCGTCAAAATCGCGGGCATCTTCGCCATCAATGGTGACCAGCGGCAGCTGGCGCAAATCGATACGCGCCTTCTTGTCCTCTTCAAGCACCTCGTCGGCTATGCCTTCCACCTGCGCCAATACCGCGGCTGGCCAGGTGTGGGGGATACCGTAGTTGCGAATGGCGACATCGATTTCCATGCCGGGGGCGAGGTGGTCACCGAGCACCTCCGCCACTTCTCCGTGCGGCAGGGTGTTGCGACCGGGCTGGGCGGTAATATTGACCACCACATACTGGCCACTCTCGGCGTCGGCACACTTGCCTTCAGGCACCATCACATCGAGGGTCATACGCGGATTGTCAGGGCGCACAAAACAGATGCCATCCTCGCGGTAGATCCGCCCGGCGAGCTGATGGGTGTTGTGTTTGATCACGCGCACCACGGCGCCTTCGCGCTTGCCGCGGAAACCGCCGGGGGTCTCCCGCACCAGCACCTCATCACCATCGAACACCTTACGCATCTGACGGTGAGACAGGAACAGGTCGTCACTGCCATCGCCGGGGGACACAAAGCCAAAGCCATCGCGGTGACCGATAACGCGGCCGCGCACCAGGCTCATTTTGTCGAGCACGCCGAAATCCCCGGCGCGGTTACTGGCGATCTGGCCATCCCGGGACATGGCGATCAGGCGGCGACGCACGCCCTCGCGGCGGTCTTCATCATCGATAGACAGCAGGTCCGCCACCGCCTCCCAGGCCAGCGGACCCGACTGCTGCTCTAGCAGGTCCAGCAGGAACTCCCGGCTGGGAACCGGCTTTTCGTATTTCTCGGCCTCGCGCTCGGCATGTGGATCAGCAGCTGGTCCAGCGCTGTCAGCGGGGGATGAGTTTGGTTTGTCTTGATTCAAAACAGCTTCCATTGTTCTGCAATTGACCGCGCAGTCTGCCCGGCCCCGGAATACACCCGGCGCAGTGGTATGAGTGGGTACAACAAGAAGTGGCGAATGCCGAGAGCGACCTCAGGCCACTCGAAACGTTGCACATTGCCGCGAGTATAAGCGATTTAAGGGTAATTCCCGACCCGTTTTGCGTCACCCGTATGCACAGCCTGCCCTTCCCGGCCGTCACCTGTGCCGCCGTGGCGCAAAAAGATGCAAAAAACGTTGACACCCCCCGGGGGAATCCCTATAGTGCGCGTCCTCAGCGGAGCACACCGCTGATTGCCCAGGTGGCGGAATTGGTAGACGCGCTAGCTTCAGGTGCTAGTGGCCTTACGGTCGTGGAAGTTCAAGTCTTCTCCTGGGCACCATATCCATAAAAAAGGCCGACTCGAAAGAGTCGGCCTTTTTTATTGCGCGCCGGGGCCAGGCCCCGGCCGGCGGCAAGGTTATCTACCACCCACCGCCGCGGAAGCTTCACGCCGACGCTTCTCCTCTTCGTCCTCATCCATGGGCACCAGCTCTCCGCCCTGCAAACGCACTTCCGGCAGATTCAGCACGTCGACACCCAGACTGTAGGGCGCCACTTCACTGAAAATACCCGGATCCAGCTGCGCGATATCATCCACGGGGTTCTGCACCGCAGACTTCAACCCCTGGGTGGTCTCGTTACTGGCGATGGAGACACCCTTGTTGCCAATCGCGGTAAATAGCGGCATCTGCCCCTCGAACGCCGGTTCGTAATAAAATAGCGAGACGATATCCACAGACTCGGTGACGTTGAATCGCAACGGGTTGATCACCGTACCGATATTGCCCCAGCGCTGCTGCAAGGTACCGATAACGGCGGTGCCCGCAGTAATGTGTGTATCGCGGAAGCTCTCGGCAGTCAGCAGACCAAAATTGGCGCTGGCCAGGGACAGGTTGCCGCGGCCTACGTTGATCTGACCAATAACCAGATCGTCGTTTTCCACAATCGACACATCAATATTGCCGCCGCTGGTACGCAGCGACAGGGACTCGAGGTCGGACGTGATATCCAGGTCACCGGCCAGGGTCAGGTCGGCGTTGCTGGCCTTGAGGGAGCCACCGATGCTTTCTGTGGTGCTGCTGACCAGGACCACGTCGCCACTGCCGTCGTATTCCAGCGCCATATCGCCACTATTAAATTCGACGCCTGCTGTACCGCCATCGTTGGTGAAGTCCATCTGCTGGCTGGAGACCAGATCCAGACCGCCCGCGCTATCCTGCAGCGACTCGAAACCACTGAAGGTGAATTCTCCCACCTGGTTTTGCGCGCCGGAATTACCGGTGATCTGCCACTGCTGCTGCGCTGCCAGTTGCATCTGTAGCTGATCGCTACCGGAGCCACCGGAAAGCTGTGCGGGCTGGCTGCCCGCCAGTATCTGCAGAATATCGTCACCGGCACCCAGCAGCAGACTATCCAGCAGTGTGCCACCCATGATCACGGTGTCATTACCGGCCCCGGTATCCAGCGAAGCCAGGGATCCACCCTCCAGGTTGAACGTATCGGCACCGTCGCCGGCAACGATCTGTTCAAACCCGCTGAAAGCCACAGAGGACTGTGCATCCGACACGCTGCCGCCACTGGCGTCCAGGGTCCAATTCATATCGGCATCAAAACCGTACAGCGTGTCGCTACCGCTATCTGCGGTGATCGAGTCCACTCCGGCAAAGGTGACCCCGCCCATTTGCAGGCTCTGCGGACCACTCATCAGGTAATCGGCGCCGAATGAGGGGCCGCTATAAGCACCGGTATTTTCCACCTGCTCCAGGTTTTCAAACAGCACGGTTATGGAGTCGACGGTAGCGATCGCCGCACCTTCAACCAGCGCAGCATTCTGCTCGAGCGAATTCCAGCTAGCCCCATCACCGCTGACGGTATCCGCACCTCCGGCGGCATCGACACTGCCAATACCGTCGAAACCGATACCTGCGACACTGATGCCGCCGTCGCTTGCGAGACTGAACGCATCCGCTGCAGAGGTGCCGAGCAGGGAATCATCGCCGCCGTTACCGATCACCCGATTGATACCACTGAAGTCGATGCCTTCGACACTCAGCGCACCGGACTCGCCCTCGAGGGCAAACTGCTCATCTGCGCTGGTGCCGCTCAGGCTGGCGCTATCCGTTACCACCCGATCAATACCGTTGAAGGTCACGCCGTTGGCGGATACCCCCGCACCGCTGACCAGCTGCCAGCTACCGGTATCACTCACCACCTCGTTATCCCCTTCGCCGCCGGCGAACACTTCCGCGACGCTGTCAAACAGCAGGCCAAACACGGAGATTTCGCTGCTGTCGGCGCTCAGCGCAAAGCTTTCGGAGGCCGTGTTTTGCGCGGCATCGATAATCGCGGACTGGGTGGAAATCTGCTCGATCCCATTGAAAGTCACGCCTGCAGCGCTGGCGCTACCCGTGCTACTTCCCAGGGTCCAGCGCTCACCGCTGGCGCTCGTCACCTGATCGGCGCCGGCTCCCGCATTGACCTGAGTTACATCGGCAAAGTCGATACCGGATGCCTGCAGGCCGCCATCGCTGGCAAGCGTGTACTGGGTATCGCTATCCGCGCCGTCGACAACACCGTTTCCGCCACTCGCCTCGGCGATCCCACTGAAGGCAATGGCAGCGTGAGACAGGGAGCCGGATTCCGCACCCAGCTGCCAGCCGCTGTCGGCAGTACCGGCTATGGCATCTGAGCCACCTGCGCCAGCCACCGAGGACACATCGCTAAATGTCATGCCCAGGCTGGAGAGCGCACCGTTACCGGTCACCGCAAATTCGTCATCGCCGCTGGTCCCGGTCAATGCCCCGGTAGCCGTCACCACGCCGACCCCGGTGACACTGATATCGCCACTGGTCACCGCGTTGGTACCGTTAAGTGTGACACCGTTCCAGGCCTCCAGCTCGGTCACGCCATCTTCCAGTGCCAGACCCTGCAGGCCACTGAACGTAGAGGCGCCGGAAGCGACTGTGCCACTGGCGGTGATGCGCGCACTCTCCTGCCCGCTGACTTCGAGGCTCGCGCCCTGCCCCACGTAGCTTTCCACTTCACTGAACTGGATCCCGTCGTGGGAAACGCTGTTGTCCCCGGCCAGTGCGTATCCCTGGCCCGCGCGGGAGATCACTTCGTCATCTTCGCCACTGCCCGCGGAGACGGTGTCCAGATTCCGGAAGGCCATGCCGTTAACGGTGAGGGCGCCACTGCCCGACAGCACAAACTGCTCGGCGCTGGCACTACCAACCAGGGCGGAGGTGCTAACACTGTCGATACCGGTAAAGGCCATCTCGCTGCTGCTGAACGCGCCATCCGTCCCCGCCAGCTCGACGCTGGAAATTGCACTGACATCATCGCTACCAATACCGCCATCGACCGCGGTTACGTCCGAGAACTGAATACCGTCGGCAGTCAGTGCGCCGTTGCCGGTTACCGCAAAGGTGTGCCCGCTATCATCCCCGACAATTCGACCGGAACCACCGGAGAACGCCTCAACACCGGAGACCGTCACACCATCGTGTTGCAGGCTCGCGGTATTTTCTGCCAACTGCCAGTCGGCGCTGATGGCGCTGCTGAAGCTATCCTCGCCAGCGCCACCGGCAAGTGCTGTCACGCCGTCAAACTGGAAATCACCGACACTGATCGCGCCATCACTGGCGAGCGCGAATGTATCGGCGCCCGTGCTGCCGGTCAGGGTTCCGGTGGTCGCCTGCACGATACCCAGCAGGCTGAGCGTATCCGCCAGTAACTCCCCCGCAGTATCGGACAACGTCAGCCCGGCGCTATAAGCGCTGGCATCCAGGGTGTTGTCTGCAGATACGCCATCCACAAACGCCATATCGTTGATGGTGAGAGAACCTACGGAGATGCTGCCGTCGCTGTTCAGAACAAAGTTGTCGGCGTCACCGGTACCGTACAGGCCGCCACTGATGGCGTTGAGGATTTCTACGTTCAGGAAGGTGATGCCATTATTTGCGGCGCTGCTGTCTCCCTGAATTGCCCAGTCCTCGCCACTGAAGCCGGTGACGGTATCAACACCAGCCTGACCATCCACCTGGGTGGAAGAAGCGATTTCAAGACCATTGACGGTGACGCTGCCATCAGCGTTAAACGAGATCTCATCGTTGCCGTCGGTGGCCCCCACAATGCCGACATCCAGCTTGCCGATATCGTAAAAAACGATACCCTCGGCGGTAACAAATTCGCCGCCCTCACTCAGGTCCGCCGAGCCAGCGGAACGAACGGTATTGGTGCCGCCGTTACCGTTTACCCGGCTTAGCCCCGAGAGATTCAGTGCCGCCACGCTAATCGCACCTTCGCCAGTTATCTGGAAGGTCTCATCCTCAGCGGAGCCATCGAGTTCTGCCAATATGGCTGAGTTCAGCGCTTCGAAGGTCAACGTGCCCGCGGCTTGCAGTTCACCGTCGGTGCCGGTCAGGGCCAG
>NZ_LZDE01000268.1 GCF_002009015.1 Microbulbifer mangrovi | reverse complement strand
GAGGTCCCTCTCGCGGAAGGTCCTGCAAACCGTTACCGGTATCAGGGCCTTTCCCCGAAGCCTTGGGCTTCGATATCAGCTGAGTTTATTTTTTGTTCAGAATGTATTGCAGCAGCAGCGGTACCGGGCGTCCGGTAGCGCCTTTGGCCGCGCCGGACTTCCAGGCGCTGCCGGCGATATCCAGGTGGGCCCAGTTGTAGTCTTCGGCGAAGCGGGCCAGGAAGCAGGCGGCGGTAACGGAGCCTGCTTCACGGCCACCGATGTTCTGCATGTCGGCAAAGTTGGAGTTCAACATCGGCTGGTATTCGTCCCACAGGGGCATGCGCCAGGCGCGGTCACCGGTGGTCTCACCCGCTGCAAGCAGCTCTTCAGCCAGCTTGTCCTGATTGGCGTAGAGACCGGTCGCGTGGTTGCCCAGCGCAATTACGCAGGCGCCGGTCAGGGTAGCGACGTCGATCACTACGCTCGGTTTGAACTTCCCTGCCCAGGTGAGCGCATCGCACAGTACCAGACGGCCTTCGGCGTCGGTATTGAGGATTTCGATGGTCTTGCCGCTCATGGATGTGACGATGTCACCGGGCTTGCTGGCGCGGCCACTGGGCATGTTTTCCGCAGCGGCTACGACACCGACGACGTTGACCGGCGCGTTCATTTCTACCAGAGCGTTCATCACGCCGAATACACTGGCAGCGCCGCACATGTCGAATTTCATTTCGTCCATCTGCATGCCGGGCTTGAGGCTGATACCACCGGTATCGAAGGTGATGCCTTTACCCACCAGAACAATCGGCTTCTGGCCGGCTTTTCCGCCCTTGTAGTTCATCGCGATCATCGCGGCGGGTTCATCGCTGCCCTTGGCGACGCTCATGAAAGCACCCATGCCCAGGGCTTCCATTTTTTTGTTGTCGAGCACGCTGGTGGACAGCTTTGGATGTTTTTTCGCCAGTGCTTTGGCTTCAGAGGCAAGATAGCTCGGCGTGCAGATGTTGCCCGGCAGGTTACCCAGTTCCCGCGCCACGTTGCTGCCCGACGCCTGGGCGCAGCCCAGGTCTACGCCCTGTTGCACTGCCTTGAGCTGTTTCTTGTCCGCGGCGTGGACGGTGAACTTGGCCAGCGGATATGGCTCCGCGTCGCTGTGGCAACGGGTGAATTTGTAACCAGCGAGGCCGGCGGCCAGCGCCAGCTGTTGCGCCTGCCAACCAGCATCGGCATCAGTTACGGACACTTCGCTCAGGTAACTGGTGGCATCCTTGAGGGATTTGACCGCGGTGGCGCTGGCGCTTGCCAGCTTGCGGAATTCCGCCTGGGAGACCGGCGTCTTGCCGGAGCGCACCAGCAGGACTCGCTCGGCGCCGCCCTCGAGGGTGGGGACCATAAGGGTACTGCCAGCCGCGCTGCCGAGATCGCCGCGCTTTAACAGTTTGGCCAGGTTGCCGCCATTGGCCTTGTCGAGGGCGCTACCGCTGTCGGTGAAGCGGTTCTTGTTGTCGACGGCGATAATGGCGCAGGCGCTGCGCTGTTTGCTGATGTCGGTGACCTTGGCGTTACACTGCATGTAATTGGTTCCTTGAGGTTCTGGTAAGTCCGCGGCGTGTGAGTATCGATACGAGCGGGGTATCTGTAAGTCTGGTAGTTCTGAACCGAGACATTGCCGGGCTTTTTAGTGATAATGCGCCGCACAAGTTTAACCCGAGAAGGATCGGATTGCTCGATCCGGTGTCCTATGCTGACACCGCTTGTATCTAAATCGGAATCTCGACTTCCATTCGCCATTTCTTCGAACCGTTATCAGGGAAGCTGGTCGTTCAGTGATTATTTTCCGCTACCTCTGTCGCGAACTACTCGGCGCGACACTTGCCGTCAGTGCCGTGCTTTTGCTGATGGTTATGAGTGGCCGTTTTGTGAAGTATCTGGCTGAGGCGGCAGCGGGGGATCTGTCTGCGGGCATTCTGTTTTCGCTGATGGGCTATCGCCTGCCCGGCTTCCTTGAGCTGGTGGTGCCGCTGGGCTTTTTTGTCGGCATCCTGCTGGCCTACGGTCGTCTCTATATCGAAAGTGAAATGACTGTGCTGCATGCCTGTGGCTTCAGTGAGCGCCAGTTGCTGCGGTATACCCTGGTGCCGGCGATGTTGGTGGCGGCGCTGGTGGCGTCCATGAGCCTCTATCTGACGCCGACCGGCATTGAGCGGACCTCCCATCTACTCACTGCAGACAAAACCCGCAATGAATTCGATCACCTGGTGCCCAAGAAGTTTGTGGCCACCGGGGGAGACCGGGCGGTGTACTACGCCGATGGCCTCAGTGACGACAAGTCCACTATGCACGATGTGTTTCTGGCTGAGTTGGGCAATTCTCGCGCCAATATGGAAACCGATCACCAGATCGTTACCGTGGCCCGGGAAGGGGTACAGTTGATTGATCCTGACACCGGCCTGCGTTACCTGGTGCTGCGGGACGGCTATCGCTACGAGGGGATTCCCGGGCAGAGCGATTACCGCCAGATGGCGTTCTCCAGTTATGAGGTGCTACTGGATATCCCGCGCCTGCGCAGCAAAGCCAGTGAAAAGCTCCAGTCCATGTCTACTGCTGCTCTGTGGAAGAGTGATAACCCGCGCGAGCGGGTCAATCTGCATTGGCGCTTTAGCTTGCCGGTTCTGGTGCTGGTGGTGGCAATTCTCGCAGTGCCGTTGAGCCGCACCAATCCACGCCAGGGACGCTATGCCAAGATGATTCCTGCGGTGTTGCTGTATATCGTTTACCTGGTGGCCCTGCAGGGGGTCCGCGGGGCTATTGAAGATGGCAAGATCGAACAGGCGTGGGCTATATGGCTGGTGCATCCGCCATTCCTGATTCTCGGATTACTGTTGCTCGGTGGGCGCAACCGCAAGCCGCGCAAACCGCGTGGCGGCCCGGATGCCGGCGGTGATTCCGGAGTCCACGGCGGAAGTGGAGGTGCTAATGTCCCGGCTTGATCGCTATATAGCCCGTACTGTGACCATGGCAATTCTTGCCGTGCTGCTGGTGATTCTTGGCCTGGATCTGATTTCTGCGATTGTCGATCAGCTCGAGGATCTCGGAGACAATTATCAGTTTGTCGACATTCTGGAATACGTCCTCTGGACGCTGCCTGAGCGCATCTACAGTCAGCTGGGCTTCTCCGCGCTAGTGGGTTGCATGGTGGGCCTCGGGACTCTGGCCAGTACCAGCGAGTTGACTGTGATGCGGGCCTCCGGCGTTTCGATCGGGCGTATTGCCTGGGCAGTTATGAAGCCGGTTCTGGTTCTGATTGTGCTGGGGCTTTTGCTCGCCGAGCTGGTGATTCCGGTCACCAACCAGACCGCCGAGAGCCGCAAGGCCATTGCCCAGGGCGAGCTGGAGAATTCAGGTCTGGAGCAGGGCTTATGGCTGCACGACGGGGGCGAATTTGTCCATTTCAATGCGGCGCTACCTGGCGGTACCCTGTTTGGCATCACCCGTTACCGTTTCGATGAAGATCGCCAATTGCAGCAGGTGGTGTTTTCCGAGCGCGGCCACTATGAAAATGACCGCTGGGAGTTGCAGAACAGCCGTCAGACCCGTCTCACGCCGGAGCGTGCGAGCAGCAGCCACGAAGAGCGTTCCTACTGGGATTCGGACATGTCCCCGGATCTGTTTTCACTAGTAGTGCCGATGCCGTCCGACCTGTCGCCGCGCAATCTCTGGTCTTACGGCAATTTCCTCGACCGCAAAGGCGAAGAGTCCGCCCGCTACTGGTTGGCCTTCTGGAAGAAAGTGTTACAGCCACTGACCATTGCCGGCCTGGTGATGATGGCGATCTCATTTATATTCGGTCCTCTGCGCGAGGTGACCACAGGCCTGCGGGTATTTACCGGGGTGATCGTGGGGATTGTGTTTCGGACCGTACAAGACATGCTTGGCCCTTCATCGGTGGTGTTCGGATTCCCGCCATTTATCGCGGTCATTGTTCCCATTCTTGCCAGCTTCCTGCTTGGCTGGCTGCTGTTGAAGCGCGCTCGCTAGCGCTTGAATGGTTTAAAAGGGGCGGTTGAGTGAACCTGCCCCTTTCTCGATAGCTGGCAATCAGTTCAGCTTCTTTTCCTTCTTCTTTTTGGGCAGCCGCCTGACTTCAGAATCCGATGCCAGATCGTGCCAGCTGGCGCCATCGGTGCGGAAATATCCCCACAGAAAGCCCAAGCCAAAGCAGCCCAGAGAGAAGGGGCCTACCAGGGCGCGTATAAAGCACTGATACCAGCTCAGCTGTACGCCATTGTTATTGGCGACCATCAGGCGCCAGGCGCGCATGCCGATGGTTTGGCCTGCCACCCGCCAGGACCAGAAGAAGTATCCCGCGGTGACCAGGAGCAAGCCGAGTTGATACAGCGGCCCGCCGACACAGGGGGTGTAGTCTACATGTTCCGGTTGGCACTGGAGGCCGCCGAACGTAGAGGCCACCAGCATTGCCAGAAAACCGTATACCATCCATAACCCCGCCAGGATCAGGGCGTCGTAAAGCAGGGACATCAGCCGCGGCAGAACCCCGGCGTGAGGAAGCTGGTTGAATTGGGTAGGGGCCTTGACTGTATCTGGCACGAGAATCTCCGCTAATAGCAACTGGCGGAGATTCTAGCAAAAGTGATAGCGCGGCGGGGGAGTCCGCGGAGGAGAGCTTTGGCGTTCTCTTAGAACTGGTATTCGAACGAGAACCGGAACTTGTCGTCAGACAGGCGGAAGTCGTAGTCCAGATTTTGCTTCAGGTTGCCGTTGCTTTGCGTGTAGCGCAGTAAGGGATGTACCTTGTTACGCTTGTGCTGCTCCATGTAGGTCTTGAAGCCCATTTTCAGAATCTCGTTCACAGCGCGACCACCGGTTACGTTGTTGGATTCGTCCGGGCTCGTATAAAGCTCCAGCCATTGATGATTCAGGCGGCGGTGCACCATGCCCATGGAGTTATTGCGCAGGTTTGCGGCGGACTCGTACAGGGCATGATTGTCCATACCAAAGGCGCTGTCGATGAAAAAGGCATTGTCGGCCTGAAGATTCAACGCGGTGGTAGAGTCGGGGATGAACATGTCTTCGGCGAGCACGGCGGAGGAAACGGGGAAAAACACGAGGGCGACCGCTGCCGACCGGCAGGATGCTAGGCATTTCTTGGAACGAAACCGGTTACTGCGAGTTTCCATTTTTCCACCCCGGGGCGTTTTACTTGAATCAGTGCGCCGATGAACAGCTACTGAATTTATTATGGCTCACCCTTCATGAACCGTTGTATCTCACAAATCCGCGTATTTTTCCACTGGCGTCAGTGGACGGTTTGCCAATCCTGGTCATTTTTCGTCGAGCCCCGTGGTTGCTGATGTCTAGAGTTTTGTCCAGCTGCTGCGGGCTGTGCAGAGGTTTCCGCCAGTATTTTTTAAGATCAAAACCATTGGGTCGAAATTTCGCTTATAAAAACTTCGTCTAGTGGTTGGGATCTTTGATCACTAGGTTCAGGAGTGGTTCGCCGGTCATTTTATGGATGGCGCCAGCATGCTCATGTATGGATGCGCGGGTGGGATTCAGCGGAAGCGGTCGGGTAGAAGCAGTGGTAGTGGCTCTGCAGGGAAGTGAAAGACAACTGGTTGACAGCGCTGTCTTTTGCGTTAAGGTGGGCGGTTAACCGGTATAGGAAACCGGACCGATCACATAAGAAGCCAACCGTGCATCCGTACAGGATGTACTCACCGATAAAGAGAAGATCGATGAAGCGCCTTCCCCTTTTTACCAGCCTCGCGCTGTCTGCCCTGATTACGTCCTGTAGCGATTCGGAGTCCGTCAGCCCGGAGGGCACAACGGCGCGGATCGCGGCCAACTTTGATGTTACCCAGGAGATCCTGACCAATTTCCAGGGGGTGGACGCGGATTTGCGCGCGCAGTGCAAGAAGGCGGGAGGCAGTGAGGCTACCTGTTCCACTTACCGCATCAGCCTGATCAACAACGGGCCGGCGATCGCCGCGGACGACCGGGATTGGACCCTTTACTTCCACAGTGTGCGCCGCGCTCTGGCATTGCTAAACAGCGATCAATTCATCCTGGAGCGCGTTAACGGCGATCTGCACCGACTTACGCCCACAGACGCTTTTACCGGTATTGCCGGTGGTGAAACTTTGCCTCTGGATTTTCTGATCGAAAGCTGGATGCAGTTCGAGTCCGATTTCCAGCCGCGCCTGTTCGTGGTTGACGCTGATGGGCAAGCGCAGGTAATCAAATCCACCGATACCGACGATCTGCAGGATATCGTCCTGCCTGTCACCAAGAACGACCCGAATAACTGGAAACGGGTAGCCGGCGATGCCAACACACTGGCCACCGCGGCCAGTCGTTTCCAGCGTTTTACCGCCGACGCCGAGATCATCGGCGATACCGGTGAAAACTGGCGCGGCCGTATCATTCCGAAGCCGGTCTCTACGACTCTGCCGGAAGGTGCGCCGGTTAGTCTGGTTGGCGGGCTGGCGCTGTCTGTAAATGGGCTGGCCGACGGGAACGTGGCGGCTCTGGCACAACGAATCGAGCAGCTAGGTCTTGCGGCGGGCAGCGATGAGGCCTATCCGGTCGAGGTTGCTGTTGCATCATCATCTTTCAATGGGGCGGCCGCTGGTACGTATCGCCTCATCGTGGGTGAGGACGGTGCGACCATAACCGGCGCAGATGAAAGCGGCGCCTTCTACGGTGTTCAGTCGCTGCTGGCACTCGTGGACCTGAAGAGTAAAAGCATGCCTCTGGCTGAGGTAGAGGATGCGCCTCGCTTCCCGCACCGCGGCATGTTTCTCGATGTGGGACGCAACTTCCACAGTAAAGAGGTGGTGTTGAAACTGCTGGACCAGATGGCGGCCTATAAACTCAATCGCTTCCATTTCCACCTGTCCGATGACGAGGGCTGGCGCCTGGAGGTTCCTGGATTGCCGGAGCTCACCGAGGTGGGCAGCCAGCGCTGCTTTGACCTGGAAGAAAATCGCTGCCTGCTGCCGCAGCTCGGCTCCGGCCCCAATGCCGATAATTTCGGCAGCGGTTTTTACAGCATTGACGACTATGTAGAAATTCTTCGCTACGCGGCGGATCGTCAGATCGAAGTGATCCCGGAGTTTGATATGCCCGCTCACGCCCGTGCTGCGGTGGTGTCAATGGAGGCCCGTTACCGCAAACTGAAGGACTCGGATCCCGCTGCTGCCAGTGCCTATCGCCTGATCGACCCGCAGGACGATACCGAGTATCTGTCGGTCCAGTTTTACAACGACAGTTATATCAATCCCTGTATGGATTCCACTTACCGGTTTGTGGGCAAGCTGATCCGGGAAGTGAAAGCCATGCATGATACCGCCGGGGTACCGCTCGAAACATGGCACTTTGGCGGTGACGAAGCCGTGAATATTCTCGCATCGGGCTCATTCGAGGTCGGTCCGGGCAACGATCCGGCGAAGGGGAATGTCACCGCTGAACAGCGCAACAAGCCTTGGGCCAATTCGCCCCAGTGTAAAAAACTGATCGCTGGTGGCGAAGTGAAAGCCTTGGATGAGCTGGGTGAGCTGTATGCCAAGCGCGTAAGCAAGTTGGTGGCGGATGCTGGTATTTCCACCATGGCGGCCTGGAACGACGGCGTAAAGAAAATTGCCGATGCCGAGACTGAGATTGCCACCGAACACAGTTATGTCAACTCGTGGGCGCCTCTGTTCTGGGGGGGTGGTGACGAGAGTGTGCACTTCTATGAAACCGGTTTTGGATTGGTGCAGTCCCACTCGGATTACCTGTATTTCGATATGCCGCAGGAGGTGGATCCGGCAGAGCGCGGTTACTACTGGGCGTCCCGGTACACCGATACCCGCAAAACCTTCAGCTATACACCGCTGAATACCGCACAGCTGGCCGAACTTTATCCTAATCGCGACGGCCACGGCTGGAGCGCCACTTCGCCCGCGGCGGAATTTGCACTCAGCGTGAATGGTATGCAGGGCCAGCTGTGGAGTGAGGTGGTACGTACCGATGAGGCAGTGGAGTACCAGGTTTTCCCGCGTCTGCTGGCACTGGCGGAACGGGCATGGCACCAGGCGTCCTGGGAATTGCCGATTCAGGAAGGCCAGGTATTTTCGGCCGAGACGAAGTTTATGGACAAGCAGGCACTCGCTCGTGATTGGCAGGGCTTTGCCGCAGCGCTGGGCAACAAGGAGCTGCGCAAGCTGGATCGCGCTGGAATCGGCTACCGGGTGCCAGTGCCCGGTGCGGTGATTGATGGCAACGCTGTGAAAACTGCATTGCCTTATCCGGGGCTGACACTGGAATATTTTGACGGTGACACCTGGCAGCCGCTGACCGACAAGGTGGCAGCGCAGGTGGTGCAGTCCATTCGCGCACGCAGTGCCGATGGCACACGCGCCGGTCGTGCGGTTTCTCTGGAAAGCGCCAATACCTTAACCGCCCGCTGATTTTTCCTCCCTTTTAGCGGCTGTGCCCCAGGAATGCGGGACAGCCGCTGCCTTTCTCTCGGCAGGCCATGTTCATCGCGAGGGCCCCTGCTAATTCAACTGGCCAAATCATCTGCAAGTCACGCTCGGTGGCTGCTCGTACTTCCGCTTATCTGACAGGTCTACAATTGCCGGGGCAGAGTCTGGAATCTACGGTTGCCGGTGGCGTCGTTATCTTCCAATGACCCCGGCTCTGATCCGTTAATCGCGTGTCAGAAGGGTGTGCTTTTTCCTCGTCTGGATCGGTAATCCTTTCCGAATACGTTGCAATCACTGAAGATGTTGCTGCTAGGGTTAGCGTCTCTACCCGTCCGCGAGGGCGAGCGATAAGAAACATAAGGGTGAATAGAGGGATTTATGACGAGATCCAAGGTTTACGATTATGTCATCGTGGGGGCGGGGTCCGCCGGCTGCGTGCTGGCCAATCGTCTCAGCGAGGATGAGCAGAACCGGGTTTGTCTGCTGGAAGCCGGGCCCTCAGATCACAATCTGATGATCCAGATGCCAGCGGGCATTGGCTATCTGGTTCCCGGCAAGCGCTTTAACCGTCATCACTACACCGAACCGCAGGTCAACCTCGATAATCGCCGCTTGTTCTGGCCGCGCGGACGTGTACTGGGCGGCAGTAGCGCCATCAATGCGATGATCTATACCCGTGGGAATCCGGGAGATTACAACGCTTGGGAAAAGGCGGGTAATCCCGGGTGGGGGTGGTCGGGTATGCTGCCGTACTTTCTGCTGGCGGAAGGCAATCAGCGTGGCAGCGACGCTTATCACAGTGGCTATGGGCCACTGGCCGTTTCCGACCTGAAATGGAAGTCGGCTGCGGGGCAGGCATTTGTGAGTGCCGCCCGCGAAGCGGGACATCGGCTCAATCACGATTTCAACGGTCACCACCAGAATGGTGTGGGTTTTTACCAGGTGACGCAAAAATATGGGCGGCGCTGCTCCTCTGCCACTGCTTACCTGTACCCGGTAAAAAATCGCGCGAATCTCAGTATCTACACCAGCGCGCCGGCGGCCGGTCTCGAATTCAAGGGCGACCGGGCGTGTGCGGTAAGGTTGCAGAACGGCACCCGTATTGTCGCCAATAAAGAAGTGATTCTCTGTGCCGGGGCAATCCAGTCGCCACAGCTACTGATGCTTTCGGGAATCGGCCCGGAGGGAGAGCTGAAAAAGCTCGGCATTGTGCCCCAGTGTCACTTGCCGGGTGTGGGGCAAAACCTGCAGGACCACCTGGATATTACCCAGGTGGTGGAGACCGACCGCGCGGTGGGTTTCAATGACGCGCTATGGCCCAAACTCAAGGCCGCGCTGACCCTCCCGCAATACCTGTTGCTGAATCGCGGAATGCTCACCAACAATATCGCTGAGGCTGGGGGGTTTGCCAGTTCCAGTGTCGCGGGTGAATATCCGGATATACAGTTCCACTTGAGTGCGGTTCCCCTGTTCAATCACGGGCTGGTCAAGCGACCGGGAGACGGCTATTCCCTGCATGCTTGCGCGCTTCGCCCCAAAAGCCGGGGGGCTATTTCCCTGGCCTCGCGCGATCCCAAGGCCTCCCCGCAAATTCAGCCCAACTACCTGTCGCATCCGGAAGATCTTCAGGTATTGCTGGAGGGATTTGAAATGGCACGGGACATTATCGAGAAGTCCTCGTTGAAAACACTGCACAAGCGCTGGTGGTTGCCGGGCGAAGCGCTGTCGCAGCGGGATGCGATCGCCAATTTTATCCGCCAGTACGCAGAAAGCATTTATCATCCGGGTGGCACCTGCAAGATGGGACAGGATGAAATGGCAGTGGTGGACAGTGAGTTGCGGGTGAGGGGCGTGGATGGACTGCGGGTAGTGGATGCCTCCATAATGCCCACCCTTGTCAGCGGCAATACCAACGCGCCGGTGATCGCCATTGCGGAAAAAGCTGCGGAATTAATTCTGGACAAGCCCGCACTATACAAGCAGCAGGAACTTAGCGAAAACGCATGATCTGGCAATGCCCCCATTGCAAACAGCCTCTCGATTTGCACGACCAAAGCTGGCGCTGTGCCAGTGGCCACAGTTTTGACCGCGCCAAGGAGGGGTATGTCAATCTGTTACCGGTGCAGCAAAAACGCAGCAAGGAACCGGGTGATTCGGCGGAGATGCTCAATGCCCGGCGCCGTTTTCTGGAGGCCGGGCACTACAATCCGCTGGTTGAGGCCATCTGCGCGCAGCTGTCGCGCAAGCTGGGGGAGAGCAGCCGGTTACTGGATGTGGGCTGCGGTGAGGGGTATTACGCGCGGCGGCTGGTAGAGAATGGTTGGCAAGCAGCGAATGTTTTCGGTATTGATATCGCCAAACCCGGGGTACGCCTGGCGGCGAAGAAGCAGCGTGATGCCCATCATGCGGTGGCGAGCAGCTATTCCTTGCCGGTAATGGAGAACAGTGTGGATGCTGTTTTGCGCGTGTTTGCTCCGGGGCCAGCAGAAGAGTTACTTCGGGTTTTGAAACCTGGTGGAGTAATTCTGGACGTGTCGCCGGGCCCGGATCACCTGTGGAGCCTCAAACAGCGCCTGTACGAAAACCCGCAGCGTCATGAAGCACCGGTACCGCTGGCTGGGCTTGAGCTGCTCAGTGAATTGCGCTGCGAGTTTTCTTTGAATATCGAAAAGAATACCGAGCTGCGGGACTTTCTTTCCATGACGCCATTTGCCTGGAAGGGTCATAAAGAGTCTCGCGAAGCACTGGAACAGCAGGAGTCCGTAAAACTGGAAGCGGATTTTCTGTTGCGCAGTTTCAGCAAGGGCGATTGAAAATTTTTCCACAGGGTAAGGCCGGGCTGGAAAAAACCAAACTGAATTCGAGACGGATATAAGGTAGCGACAAAGTGGCAACGCCGCGGGATTACATGTTTATGCAACAGGCGCTGGCGCTTGCTGCGAAGGGGGCAGAGCTCGGCGAAGTGCCCGTGGGGGCACTGGTGGTTCTCAACGGAGAGATCATCGGGGAGGGATTCAATCAGCCAATTTCCTCGTCTGATCCCAGTGCGCATGCGGAAGTTAAGGCGTTGCGGGACGCTGCATCCCGGCAGAACAATTACCGTCTTCCCGGCGCGACCCTGTACGTCACTATCGAGCCCTGTACCATGTGCTTCGGTACCCTGATTCACGCAAGAATTGCGCGACTGGTATATGGCGCAGCTGAGCCCCGTGCAGGGGTGGTGGCCAGTCAGCTACAGTTGGCCGAGAAAACATTTTTCAATCACAAAATTGAAGTAGAGGGCGGCGTTATGGCTGCGGAGGCCGGCGCCCTGGTTCGGGAGTTTTTTCAGAAGCGACGCTAGCTATGGTATTGGCTGTCTTGATTAATTCACTCCTGGTGGCGGTGGCAGTCGTCATCCACCACGAGGCACTGAACTTCCTGTTCTGGTTGGGGCGGCATGTGAATGTGCGTCGCAATGTGGGCGTATTGATCGGCGTTTTCGGGGCGCTGGTCGCCCATGTGATTGAAATCTGGATGTTCGCGGTGGGTTACCTGTTTATGTACCACTCGCCGTTCTTTGGCACCCTGGAGGGGAACTTTGACGGGTCGCTGATGGATAGTGCTTATTTTTCATTTACCACCTACACCTCGCTGGGGGTCGGCGATATTGAGCCCCACGGAGCCCTGCGGTTTACCGCAGGGCTTGAGGCGCTGACCGGGCTGGTGTTGATCACCTGGACCGCTTCATTCCTGTTTCTCAAGATGCAGCGTCACTGGAAGCGGGGCCCGGACCAGTAGTTGTCTGGCACCCGCCCATCAAGCGACTGATTTAGCGGCGCCTGTGGTTACAGCGATGGCGTCCACGGTTTCCTGCACCACGTTTCTCAGTTGTGCGGCCATCGCCTCATCGATCATCCTGCCTTCTTCATTAAACAGATTCATCGCGCCCGGAACTGCCAGCATGGTCGGTGCAATCCAGGTGCCCAGGGGCTGCAGAATATCGCGGAGGTGGTTAAGGCCACGCATCCCGCCCAGTCCACCGGGTGAGGTGGCGAAGAGTGCCGCACGACGCCCCTGGAATACTTCGGCACGGCCGTAGCGGTCATCCGGGCGGGATACCCAGTCGATCAGGTTTTTCAGGGCTGCCGTCACCGAGCCGTTGTATTCCGGACTGGCAATCAGCAGACCATCGGCACTGGCGAACAGGTCTTTCAGTTTGCGCGCCTGTTCGGGTACACCCGCGGCCTCGATATCTTCGTCGAACAAGGGCAGGGGGAAATCCCGCAGATTCACCTCGGTTACTTCCGCGCCGGCCTCTCGGGCCATCTGTGCTGCGGCTGCTGCGAGCTGTCGGTTGTAGGAATCCTGGCGCAGGCTGCCAGCGAGGGCCAGCAGACGGGGTTTCTGGTTGTTGCTCATTGGGGGCATATCCTATCGGTGATTCGGGGTTTGGACCGCGGCCTCCGGTTTCGGGGCATCGGTAGGGTCTGATTGGCGGCCATTGTGTCGAACAGCGACTGGAACAAAAATAGAGATTCTGCAATGCTTCTGTGCGTAAATGCACAGAAGCCAGGATCTGTGTTTGAGAAGACGGAAGTCTGTTCACAGGGTGGGGACGGTAAAAGGAAGAGGCCGATGGCGCGGAATGCGGTGAAGGACTGGAATAACTTGCACTTTGCACTGGCAGTAGCCCGGGCGGGAACCCTGTCCGGCGCTGCGCTGGAGCTGAACGTGTCACATTCCACCGTACTCCGCCGAATAGACGCTCTGGAAAAGGCTCTCGAAACCCGGCTGTTTATCCGCCATCCCCGCGGCTATGTGCCAACAGAAGCCGGTCAGATGCTGATGAACGCGGCGGAGAATATGCAGGATCAGCTGGACCTGATGGTGGGCAAGATGCAGGGGGTCGACGAGGCACTCCACGGCACCCTGGTCATCACTACCGTCAATACGCTGATGCCACTCTTGATGCCGATTATCCGAGGGTTTCAGGTGCAGAATCCTCAGGTTCGCTTACAACTGGTGGCGGATCGACGGCACCTTCGCCTCGAACATGGCGAGGCCCATATCGGTATTCGTCCGGGGGCGAAACCGACTGAGCCTGATTATGTCGTGCAGCCGGGTGCCTCGTTGCAGAATACGCTCTATGCATCCCAGTCCTATCTGGACGAATGCGGTCCATTTAAGGGGCGGGATCATCTCGAGGGGCACCGTTTTATTGCGCCTATCGAGGCCTATGACTTTATACCCAGCCTGGACTGGATTAGCCGCCAGGTACCGGAAGAACAGATCGTGTTTCGCTGTAACGAATTTTCCGGCTTTGAAGATGCCGCGCGATGCGGTGTTGGGATTGCCGCACTGCATAGCTGGTGTGCCGAAGCGCGGCCGGGGCTTCAGCGGTTGATCGAGCCGCCCCCCGAATGGCATACCAAACTTTGGCTGGTTACCCACCGGGATATGCATCGCACCCGCAAAGTGCAGTTATTCCTGCAGTGGATAAAAGAAGCACTTGCCCAACTGTCGCCGGATATCGGTGTGGTACCGTGAACAGGGTGTATTTGTATTCACTCTTTAGTATTTAACCAGAGTCCGTTACCTGCAGGAGCGAATTGCCTGTAGGCGTCCTTCAAACCAAGTTATCTAAGGGGCTGTTGTGAGAAAAATAAACGCGATCGTGATGCTTCCTGTATTCCTGTGTGCACTCGCCGGGTGCGAACAGAAACCAACGCCGGCGCATGAGGATTCGACCGCAGTTGATACACTCCCGGTGGATGACACCACAGGGCAGGAATCGGACAAAGATCCGGCGCTGGATCAGCTGGCGGAAGAGTATGTGCGTCTGGTTCTGACGTTAGGTAATTACGACAAGAGTTACGTTGATGCCTACTATGGCCCGGAAGCTCTCAAGGCGGAAGCTGAGGCCGATAATGCCTCCCCGGCAGAACTCGCCAGTCGTGCGGAAATGCTGCTTGCCAGGCTGCCGCAGGACATTGAGCCCGCCAACGACCTGCAGACCCAGCGCAAGCATTATCTGAAAACCCAGCTCACCGCGGTTGCCGCCCACGCTCACCATATTGCTGATGCCAGCTTTCGCGATTTTCAGCGAGAGGCAAAAGCGCTTTACGATACCGAACCCCCTGTACAGACCTATGCCGAATTTGAGCCGGTGCTGGCGCAGCTTGAACAGGAGCTTCCCGGGAGTGATCCCCTGCATATCCGTGTACAGCAGTTCCAGCAGCAGTATCAGATCCCTGAAGACAAACTGGAGGTGGTGTTTAACGCCGCGATTGCCGAATGCAAGAAGCGCACTGCGGCACACATCAAACTGCCGGATAACGAAAGTTTCAAACTGGAGTATGTGCAGGACAAGCCCTGGAGTGGTTACAACTGGTATCAGGGTAACGCGCACAGCCTGATCCAGATCAATAGCGAGTTGCCGATCTATATCGACCGCGCGGTGGATCTCGGCTGCCACGAGGGTTATCCAGGACATCACACCTACAATGCGCTTCTAGAGCAGAAACTGGTCAAGGACAAGGGGTGGCAGGAGTACAGTGTCTATCCGCTTTTCAGTCCGCAATCGCTGATTGCCGAAGGCAGTGCGAACTACGGTATCGAGCTCGCCTTTCCGGGAGACCAGAAAACCCTTTTTGAACAGGAAACGCTGTATCCGCTTGCGGGCCTGAATCCGGAAACTGCGGAGAAGTATCATCGGGTGCTGGCGTTAAAGGCCCAGCTTAAATTTGCAGAGAATATCGTCGCGCGGGAATACATCAACGGCAAGATTGATCGCGATGAAGCGGTTGAACGTTTCCAGAAGTACTCTGCCATGAGTCCGGAAAAAGCCGCACAGCGTGTCAGCTTTGTGGATACCTACGGTGCCTATGTCATCAATTACAACTGGGGTAAGGCACTAGTCCAGGAGTATGTCGAGCAGGGCGCGGATACGAGCGATGATCGCTGGGAAAAATTCTCCAGACTTCTATCTTCTCCACGTCTCCCATCTTCACTTTACTGGTAAATTTCTCTCAGGGATGGCTTCTCTGCGTGCCGGGGATCCATCCCAACATTTCTTTACGCTTGCTGCGACTCTTCTTTTTTCTGACCTGAATGTCGCCTTAAAGGTTGACGGAAATTTTCCTCTTTCGATTTTCATAACGCTGAGTTTTCCACAGGGCTGGCGCCAAATTTATTTTCTGTGGATATGTATGGCGCTAAAAATTGCACAAATGGCGTGTAAATTTTTATTTGGTCGGTCGATTTTTCCGATGGGGATTTTTGCGCCTGGCGCGTGAATATTTTAAATAGAAGTGTATGGCGACGAGATTGCGCAAAAGTTCCACAGTTGAAGATTTTTTTTGGTTGTTTTTTCTACAGCTGGTTGTTTCCGTGTCTAGACTGACAAGTGATTGGGTTGATTGCTGTTTAATTTGCCGAATACGATGGAGTTCTCAATGAAAAAGACACGCATTCTGACACCGCTTGCAATCGCTGTAGCTGCTCTGATTAGTGCACAGCACGCTGCTGCTGATATGTGGAGTGATGGCGACTTTGTTGTTCGCGTCGGTGCTAGCTGGATTGATCCGGATGACGGTGATGATCAGTTCCGTCTGAGCGATGGCTACTACGGTGCTAATTTTGATGTTGATGCCGACACTACCTGGAATATCTCAGGCGCATGGTTGCCTGTAGAGCACTGGGGTGTAGAGTTGATGTACATCGGCGACACCAAGCATGATCTGGATATTGATGGCGTCTACTTTAACAATGGCCCGAGCCCAGTTCTGCCCGATCGCTATCGTGTAGGTGGTTTTGATGCCGCTTATTCCAATGCGTACCTGAACTGGTACCCGCTGAGCCGCGACTGTCTTGGTCAGCCCTACGTCGGTATCGGTGTGAACTACACCGACTTCAGTGATGAAGGTTTGCGCCGCCAGCTCCGTGACGACATTAACAGTGACCCAAATATTGGAATTCGTAATGTCGACATGGGTCTGGGCCACTCCTGGGGCTTTACCGGCCAGCTGGGTGTGGATTTCCGTTTTGGTCGTGACAGTGCCTTCCTGGTAAATGCCGCGGTACTGTACATTGATGCGGACACGGATCTCACCACCTATTACACGGATAATTTCGACGATCGCAGATACAGCGTGACTGAAAGCGTGGATTACAGCCCATGGGTATTTAACCTGGGTGTTGGTTACTCTTTCTGATCACCCTCCGGTGATGCAAGAGTAACGTTCAGGGATGAACGGAAAAAGGCACCTTCGGGTGCCTTTTTTATTGCGCTGACTTTGGGCTAGCTTAATAGCTTGGAAAATCTGAACAGGACAGGGCGGGTTGCGTATGGAGTATCGTGACTATTACCAGATCCTCGGCGTCGAGCGCGAGGCCGCACAGGATGAGATCAAACGGGCGTATCGCAAACTGGCGCGTAAATATCACCCGGATGTCAGTAAGGAAGGCGATGCGGAAGACCGTTTCAAGGAAGTGAACGAAGCCTACGAAGTGCTGAAAGACCCGGAAAAACGCGCCGCTTACGATCAGCTGGGAAAAAACTGGGACAGTGGCCAGGACTTCAGGCCACCGCCTGATTGGGATCAGGGGTTTGAGTTCCACGGTGGTGGGTATACCGAGGCGGATCCGGAAGCCTTCAGTGATTTCTTCGAAAGCCTGTTCGGACGCGGTGGCTTCCGTCATGGCGGTTATCGGCATGGTGGCCAGCAGTTCCACGCCCAGGGCGAGAATACCTACGCGCGTATCGCCATCGATATTGAGGACAGCTACCGGGGCAGCAAGCGTCAGGTCACGTTGAAACATTCGGTGCTGGGCGCTGATGGGCGTCCAGTGATCAAAGAGCGCAAGCTCAATATCACCATTCCCAAGGGGGTGACCGAAGGCCAGCAAATCCGCCTCGCCGGCCAGGGGGAGCCGGGTATGGGAAGCGGCAAAGCCGGAGACCTTTATCTGGAAATCGTGTTTAACCCGCATTCGCGTTTCAGCACTGAAGGCAAGACGGTATATCTGGAGTTACCTGTAGCTCCATGGGAGGCCGCCCTTGGCGGCAAGGTAAAAGTGGAGACTCCGGATGGCCCGGTCAATCTCACGTTACCGCCTAATAGCAAAAGCGGCAGCAAGCTGCGCTTGAAGGGTCGTGGGTTGCCGGCAAAAGAGCCGGGGGATTTGTATGTCGTGCTGGATGTGGTGACCCCTCCGGCGAATACTGAGGCAGAGAAGGTTGCCTATGGCGAATTTCGTGACGCGTTCAAATTTGATCCGCGCGCTGGCGCGTGACCCGAACGGTCACCGGACTGAATACTGGAGACATTGGTATGGCATCGAGCAATGAGCACGCGGAGGCGGTAGCAGTAATTCTGGACGAGGGCAGTCAGCTGACCCTGCGCGAGCTGTGTATCGCTTGTGCGCTATCAGCTGAGCAGGTAATGGCACTGATGGACGAGGGCGTAATTGAGCCACAACCCGCGGGTGATTCGTTAATGTTCAGTGGCGTCTGCGTTAGAAAGGTAAGGCGGGTAGTAAGGCTGGAACGGGATCTGGGGGTGAATCATGCTGGCGCCGCGCTGGCGCTGGAGCTGCTCGAAGAAATCGAACAGCTCCGCGCACGACTTCGCCGCTTGGAGCGGCGATAATTCGACGGCACTCGCTCACAGGGCTTTGCTGGTGATTTCGTAAATCAGATAGCCTGTATAGACCAGATAGGCCAGCAGTAGCGCGGCACCCTCAAAGCGGTTGATCCGACCCTGCCTGCCGCGGAAGCCGTAGCCGAAAATAAACAGCGCAATGGTCAGCCCCATGACCATGGGCCAATCGCGGGTGATCAGTTCGTGCGGCACGGTGGGCATGGGCGCGATGGCGCCGGCGATACCCACAACCGCCAGCAGGTTGAACATATTGGAGCCAACCACGTTGCCGATGGCGATATCGTGCTCGCCCTTGCGCGCTGCGGCGACGGTGGCGGCGAGCTCCGGCAGGGAAGTTCCCAGTGCGACGATGGTGAGGCCGATGATCAGATCGCTGACACCCAGTTGCTGGGCGATGGTGACCGCGCCCCAAACCAGCATGCGCGAGCTTACGATGAGCAGTATCAGGCCGGCTGCGACCCAGAACAGTGCCTTGCCCAACGACATCTCGTGTTCCGCCAGTTCGGAGTCGTATTCCCCTTCGATGGCGTCTCCTTTTCCTTTCAGTGCGGAAAAGACGGACCAGCCGATCAGACCGAAAAAGCCCGCCAGCAGGATCACTGATTCGGTGCGGCTGAGGCCTCCGTTCCAGAAGAACGCGGCAGTGACACAGGTGAGTGCCAACAGCAACGGCAGTTCTTTGTGGATGATCTTACTGTGCACGGTAAGCGGAATCACCATCGCCGTCGCACCGAGGATAAGTCCGGTGTTGGCGATATTGGAACCGTAGGCGTTACCCAGAGCGAGGCCGGGGCTGCCGTCCAGCGCGGCCAGGGCAGATACCACCATTTCCGGTGCCGAAGTACCGAAACCCACAATCACGATGCCGATCAGCAATGAGGGCATTCCCGCATGTTTGGCGGTGGCGGCGGCACCGTCGACGAAGCGGTCAGCGCTCCACATAAGCAGCACAAATCCAGCAAGTATTGCGAGCAGGGCAAGAATCATGGGGGTCCTTAATTTCAGATATCGGTCTTCTTGGTATCAATTCGCCGCAAGCGGGGGTGAATCGGGGCCGATTGTAGCGACATTGCTGCGGGCTTGCAGGTTTGATTCCTATTTGGCGGTGCTGGTGGCGCCAAACACCGGACCCTAAAGTTTGGGCTGATTTTGATACTGGCAGAGGCCGTGGCGTTATGAACAAGAAACTGCTCCTGGGGGCGCTGATTGGCGCCGGTATGTCGATGTTGAACAAGAAAATTCGCCAGCAGTCGGCCCCGTCCCCGGGTACTCCGCCACCGGATTTCCACCGCCCGGACTTCAGTAAGGTGCCACCGCCGGAGCAGACAGGCGGCGCTGGTGGTCCCAGCCTGGACGATATTCTCGCTCGTGCCGGGAAACCGGGTGGTTGGAGCCCGGACAATGGCGCCGGAGGCGGTCAGGGCCCGGGAGGGGATATCTTTGGCGGTGCGGTTCCCGCCGGGGCTGGTGCGGGTGGTGCGGCGGTCCTGATGGAGATCGCACGTAGAATCTTTGAGCAGATGCAGCAGTCCGGCGGTGCCGCACCCGGTGGGGCCCCTGGCGGCGGTATGGGCGGCGGACTCGGTGATGTGCTCGGACAGATTTTTGGTCGCGCAGGTGGCAAGTTTGGCCAGCAGGGGCCTCAGGGGCCCCAGAGCGCGCCGGGTAACTGGCAGAACACCTCACCCCGCGGCGAGGGTGGTCTGTTCGGATTTGTGAATAGCGCAGATGAAGGCGCCGCAGCCCCCGGAGTGGGAGAGGATCAGGCCGATGCGATGCTGAAGGCGATGGTGGCCGCTGCTCAGGCGGATGGCCGAATCGACGAGGCCGAGCAACACAATATCCTGCAGGCGCTGGATGGTCAGCTGGAGTCATCGACGCTGGATGCTTTTCGTCAGTTCCTCACCCAGCCGGTGAACCTGGACGATGTGGTTTCCGCCGCCAATGATCCGGCCACGGCATTCAATCTCTACCTTGTCTCCGCCATGACCATCAATCCGGACAACGCCCAGGAGAAGCAATACCTGGCTGCGCTGGCCGAGAAGCTGGGGATTTCTGAGCAGGCTGCGCAGGCGGTTGAGCAGCAATTGCCACGCTAGTTGAAACCTACAGGCTTGCCGCGAAGGCGCCGATGCCTGGTATTGCCTTGTGAGACCTTCTAAAACA
>NZ_LZDE01000267.1 GCF_002009015.1 Microbulbifer mangrovi | reverse complement strand
AAAAGGTCCCTCTTTTCGACAGTTCCGGAAACCCATACCGGGCACCGGTCTTATCGGAAAGTCAGCGTTTTTTAATCGCCTTCCGAAAATTTATTCCGCAGAAAACTGGTAAACCGTTGTCTGCCTGTACTCATCACCCTTCTTCAAAATTACAGAAGGGAAATTGCTGTGATTGGGCGAATCCGGGAAACCGTGGGTTTCCAGACACAATCCCGCATACTGATTCATGGGGGAGCCGCCATCGCGATTGCGGCTGCCATCCAGGAAGTTTCCGCTGTAAAACTGCACTCCAGCCTCACTGGAAACAATTTTGACCGAACGCCCGGAGGCAGGATGCACCAGGGATGCGATTGGCTTCAGTGCCTTGTCCGCGGTCTCGTCGACAACCCAGAAGTTATCGTAACCACCCGGCCACCACTCGATATCGCGGCCAATCTGCTTGCGCTTGCGGAAATCCACCGGCGTATCCGCAACCTTGAGCAACTCACCAGTCGGGATCAGCTGTTCGTTCAGGCGCAGCAGCTGGTCCGCATAGATCTCCAGCTCGTGCTCGAGAATTCCATCGCCACCCGCCAGGTTCCAGTAACAGTGATTGGTCAACGCAACCGGTGTATCCGCATCGGTCACCGCGCGGTATTCCAGGGTCAACGCATCGTCTTCGTCCAGACAGTACGTCAGTTCAATATCCAGGTTACCGGGATACCCCGCGTCGCCGTCTTCACTGACACAGCGAAAAGTGACAGATTGGAAGCGCGCACTGGATTCGCTCTGCACAATCTGCCAGCGCTTGGTGTGCAGTCCCTGCGGACCGCCGTGCAGATGGTTTGCACCATCGTTTGCTGGCAGCTGATAGGTCTTGCTACCCAGCTCAAAGCTGGCACCGCCAATACGGTTGGCGACACGTCCGGCGGTAACGCCAAGGTAGTACTCGTTGTCCAGCCAGTGCTGGGGATCCGCGTAGGTCAGCAGGATATTGTCACTGTGTCCGTAGCGATCCCTGGTGTGGATGGCGTACAGGCTGGCACCCAGATCACACAGGGTAACGCGGGTGCCGCGACTGTTCGCCAGAGTGACCAGCTGCAGCGGCTGGTTGCCGCTGCCCTCTGGCCCACCGACCGCCAGCTCGGATGTTTCAATCCCGCTGGGCATGATCAATTCAGATTGCATCACTGGTCTTTTCACCGTTAACGAGACGCGCGATGTTCAGCGGATTGCTGTTTTTCAGAGCGTCCGGCAGCAGTGCTTCCGGGTAATTCTGGAAGCAGATCGGACGCACAAAACGCGCGATGGACATGGTGCCTACAGAGGTAAAGCGTGCGTCGGTTGCCGCCGGGAAAGGGCCGCCGTGCATCATGGAGTGGCAAACTTCGACGCCAGTGGGGAAGTTATTGCACACAACACGGCCCACTTTCTGGCGCAGGACTTCCACCAGGTCGCCGTAATTTGCCAGCTCGGATTCGGTGCACTGCAATGTTCCGGTCAGCTGGCCCTGCAGTGCAGAAACCGCTTGCAGCAGTTCGGCGTGGTCGCGGCACTTCACTACCAGGGACATGGGGCCGAAGACCTCTTCCTGCAGCTCTTTATTCGCCAGGAAACTCTTGCCATCGACAGTCAGCAGACCAGCCTGACAGGTAAAGCCGGCGTCTTCGCCAGCGGGCTCGCCGCAGCCAACTTGCTCTACACCCTGCTGATCGCGCAGGCGGGCAACACCACTCTGGTAACCGGCCAGGGTATTTTCGTTCAGCATAACGCCGGCGCCGACTTTCGACAGCGCTTCACAGGTGGCGCTGATGAAACGATCCAGGCCTTCCCCTTCAACCGCCAGCACCAGGCCCGGGTTTACACAGAACTGACCGGTGCCCAGTGTCAGGGAGCCGACAAAACCTTCAGCGATAGTTTCGGCCTTTTCTTGCAGCGCGTCCGGTAACAGTACTACCGGGTTGATGCTGCCCATTTCCGCGAATACCGGAATCGGCTCCGGACGTGCATTGGCCAGGTTGAACAGCGCCATGCCTCCCTGCAGCGAGCCGGTAAAGCCCACGGCTTTAACGCCCGGTGCTTTCACCAGCTCGGCGCCGACACGGCGGCCGGAGCCCAGGATCAGGGAGAATACGCCAGCGGGCATACCGGTGCTTTTCACAGCCTTGTCGATGGCCTGGGCCACCAGCTCGCTGGTACCGGGGTGGGAGTTGTGTCCCTTTACAATCACCGGACAACCGGCGGCAAACGCCGCCGCGGTGTCCCCACCAGCGACGGAGAACGCCAGCGGGAAATTGCTCGCACCGAAGACCGCGACCGGTCCCAGCGCCTGGTTGAATGAACGCAGGTCCGGACGCGGCAGCGGCTCGCGGTCCGGCATGGCGGTATCGATGCGCGCGTCCAGATATTCGCCCTGTACGATCCAGTCTGCGAACAGGCGCAGCTGACCACAGGTACGACCGCGTTCGCCCTGGGCACGCGCCAGCGGGTAGCCGGTCTCAGCGGAAACCCGCTCCAGCAGTTCGTCACCCAGGTTCATGATTTCGTCGGCGCAGGCGTTCAGGAATTCTGCGCGCTTGGCCGGGGTCAGGTTGGCAAATTCGGTGGCACAGGCGCTCGCCGCATTGACCGCTTCAGTTACCTGAAATTCATCGGCGGCGGTAATGGCGGGCTCAAGGTTCTCACCGGTGGCGGGGTTTACGCCGTGAAAAGACCCAGCGCGGCCGTCGGTCCAGTTACCTGCGATCAATTGCTTTCCGGAAATGGTCATTCAATTTCTCCTAAAAAATATTTTCTATTAGAAATGGATTTGTGGCGTAGCGAGCGTCTGGTGGTGGCCGCCGGAACGGAGGCACCGCAGTGTACTAGCGCGTACATGAGGATGGTGACCGGGCTGGCGCACCAGTACCGCCGGACGCCGCCAGACGTTCGCGCAGTAGCCACAGACCATTTCTAGATCCAGCCGCCGTCGACGATAAAGTTCTGCGAGGTGCACATGCTGGCATCGTCGGATGCGAGGAACAGCGCCATGGCGCTAATACTCTCGGGCATCAGCGGATCTTTCACGCTCTGGCCCTTGTCGATGGCCTCGCGCGCCGCTTCATCCACTCGCTCGCTCAGTTGCTTCTCGGTCATCACCCAGCCGGGCACCAGGCAGTTCACGCGAATGCGGTCCGGCCCCATATCGCGGGCGAGACCGCGGGTCAGGCCTTCGATGGAGGCCTTGGAACTGGTGTAGCCCGGCATACCGCCCTGCCCCGCGTGCCAGCTCATGGAGCCGAGGTTGATGATGGAACCGGCTCCCAGTTGTTTCATGTACGGGTACACCGCCTGGGCGGCGAAGAAGTGGTGGCGCATATTGACCGCCAAGCACTTGTCCCATTGCTCGGGGGTCACTTCGCGGAAATCGTGGCGGGTGTCGTTGGCGGCGTTGTTAACCAGCACGGAAATGGGACCGAGATCTTCAGCCGCCTGTGCGATCACGGCCTGCAGGCGCTCGACGTCGGTGAGGTCACAGGGATAAAAACGCACATCGTCACTACCCAGACGATCTACCAGAGTATTGGACACGTTTTCCTGGATATCGACAAAGGCGACCTTTGCGCCCTGCTGGAAAAAGGATTCCACCAGACTGGCACCGATGCCGGAGCCACCGCCGGAAATAAATACTGTTTTGCCCTTGAGGCTCGGATATTGATTGGTCAGCGTCATCATTCGCTCACTTTATTCGTTGTTCCAGTCACCCTCTCTGGGGGGTGGCGGGGATTCCGCGGGAATCCAGCCTACAGAATAAACCGATAACGTTGAAAAAAAGGCGCCCCGAAGGGCGCTTGGGAGTCAACGTGATAAACCGGTTAATGGGTTACCTGTAGAAAATCTTTTGCTGCTGTTTCTGCTTCGCTATCAAGAGAACGCCGCGACGTTTAGTGCGAATGCGGTGGTACATCGGAGCCGCGACAGCCCACCAGGAAGTCAAAGTCACAGCCCTCGTCCGCCTGCATTACATGGTTGCGATACATGGCTTCGTAACCACTGGTACTGGCGATAACGCGATTGGCCTTGAGTTTCTCGAGTCGCGCGGCAATTTCCTCGTCGGACACTTCCAGGTGCAGTACACCGTTGTGCGCATCCAGGTGGATCATGTCGCCATCTTGAACCGCGGCCAGCGGACCGAATTCCATCGCTTCCGGTGCGGTGTGCAGTACCACGGTACCGAACGCGGTGCCACTCATGCGCGCATCGGAAATTCGCACCATGTCCTTGATGCCTTTTTTGAGCACTTTCGGCGGCAGGCCCATATTGCCCACTTCCGCCATACCGGGGTAACCCTTTGGACCACAATTCTTGAGAACCATCACACAGGTTTCATCGATATCCAGGTCCGGATCCACCACGCGGGACTTGTAGTGCTCGAAGTTTTCAAACACCACGGCGCGACCGCGGTGGTTCATCAGCTCAGGGCTGGCGGCGGACGGCTTCAACACGGCACCGCGCGGAGCCAGGTTGCCGCGCAGCACACAGATACCACCACTTTCCACCAGCGGGTTATCCAGAGGACGGATCACGTCATCGTCATAGCAGGGCGCATCTTCGACATTCTCGCCGATAGTCTTGCCGTTAACGGTCAGGCAGTCCTTGTTCAGTGCACCGGACTCACCCAGGCGACGCAGCACCGCGGGCAGACCGCCGGCATAGTAAAACTCTTCCATCAGGTATTTGCCGGACGGCTGCAGGTTTACCAGGGTGGGTACTTCACGCCCTTCTTTCCAGTCGTCCAGGTCCAGATCCACACCCATACGGCCGGCAATGGCCTTGAGGTGGATAACCGCATTGGTGGAGCCACCGATCGCCGCATTGGTACGGATCGCATTGATGAAGGCTTCTTTGGTCAGCACCTTGGACAGGGTCAGGTCCTCGTGCACCATGTCGACGATACGCATGCCGGACAGGTGCGCCAGCACGTAGCGGCGCGAATCCACTGCCGGAATCGCGGCGTTGTGCGGGAGGCTGGTGCCCAGTGACTCTGCCATACACGCCATGGTGGACGCGGTACCCATGGTGTTACAGGTACCCGCGGAGCGGGACATACTCGCCTCGGCGCTGAGGAATTCGTGCAGGGAGATATTGCCGGCCTTGTACTCTTCGTGGGCCTGCCACACGAGGGTGCCGGAACCGACGTCCTTGCCTTTATGCTTGCCGTTCAGCATCGGGCCACCGGTGACCACAATGGTGGGCAGGTTACAGCTGGCGGCGCCCATCAGCAGGGCCGGGGTAGTCTTGTCACAACCTACCAGCAGTACAACCGCGTCGATCGGGTTGCCACGGATGGCTTCTTCGGTATCCATGGCAGCGAGGTTGCGGGTAAACATCGCGGTGGGACGCAGGTTCGACTCACCATTGGAAAATACGGGAAATTCTACAGGTACGCCGCCCGCCTCGATCACGCCCTTCTTGACGTGCTCGGCAATCTTGCGAAAGTGGGCGTTACACGGAGTCAATTCAGACCAGGTATTACAGATACCAATAACCGGCTTGCCTTCGAAATGATGCTCGGGGATCCCCTGGTTCTTCATCCAGCTGCGGTACATGAAGCCGTTTTTATCGCGAGTGCCGAACCAATTGGCGGACCGAAGAGCAGTTTTCTTTTTATCACTGGCCATTTTGATACAACCTACCTATTTATTCTCTCATAACTATTATTGTATGACTTTTTATTTTTCGGGACAACCTCGTCGAGGGTTTTCGCCCCATAATCTGGCAGCAGCTCCCGAGAGGGCACCGTTGGTGTGCACTCATTGAGATACATCATATTGTATGATATTAATAATGGCCAGCGCCTGAGAGAACATTTTTCACTCGGCACTGCTCAGAAAATATACACGTCCCGCCGAGCCCTATAAACAGGCGAATCGGTGATTTCGAACAGCCGGCTATATAGAGAAGAAAAAGCGATGAGACTGATCCAGTTCACCACCGAATCCGGCCAACGCGCAGTGGGCGCAGTGGCTGACAGCAACACCATCGAACAACTGAAAGACGTGGAAACCGTTTACCAGCTGGCACAGCGCGCCCTGGAATCCGGCACCCCGCTCGAAGCCCTGGCCAGCTCACTGCTTACCGACCAGCAGCTGGATTACCAGAAAATTGTCGACGAAGGCCGCCTGCTGGCACCGATCGATCATCCCGAAGCCTCCCAACTGATGGTCGCAGGCACTGGACTGACCCACCTGGGCAGTGCCGACACCCGCGCCGCGATGCACGCGCAGAACTCTGCGGGCAAAGAAGAACAGATGACCGACACCATGAAGATGTTCAAGATGGGCGTCGAGGGCGGCAAGCCCAGCGGAGACGAGATCGGCGTACAGCCAGAGTGGTTCTACAAGGGTGACGGCAACTGCGTTGTCGCCCCGGAACAGGCCATCCCCAGCCCCTCTTTCGCCCTGGACGCCGGCGAGGAACCGGAAATTGCCGGCATCTATATCAACGATCCCGAAGGCAATCCCTGCCGCATCGGTTTCGCCATTGGCAACGAGCTGTCCGACCACGTGACCGAGCGCCAGAACTACCTGTACCTGGCCCACTCCAAACTGCGCCACTGCTCCTTTGGCCCGGAACTGCTGCTGGGCGAGTTGCCGGCACATATCGAAGGTACTTCCCGCATCGTGCGCAATGGCGAAGTGATCTGGGAAAAAAGCTTCCTGAGCGGTGAAGACAATATGTCGCACACCATCAAGAATCTGGAAGACCACCACTTCAAGTACACCAATTTCTGCCGTCCCGGCACCCTGCAGGTGCACTTCTTCGGCACCGCCACCCTGAGCTTTGGCGACGGCATCAAGCCGGAAGCCGGAGATCGCTTTGAAATCGAATCCGCCACCTTCGGCCGCGCCCTGCGCAATCCGCTGAAGATTGTTGACCGCAAGATTCCCGCGGTAAAAGTGCTGTAATCACTCCACAGCGCGCTGCGCTCCATCGATACGGAGCGTCAGGCAATAAAAAAGGCAGTCATTTGACTGCCTTTTTTATTTGCGCCCCGAATCAACGAGACACAACAGGGAGACGCACCAGGATCGGGAGATCACTCAGATCGCCATATCCACATTAATGCCCTCACCTTCCGCCAGGTGGTCGATCGCCTTGCGGGAAGACTTGGAAAGCAGGGACTTCATCTCGAAGCGCGCGCGCTCCGGATCGCGATCTCGAATCCCCAGATATACCGCATAGTGTCCGGGCAGCGATGCCTGATACACGGACTCCTTGGAGCTACTGATGCGGAACAGACCCATCAGCGCGGTCTTGATGGATTCCCCCAGGGACACCATGAACTCATTGTTGGTGCCGCGCAGGATCGCCATGTGAAATTCGATATCGGTGAGAATGACCTGCTCGGTACCGGGCTCGGCGCCCTCCATGCCACGGTAGGCTTCTTCGATCGCCGCAATCTGCTCATCGCTGGCGCGCTTGGCCGCCAGAGCCGCGGAGGTGGGTTCGATCATCTCGCGCACTTCAAACAAGGCGCGCAGGAATTCCGCTGACGGTGTGGAATCGAAGCACCAGCGCAGCACATCGGAGTCGAACATGTTCCAGAACTCACGGGGACGCACGCGGGTACCGAGCTTCGGACGCGACTCGATCAGCCCCTTGGCACTGAGGATCTTGAACGCCTCACGCAGGGCGGTGCGGGACACATTCAGCTCTTCGCCGATAGTGGCCTCGTTGGGAATATACTCACCCGGCTCGTAGTAGCCGCTGACGATGCGGGTACCCAGCTCGTAGGCGACCCAGGCGTGCACACTGCGCGGCCTGTTCTCCCTGACTTGTTTAACCATAATTGACTACCTAGCTTCAGCTGCTCTCAGCACCTGTTATATGACCTGCACGCCCTCGTCCCCCATTTATACGGAACAAACCGGAAAAAGAGAGCAGGACGGCGGTATCCCGCGTCTATCGCGCAATTTGACTTACATTATGACAAATAGCGGCTGTGGCTTCACTATTGCCGGACTACTGCGGGGAAACACCCGCAACACGGCAGCGGTGCTGTTTTTTTATACACTTCCCTGTACAAAAGTGCTACAAATGCCACAAATACGGTGAAGGGACGTCGATACCTGTCTGGAGCCCCCGCGATCGGGCACTGAACACACTGTACAGAAATCGGCTCTCAACCCGTGCAATTTACGCCTAATTCGCCACAGATAAAAGCGATCCGTGCACATAGGCCGCTTTGACATTGATACTACAATAATATATATATCGCTTCTGCACCAAACAATAATAAGCGGTGCGGTGATAAAAGCGATAAGAGAGAAATAAAATGCAGAACTCGAACAAGCTGTCGGTATTCGAGAAAGTCGGCTTTGGTGCCGGCGACATGGCGGTCAACGTAATGATTGCAGCCATGTTTTACTTCATGCAGTACTTCTACACGGATATTTTTGGCCTGAAGCCGGCCCATGTAGGTACACTGTTTCTCGCAGCGCGCTTTGTCGACGCTTTCAGTGACCCGCTGATGGGATTGCTCACGGACAAATTCAAAAGTCGCTACGGTCGCTTCCGCCCCTATTTCCTGTACTTGTCGATTCCCTACGGTTTCGCGGTCTTCCTGCTGTTCACCACCCCGGACTTCAGCTACAACGCCAAACTGGTGTGGGCCTACGTTACCTACCTGTTTGCCACCCTGATGTTCACCGGCGTCGCCATTCCCTATATCTCCTATATCGGCGTGCTCACCAATGACCCGCAGGAGCGCCTGTCGGCGAACGGCTATCGCATGTTCTTTGCCAAGATCGCCAATGTGGTGATCGTCGCTTCCGTGCCGGTACTGGCACAGTTGTGGGGCGACGGCAGCTCGGCCAAGGGCTACCAGCTGGCCATGGGCTTTATGTCTCTGGTGGGTGTCGGCCTGCTGATGCTGTGCTTCTTCACCACACGTGAGCGTGTCGAGCACGTGGTGGACCGCAAGCCTCTCCGTGAACAATTTCAACTGCTGGTAAAGAACGACCAGTGGCTGGTACTGGCCGGCGCCTGCATGCTCGGCACCATTGGCTATGCACTGCGCGGTGGTGTCGCCTTCTACTATGCGATCTATTACCTCGGCGGCAACGAAGCACTGGCAGCCCAGTTCACCAGCGCCGGTATCGCTGCCTCCATCGTCTCCATGGTGGCGTCCACCTGGATCACCAAGCGCTTCTGTAAAATCAAGCTGTTCAGCTGGTCGCAGATGCTGGTAGGCGTAATCAGCGTACTGATGTTCTTCGCGGTCTCTCCCGGCGATATCGCGCTCGCATTTGTGCTCTACATCCTTCTTTCATTCGTGGTCGACCTGCACGCGCCGGTGTTCTGGTCCGCCATCGCCGAGGCGGTGGACTACGGTCACACCAAAACCGGCAAGCGCGTTTCCGGCCTCGCATTCGGCGGCATCTCTTTCTGCCAGAAGGCGGGTTCCGGTATCGCCGGCTTCCTCACCGGCCTGCTGCTGACCTACTTCAACTACCAGGCGGGTGAGACCCAGAGCGAATTCACCCTCACCGGTATCGCACTGATGCTGACCGTGATTCCCGGCCTGTTCCACTTCCTGCTGGGCCTGCTGATGAAGAAGTACATCATCACCGATGACTACTATCACCAGCTGAAGCGCGGCGATGCTACCCAGGCTACCGACGAGATCGAAGGCCCAGCCCTGAACCCGTCCGCCACCTGATTACCATTTTTAAACTCGAGCTGTAACCGGAGTTAACCGTGATTCCAGAAAAGACTGCAGAACCCCTGGTAAAACCGCTGATCGAACAGCGTGCCGACCCGTTTATCTACAAGCACAGCGATGGCTTTTACTACTTTATCGCATCGGTCCCCGAGTACGACCGTCTCGAACTGCGCCGCGCCGAAACCATCGCCGGTCTCGCCGATGCAGAAAAAGTTACCGTGTGGACCAAGCCGGATACCGGCGCTTACTCGGACCTGATCTGGGCCCCCGAGATTCACCATGTACATATCGAAGGCCAGGAACCGACCTGGGCAATTTATTTTGCCGCAGCGCCGTCCCGAGAGATCAAACACGACCTGTTCCAGCACCGTATGTACGCCCTGACCACCACCGACAGCAACCCGATGCAGGCCGAGTGGACCCTGTCCCAGGTGGATTCCGGCATTGACACCTTCTGTCTCGACGCCACCGTGTTCGAGCACAAGGGCAAGCACTACTATCTGTGGGCACAAAAGGGCCCGGGTATCGCCGGCAACTCCAACCTGTATATCGCTGAAATGGACACCCCGACGTCTATCGTCGGTGAGCCGGTGCTGCTGACCAAGCCGGAATACGATTGGGAAGCGATCGGTTTCCTGGTGAATGAAGGCCCGGCGATCATCAAGAAGAATGGGCGAATCTTTATCGGCTATTCCGCCAGTGCCACTAACCACAATTACTGTATGGGCCTGTTGTGGGCAAACGAGAACGCCGATGTACTGGACCCGGCCAGCTGGGAAAAATCCCCCAAGCCGGTACTGGAAAGCTGCTACGAGCGCGGCATCTACGGTCCGGGACACAACAGCTTCACCGTGTCCGAGGACGGCAGTGAAGATATCCTGGTGTTCCACGCACGTACCTATACCGAGATCGTTGGCGACCCCCTGTGGGACCCCAACCGTCACACCTTCGTGAAAGTGATTCGCTGGAACGAAGAAGGTTTCCCGGAGTTCGGTAAATCGTCCGAACCCTGATAACGGTTTCCCCGCATTATCGTCTCACAGCATGATGACTGGCGGCCTTCGGGCCGCTTTTTTTGTCCAATTTTTGCTGTTCCACTGACCATGTCATTCCCGCTGAATCGGCAGGAAAGCCTAATACTCAAACTCGCTTCCCCAGCCACCACAATTCCACAGGCCTTGTCTTACGATTGCAGATAGCATTAGGCTTTCACTTTGCCTTCACATCCCTGCCCAGGAGCTGTCAGTGGAAATCTCCGCGCTCTACCATTTCCCCGTCAAATCCCTGCAGGGGCACAAATGTAAATCCCTCCCCCTGGACCGTTTCGGTGCGTTCAATGATCGTCGCTGGATGCTGGTGGACGAAGACAACCAGTTCGTGACCCAGCGCCGCCTGCGCCCGATGGCACAATTGAAAGCCACCGCCATCCCGCAGGGGGTGCGACTGGAAAATGCCGAGGGAGATCACGTCGAAATCCACCAGCCGGGCCCCGAAGCCGCGCTCAGGACGGTCCGCGTGTGGAATGATGACGTCACCGCCCGCGACGCCGGCGACGGCGCAGCACACTGGCTGAGTGAGCAATTGCAGACCCCGGTGCGCCTTGTGGCCATGGGCGACGAGTTCCGTCGACCGCTCGAAGCGCCGCGCGCCGACCGCCAGGTGGGCTTTGCCGATGCCGCACCACTGCTGGTGATCAGCCAGGCCTCCCTCGACGACCTCAACAGTCGCCTTGCCGAGCCCGTATCCATGCTGCGCTTCCGCCCCAATCTGGTGGTGAGTGGCTGCGAACCCTTTGCGGAAGACCGCTGGAAGACCCTGACGATCCACACCCACGATGGCTCCGTGGTCTTCGACTGCACCCACCCCTGTGCGCGCTGCGGAATTCCCGGACTGCATCCCTTTACCGGGCGCGCGCAAAAAGAACCGTTGCGCACCCTCGCCAGCTACCGTCGCTGGGAAGATGGCCAGATTTACTTTGGCATGAACCTGGCACCGGCCGCTGCAGGCACCATTGGAGACAACAATCCGGTCACCATACACTTGGGAGATCGGGTAGAAATCAGCTGAATCGACAGAAGGAAACTACCATGAGCATTACCCGCGACTGCGCACAGTTGCTGGAAGCTGGCAGCCTTTATCACGTGCACTACGGAGACCGGCTTGCCAACCACCTGCCCATGGTACTGATAGCCCTCGACAGAATGCGCGCTACACCAGCACAACTGGCCCACGCGTTCGACCGCAGCACCCCGCACCTGCAGCCGCGCCCCGGCAGCCCGGTGGAAGAAATTGACGATGTCAGCCGCTGCCGCAATCGCGAGGACCTGTTTGCCAGCGCCCTGCACTACTATGAGCAACAACTAAGGCAACTGGGTATCGCCAGGTGCCTGCAACAGGAACTGCCCAAACTCCTCCCCTCCATCGCCACCGCCGCCTTCCACGGCCTGATTCGCACCGCATACGGAATCGATGCCCGTCACCTGGAAGAAATCGCCATGGGCCTCGCCTACTGGAACCTCGATTACCACACCTTCGACAGCAACCGCCAACGGGTGCCGCAGCCGGCCGCAGAAATCATCCGGCATATCTCGGAGAAATACCCCGAGGTTCCACTCGCACCCGGCAATATCGCCGACCATATGCAATCGGTTACCGGACAACCTGGCTGGATGGACACCGCGATCCAGCCACAACAGCTGGGGCTGGAAGATATTGCGGAAGTGGCGATCCACGCCTACCTGGGAACTCGCGACTTCACCCTGCTACACGGGGTCACCGGCTGCCATGCCCTGCGACTGATCCTGCCGTATTGCACAGACAGGGAAGCCGCCCTGCGCTATTTCTGGCAGGGGTTGGTAATTGCCTACCTGAGCACCGGACCGAAAGTTATCCGGCCATTCGAGGCGGAAGACATAAAAGATATTCCGCAACGGCAGGCGGAAATCATGCAAAAGGCACTGCACAGCGACGACGATCACGTGATCAAGCTTGCCTACAGCGCGCTGGAAGAATTTCACTATTACGGCAACAAGGATTACCTGGAAGTTTTCAGTTAAACCGCCAGATACTGTCGGATCAATCCGTCATCCAGGTTCGCCATTTTATCCGCAGCGACCACCGCCCCCTTCTGCATCAACCGGAACTCCTTGCCTACCCTGCGCGCAAACCCGAGTTTCTGCTCCACCAGAATCACCGTCAGCCCGTCTTCCTCATTGAGTTGTGTCACCACATCCCCAATCTGGCGGACGATATTTGGCTGAATACCCTCATTGGGTTCATCCAGAATCAGTACCTTCGGATCAATCACCAGCGCGCGACCGATTGCCAGCTGCTGTTGCTGCCCGCCGGACAGATCCCCTCCGCGACGATGCAACATATCCTTCAACACCGGAAACAACTCAAAAATCCGCTCGGGAATTTTCTTCAGTCCGTCTCCCCGCGCCGGCAGTCCGATCTGCAGGTTTTCCTCCACCGTCAGCAGCGGAAAAATATCCCGCCCCTGGGGCACATAACCGATCCCCATCTTCGCCCGTGCCTGGGCCGGACTTCCCTCAATGGGCTTACCTTGAAAAAGGATGCGTCCATCACTGGCCGGCAACAATCCCATCAGGCACTTCAGCAAGGTGGTTTTACCCGCACCGTTGCGGCCCATGATGCAAGTACAGGATCCCCGCGCCACCTCAAGATCCAGGTTCCACAAAATCTGGGTACCGCCGTACTTCTGGTTCAGTTTCTCGATCCGGATCATGCTTCTTCCCCCAGATATACCTCGATCACATCGGGATTGTTCTGCACCTGGTCCATGGTCCCCTCCGCCAGTACCGATCCCTGGTGCAGCACCGTGACCGTGCGCGCAATACTGCGAACAAACTCCATGTCGTGCTCCACCACGATCACCGTGTGCTTGCCGGCGAGAGAAGTAAGCAACTCCGCAGTGCGCTCTGCTTCCTCCGCCGTCATGCCCGCCACCGGTTCATCGATCAACAACAGGCGCGGCTGGGCAGCCAGCAACATGCCAATTTCCAGCCACTGTTTCTGTCCATGGGAAAGCGCACCCGCCAGCTGAAAGCGGGCGTTTTGCAGGCCGATGATCTTCAGCACTTCATCAATCCGGTCGCTCTCAATGCTTGTCAGGCTTGCCGTCAGGGCACTCCACACGCCCTTGCTGCCCTGCAGCGACAACTCCAGGTTATGGAACACCGTATGCGCTTCGAACACCGTCGGTTTCTGGAATTTGCGCCCGATCCCCAGCTGGGCGATCTCCGCCTCATCGTGGGCCAGCAGGTCGATATTCTGGCCGAACCAGGCACTGCCGCTGTCGCACCGGGTCTTGCCGGTAATCACATCCATCAGCGTGGTTTTGCCAGCGCCATTGGCGCCGATCAGGCAACGCAGCTCGCCGTCATTCACGTACAGGTTGAGATCGTTAAGTGCCTTGAATCCATCGAAACTGACATTCAGGCCTTCGAGGTACAGGATTACTTGCTTGGACACGTCCGGTGAACGTTGGCGCGGCACCAGAAATGGCCAGGTGGTATCCCGGCGCAACAGTTCCCGCGCCTGTCCAGCAAATTGATTCAGATTACTCATGCATTCACCTCCCGGGTACTTATGCCGCTGTCAGAGCCGGCGTCTTCTTCGCGCCGCGCGGCTTGCACGGACTCACTACGTCCAAAACGCTGCAACAGTCCTGCCAGTCCCTGCGGTAGATACACAGTAACGATCACAAACAAGGCCCCGAGGGCAAACAACCAGCCGTCCGGCATGATGGCGGTAAAGCGGGTCTTGGCGTAATTCACCAGCAGTGCACCGACGATTGCCCCGTAAAGGGTTCCTCGACCACCCACCGCGACCCAAACTACCACCTCGATGGAATTGAGAGGGGAGAATTCACCGGGATTGATAATGCCTACCTGCGGCACATACAACATGCCCGCCACCGCAGCGATCAGCGCGGAATAGACAAACAGCCAGACTTTATAGCGCTCGGTGCGGTAGCCAAGAAAACGCGCGCGCGCCTCGGCATCCCTTACCGCAACAATTACCCGCCCGAGCCGCGACTGCACAATGGCGCGACTAGTAATAAACGCGATCACCAGCAGCAGCGTGGTCACCAGCAACAGGGCTACCCGGGTCGCATCCGCCTGCAGGTCAAATCCGAGAATATCCTTGAAGTCGGTCAGTCCGTTGTTGCCGCCGAACCCCATCTCATTGCGGAAAAACGCCAGCATCAGGGCATAGGTCAGCGCCTGGGTCATGATCGACAGGTAGACACCGGTAACCCGGGAGCGGAACGCCAGCCAGCCGAATACAAATGCCAGCAAGCCGGGAATCGCCAGTGCCATCAGTACCGCAAACCAGAACTGGTCCATGCCGAACCAGTACCACGGCAGCTCCTGCCAGTTGAGAAATACCATAAAGTCCGGCAGGTCGGGATTGCCGTAAACGCCGCGGTCACCGATCTGACGCATCAGGTACATGCCCATGCCGTAACCGCCCAGGGCAAAAAAGGCACCGTGCCCCAGACTGAGAATGCCGCAATACCCCCAGATGATATCCACCGCCATGGCGAGCATGGCAAAGCACAGGTATTTACCCATCAGGGTAATGGTGTAGGTGCTTACGTAAAACGCGGAGTCCGCCGGTAGTAACAGGTTGGCCGCCGACATAGCCAGGGTTGTTGCCAGCAGTACACCCACCAGCATCGAGGAACCCTTGCCCGGCTGGCGCAACTCGGTAAGTACTCGCGTCATCTTTTCGATGAGGTTACTCATTGCATTCATTCGGCCGCCCTCCCACGCTGCGGGAACAGGCCTTTGGGCCGTTTCTGGATAAACAGGATCAGGCACACCAGCACAATGATGTTGGCCAGTACCGCCCCGGTGGCGGGCTCGAGGAATTTGTTCGCCACGCCCAGTGAAAAACCACCCACCAGCGTGCCGAGCAGATTACCCACACCGCCAAATACCACCACCATGAAGGAATCGATAATGTAGGACTGGCCCAGGTTGGGCCCCACGTTGGTGAGCTGGGAAAGCGCCACACCGGCAACCCCCGCAATGCCGGAGCCGAGGCCAAACGTCATCGCGTCGACCATTTCCGTACGCACGCCCATCGCCTTGGCCATATCCCGGTTCTGGGATACCGCACGCACATTCAGGCCGAGGGACGATTTTTTGAGGATGGTCAGCAGTGTGACGAATACCGCGAGGGCAAACAGCAGGATATACAGACGGTTGTAGGTAACGGAAAAAACCGGGTTGATGGCCAGGGAGCCACTCATCCACTCCGGTGTGACTACCTGCATATTCAGCGGCGAGAAAATACTGCGCACCGCCTGCTGCAGGATCAGGCTGATACCAAAGGTGGCCAACAGTGTCTCCAGTGGCCGTCCCTGCAGATGGCGGATTACGCCGCGCTCGATCAAAACACCCACGCTGCCGGAAACCAGGAAGGCCGCTGGTACCGCCACCAGTAGAGAATATTCGATGGAAGCGGGCATCAATTGCTGGATCACATAAGTGGTGTAGGCGCCGAGCATGATCATTTCGCCATGGGCCATATTGATCACGCCCATCACGCCAAAAGTGATAGCGAGACCAATGGCAGCGAGCAACAATACCGACCCCAGGCTGAGCCCGAAGAACAGCTGTTCCATCTGCCCGTAAAACTCGATGCGCTCGGTAATATTTTCCAGCGCCTCCTGTGCCGCGGCTTTTACTGCGGCATCCTGTTCATTTTCATCGTCGACCAGGCGTCGCAGCTGGTTGCGCACCGGCGCCTCCAGGCGATCATCCATCAGTGCAATGGCTGCGAGGCGATCGTCGGTGGTACTGCCGTCACGCAGGCGCACCATGGCATTGGCGAGTTCAATCAGGTCGCCCACACTTTTACTGACACCGACATCTGCCGCACTTTGCAGCAGGCTCAGGTTATTTGCGCTGAGGTCATCCAGTATCGCCAGTACCGCAGTGCGCTTTTCCGCTTCACTGCCGTGCAGCAGGTCGATACGTCCGATGGCATCGCGCAACTGCCCGCGCAGGCGGTTGTTGACGCGGATCTTTTTAATATCGCGCCGCCCCTGTACGCCCAATTCCGCACCGGTAAATACATCCCGCCCGATAAGCTCTCCGGCGATGTTTTTTTGCACCGCCATCAGCTCGCCACTGGTTTTGTGGAAGTAGAGATCTCCCGCAAGCATGGTTTCAAACAGCGGGCGCATCTCCGCGCCGCCAACCTGCTCCAGTTGCTGCACCAGCTCGCCGGTTTCCCGCAGGCTGGCTTCCGGTAATTTCTGTAGTACTTCCTCCACCGCCGGAGGGACTGCCTGCGACTGCGCTAGTGCGCTGCCGGTCGAAAGTACGACGAGCAAACAGGTCAGCACCAGGCTGACGCTTCGTAAAAATTGCTTCACCGGTAACTCCGCGCTCATAGTTATATGCTTTCTCGGAAATTGAAAAACGCCCCAAAAAAGCAATACGCCCGCGGCTAGCGGAGCGTATTGCGAAGGTGTTTTTCTGGTCCGGGGTATGTTCAGCCGGTCACTGACCGTGACTTATTCCGCCTGACCGCTACACGCCTTGGATTTGGTGTTGTAGTTGCCGCACTTGATCGGCGCAGTCCAGTCCGCGATCAGGTCCTTTGAGCCGGGCAGGAAATCGGACCAGGCGTCACCGGCCACGACATCGTCAGTTGCCCAGACCACTTCGAACTGACCGTCATCCTGGATTTCACCGATAAATACCGGCTTTGACAGATGGTGGTTTTTGTTCATTTTGGCGGTACCGCCAGTGAGGTTCGGGAACTCGATACCGATCATTGCCTGCTCTACCGCATCCACATCCGTGGTGCCGGCTTTCTCTACCGCCTTAGCCCACATGTTGAAGCCGATATAGGTTGCTTCCATCGGGTCATTGGTCACACGCTTTTCGTCACCAATGAACTTTTTCCACTGCTGGACAAAGTAATCGTTGGATTCGCTATCAATACCCTGGAAGTAGTTCCACGCGGCTAGGTGCCCGACCAGCGGACCGGTGTCGATACCGGAGAGTTCTTCCTCACCCACGGAGAAGGCCACCACCGGGATATCCTCGGAGCTGACTCCCTGATTGGCGAGCTCCTTGTAGAACGGCACGTTGGCATCGCCATTGATCGTGGAAACCACCGCAGTTTTTTTGCCCGCGCTGCCAAACTTCTTGATGTCGGACACAATGCTCTGCCAGTCGGAATGGCCGAACGGGGTGTAGTTGATCATGATGTCTTCTTTCGCCACTCCCTTGGATTCCAGATACGCTTCCAGAATCTTGTTGGTGGTACGCGGGTAAACGTAGTCGGTGCCAGCGAGAACCCAGCGATCCACTTCCAGGTCGGACATCAGGTAATCCACTGCGGGAATTGCCTGCTGGTTGGGCGAAGCGCCGGTGTAGAAAACATTTTTCGAGGACTCTTCACCCTCGTACTGCACCGGATAGAACATCAGGCCATTAAGCTCTTCCACCACCGGCAGTACGGACTTGCGGGATACGGACGTCCAGCAACCGAAAATCACATCGACTTTTTCCTTGGTAAGCAGCTCGCGGGCCTTCTCCGCAAATAGCGGCCAGTCGGAAGCCGGGTCCACCACCACAGCCTCGAGTTTCTTGCCCAGCAGGCCACCCTTGCGGTTCTGCTCATCCACCATCATCAACACGGTGTCCTTGAGGGTGGTTTCACTGATGGCCATGGTGCCGGAGAGGGAGTGCAACACCCCAACCTTGATGGTTTCCGCGGCCAGGGCCACGGTGCTGATTACGCTGGTACCGGCGGCGAAAGCCAGGCCGGCGACAAATTTTTTCAGTTGCATGGAACTGCTCCTTTTCACTATTTTGGAAGTCGCATCAGACGAGTGCCTCGGGGCACTCGCACACTGGATTTACAGCTGTACCTGCATACCGAGGCTCAGCACGTCCACGTCGGCACCGGCATAACCGGAAGCATTGGCGTCACCGGAGACGAAGCTGAGATTCAGGCGGGTGTTGTGGCCGTTGACCACGTAGTTGAGACCGAGCTCAGTGGAGCTACTGCTGTCCGCATCGGAGGGACTGTTCTCTACCAGACGCAGATAGGGCTGGAACTTGCCCGGTCCCACATTGGCGGGGAACAGGTAGGCTGCGGTGGCGAATACGGACTCGCCGTCAAACAGGCAGAAACATTCGCCATCGACAGGCTGGGAAGCGAGGGTGTAGTCCGCATCGAAACTCTTGTACTCCCCTTCGATGGTGACCACGCCACCGGCATCGAGCACAGTTTCCGACAGCATGTCGATGGTCCACCCGGAGAAGTCACCGGCGGACATTTCACTACCGACGCCGTCTTCCTGGCTCTGAAGGGAAAGTGCAAGGGTGAAGATATTGCCGAGGCCGCCGTAATAAGTGGAGCTGGTGTAGTAGCCGGGGTTCGCTTCCATATTCAGGAAGTTGTAGGCAAAGCGCGCGGCGTACAGCGGGTTGTCGTCCTGGTTGCTGTAGCCATCGAGGCCGATAAAGCTGCCTGCGGCGTACTGGAATTTACCAGCGGTGCCCCAGAAGGTAACCCCTTCATCACGTCCGATCAGACCTGCCTGGCCGCCCTGGTCGGATGCGTACAGGGGCTGGCGGTACTGGTTCCAGCTGAGGGCATAGTAGGGGCCGCTCATTTCGATCCGGTCCGCCGGGGTCAGCATGCGCCCGGCCCAGATATTGAACTGCGGGCTGAATTCGAACTGCGCGATGGCATCCAGCACGTCTGCGGTGTCATTGCTGCGCTGCTGCAAATTGAAGGTGAACTTCACCGTGTCGTTCAGCTGGCCGGAGGTGTATACACGGATATCCGGCAGGGTGAAATCACTGTCCCCTTCCACCGATTGGAACTGGGAGCGAAAGCCGGCACCGATACTGAATGTCTGCCCGTCTTCGGATTCGAACTTTTTGGCCAGTGCGGGTAGCGACGCGGTACTTCCGATCACGAGCGCGGCGGCGCAGGTGCTGCGCCAGATTATTTTTTTAGACTGCTGACAACCTTCTGGTCGCAGTAGTCCCTTACCTCCAGACAACGTTTCCATGTGCATCCCCTTTTTTTGAATGTTCTCGATTGGCTAGTTCTTGGTGCTATCGATTATTCGGCGGGGTGGACAGGGTAGCTATACGCGTATTGGGGCCGGTAACTACGTCATTTGACGGTTTTCAGAATCGGGGGCGTACGTACACTAAAGATCAGAGAATTCAGGATTAGAAGAGCACTTTTCTAGGTCGGCTGAAGGAACCGCTATCTGGTGCACACT
>NZ_LZDE01000266.1 GCF_002009015.1 Microbulbifer mangrovi | reverse complement strand
TGTTTTTGAAAGCGTCGGAAACAGGGACGTTTCCGACGCAGCCTACAGGGATGTATGAATGGGGGGGCGCCTAGCTCGGTTTCAAAAACAGATCCCTGTCGATCCGCCGCCACAGACTTCAAATAAAACGGACCACAACCCGATCAGGCACTGACAGGCCTAGCCACGGGCTCCTTTACCAAAAAACGCCCGATAGCAAACACCACAAGCCCCATCAGAATACCCGGCATGCCCTCATAGATATGCGCATGCCAACCCAACCAGCGCCAGATCAGCGCAGTGGCTAAACCAAGCACGCTCATCACAACTGCCAGCCTCTGCGACGGGCGACCGCCGGCAGCCAGCACCATCAATAACGGCGCAAAGGCAGAAGCCAGAGCCGACCAGCTCATCACCACCAGGCTGAACACACTCTGCTCATTGAACAACGCCCAGGCAACCGCCGCCGCAGTTATCCCCAGAGTTGCCACCTTCAATAATCGTGTGCTTTCCGTACGCTTGGGCAGGATATCGTTGGTCAGCGCCGCAGAGCAGCTCAGCACCAGAGAGTCTGCCGTAGACATGGTCGCGGCAAAAATACCCGCGAGGATCAAGCCTACAAATACCGGTGACAACAACTCCATCGCCATCATCGGCAGCGCCAGTTCGGCATCAAACGTACCCGGGTCGCTCAGTAGAATCCGCGACAGCATGCCCACGCCCGTGGCCATAAAGTAGAAAATCGTAAACCACAGGTAATACCAGCAACGCGCCCGCACCATGTGTCCAGCATCGTCCAGCGCCATAAACCGCACCATCACATGGGGCTGCCCCACCACGGAAATGCCCGCGAACAACCAGCTCAGCGCAAACAGGACACCGCCCGCTACACCCGGCAGCAGCAGGTCCTGTGGATACCAGTTGAGGAACCCCTCTACCTTGCCCATCTCCTGCCAGGCTGCTGCGAATCCGCCTACTGACTGCGTGGCAACAAACAGCAACATGCCCATAGCCACCACCATTACCAGTGACTGCGCAGCATCGGTCCATATCGACGCGCGAATTCCTCCCGCCAGGCAGTAGGCCGCAACAATCACACCACCGATCACCGCACCGCTCCAGATCGGCATATCCAGCACCACATACAGCGCTTTGCTGCCGGCCACCAATTGCGCGCTGGCGTAGGCGAGAAGGAACAGGAGCGAGAGAATACCGGCAAGCTTCTGCCAGGCACCGAAGCGGGTGCTCTGCCAGCAGGCCAGTACCCCGGCATAGCTGGATTCGCCACTGCGTTTTGCCGCATCACGCAGGTTTCTGTGCATCCACAGGGAGCCCAGAAAATCCCCCATGATCCAGCCCAGCATCAACCAGATTGAAGCGAGGCCGGTGGCGTAGGTATAGCCGATAACACCAATAAACATATAACCACTATTATTGGTGGCTACAGCGGACAGCCCCACCAACATTGGCGACACATCCTGGCTCGCGAGGTAATAGTCTTTTTTGGTGCCGCGACTCTTGCGGTAGGAACTGAGTCCCACGGCGGCAAACATGGCAAGGAAAAACAAGAAACTGATCAGCACGTCCATTCCCCCAAAACAGTTTTCAGTAATTATTAAATTTATACAGCGGTTATTTTTGGCATTGAGTCAGGAGCGCAGTCAGTGCGCCCCATCCGAACCTTTCGTTGTACTGCCGCTACTGTGGTCCTGCTGAATACCCATCAGTGTCGCGAACTCTTCGGAATCGTAAAGTCCATTGAAGGCCGAATCTTCCATCGCTTCATCGCGATACGCAGGAGAAATATCCAACGCTTTCTGCAGGTAGCTGATGGAATCTTCCCACTGCTCCAGATACGCATAAGCACAGGCGAGCTGGTAGTAGGCATTGCCGTTTTCGCTGTCAATCTGCAGCGCCTGCAGACACAGATTGATGGCCCACTGCGGCTCATCCAGCTCCAGCACCGCGTCCGCCTTGTAGGTGAGCGCTTCGCCGTCGTCCTTGCGCAGATTCAGGATCTGGTCGTAAACGGCAATTTTACCAGTGGGGGTCTGCTCGCGGCCGGCGCGCAGCCACAGGGAGTGGACCTCCTGGGTCAGCTCAATCTCATCGCGGTTACTTTCAATATGCTGGGTTTTTTCCGACAGCTGCTCCTCGATACTGCGTAGGCGCTCTTCGTACTGCTCCACCAGACTGGAGATTTCCTGGTTGGCGAGGGTGTGGACCTTTTCCTTCACATCGCGGATGGAAGTCCAGCCCATGATTACCAACAGGGAACTGAAACCGGCAATCAGGTAGAAAAAGTAAGTGATGGTATCCGTGGCGTAAGTGATGGCCTTGTCGGCAGCACTCAGCTGGCGGTCGACAATGTTCTCCGTCAGGGAGACCTTCTGTGCCGCCATATCTACCCGCAATTGCTTCAGTTCATCCAGCACATAGCGCTCGATAAACGGGGTGTAGAGGGGCTTGTCGAGGTCGTCCGCGGCTTCGGAAACACGGTCAAGTTCCTCGAGCTTTTTCTGGTTGGCCGCCTTTTCTTCAGCAGTTACCTCAGGCACCGGCGGCGCCTCTGCATCTTGCGCATGTAGCGGTGCGACGACACTGGAAAATACACAGGCCACAACGAACACTGCCGCCAGCAAAGCTGACGGCAGTCGGGAAGTCAGGGCCGTGATCAGGCTGCGCATATTGCGTCGCCGTGCTCGTGGACTTCTACCAGTGCGGCGTGCAGGCTTTTGACCGACTTCTCGTAATCGCTCTCGTCGATCACAAACTGCATGTCTACCTGACGCATGGACTGGTGTACCGCGAGGATACTGATGGCCGAATTGGCCAGCGCACTGACCGCGCGAGACAGCATGCCCGAGGTCTTCATGTCGCTGCCAATCGCAGAAACCACCGCCACCTTGCGCACCTGGATATCACAATCCGGGAACAACTCGCCAATGGCTTTCTTGATCCGCTTGACGGTTTTCAGGTTGTTACCCAGATAATTGGTAATGGTGTTGGCGTTGATATCCTTGGTCACCACGCTGCCCTTGAAGCGCGCAATGATCTCGTTGATCGCGCGGTCGTAACTGGTCATGCTGCCCATCATGTCCTGATCAAAACATTCAACAGCATAGATGCTTTTACGCCCCGCGATGATTTCCACCCGCGGCGTGTCGCTTACATAATCACCTGTGACCAGAGTACCGCGGTGCTCGGGCTCAAAGGTGTTCATCACGCGCAGCGGAATCTCCTGCTGACGCAGGCCCTTGGCGGCGCGGGGATGGATGGCTTCCATACCCAGGTTGGCCAGCTGGTCTGCCACGTCGTAGTTGGTACGACCGATAGGCACGGCCTGTTCCTCGCCTACCAGACGCGGGTCGGCACTACTCAGGTGGTATTCCTTGTGGATGATCGCTTCCTTGGCACCGGTTTTAACCGCGATGCGGCTGAAGGTCATTTCGCTGTAACCGCGGGCGAAGGTCTTCATCAGGCCATCGGCGGTGTGCGCGTAACCGGTGGCAATCGGCAGCTCTTTGTCGAAGTCGACATCGGCAAAGGCGCGGTCGATACGCTCGTCCAGGGTCATGTGTTCACCGTCGCGCCAACCGGTCAGGTCGATGAAACGGGCATTGATGCCTTCCTGCTTGAGCAGCTGCACAGTGTTCCAGGCACTGTGGGCTTCACCCAGGCTGGCAAGCATTTCGCTGACCACGTCCAGGTGTCCTTCCAGGGCAAAGTGGCCGTGCTGGCAAACGCGCTCCAGGTCTCCCAGACAGTTGGCGGCGTCGTCCAGTCGCTCACCGATAAACGCATTGGCCTTGGCCAGGGTCACGTCATCGGTGAACAGGGTTGCGTTGATTTCTTCCATACGCGCGCGCAGCCCAGCGACCGCATCTGACCATTCGCGCTCATCGTCCGCACCGGCGAACAGGGCGAATACACCCGGGCGGCCGGATTTTTTGTGCTCCAACAGCATATCGGTGATACCACCGTAAGCAGAAACCACGAAAACACGCTGGTACAACCCTTCCGTTTTCGCTTTGCCGTTCTTCAGAATGATGTTGTCACGTACTGCGGTGTAGTCACTCATGGACGTACCGCCAATTTTTTCAACCGTATGTGTTTTCATGGGATCCTTACGCTTACCGATTTCGGGGTTTTCAGGGGGGACACCAAAGTATTTGCGGGTGGTGCCCCAAAACTCCGCTGCAATGTTGTTCACAACCGGTTTATTTTTCGTCCTTTACCTCTTCGGCATCCAGCTCGTAAGCGCCGTCAGCGTTGTGCACTTCTTTACCGTGCAGAGGCGGGTTGAATACACAGGCCATTTTCATTTCAGACTTGGCCTTCAGTACGTGCTTGTCGTTCTTGTCCAGGATGTAGATGGTGCCCGGAGTGATCTCGTGAACCACGCCGTCATCTTCCGCCATGACAGAACCTTCACCGGAAATGCAGTACACGGACTCCAGGTGGTTCTGGTAGTGCAGGTGCAGGTCAGCACCTTCGTAGATAGTGGTGATGTGAAAAGAGAAGCCCATGTTGTCGTTTTTCAGCAGCAGACGGGTGCTTTCCCAACCCTCGGAAACAATACGACGGTCAGTTTTTTCGGCTTCTTGCAGTTTTCTTACGATCATTTCTTACTCTTTCTAAAATCAGGTCTTAAAAAATCGGTCTTCAAATCAGAGGCGAAAAAATGCGGCCGGGTTCAGGCCGCATTTTCACGTGGCTGACAGGGATCAGGCTGCGCCCGCGAGGGTGCTCTCTTCCTGCTCACTGTCGTCGGCAAAAAAGTCGTGCTCTTCCGGCACGTCTTCGCCTTTGAGGACTTTGGCCACTGCCGCTTCCACGATATCCAGTGCCTTGGTCAGGTTCTCATCGCTGATGGTCAGCGGGCACAGGGTTTTTACCACGTGGTCGTCGGCACCACTGGTCTCGATGACCAGGCCATTGCGGAAGGCTTCGCTGGTGATCTTGTCGGCCAGCTCACCGCTCACGCAGTTCAGACCGCGGAACATACCGCGACCGCGGGTGGTCATGTTGCCGTCGCCATATTTGTCGACGATGGTCTGCAGACGCTTCTCGATGTACTCGCCCTTGCGCAGTACTTCCTTGGCGAACTTGTCGTCGCTCCAGAAGTGTTTGATCGCCGCAGTAGCAGTTACGAAGGCCAGGTTGTTGCCGCGGAAAGTACCGTTGTGCTCACCCGGCTTCCACTGGTCCAGCTCCGGCTTCATCAGAACCACAGCGAACGGCAGACCGTAGCCGCTCAGGGATTTGGACAGGGTTACGATGTCCGGCACGATGCCCGCTTCTTCAAAGCTGAAGTAGCTGCCGGTACGGCCACAGCCCGCCTGGATGTCGTCGACAATCAGCAGTACGTCGTGCTTCTTACATACGTCCTGCAGGTTGCGCAGCCACTCAACGCTTGCCGCGTTGATACCGCCCTCGCCCTGTACGGTTTCTACCAGTACCGCAGCCGGGTGGTCGACACCGCTGGAGGAATCACTCAGCACCTTGTCCAGGTACGCAGTGGTGTCGAACTCGTCACCCAGGTAACCGTCGTACGGCATGCGCGCGACACTGCTCATGCTCACACCGGAGGCACCGCGGTGGTGGGAGTTGCCGGTGGCAGCCAGTGCACCCAGGCTGCAACCGTGGAAGCCGTTGGTGAAGGAGATAATGTTCTCGCGGCCTTTGTACTTACGTGCGATTTTCAGCGCGGCTTCCACGGCGTTGGTGCCGGTGGGGCCGGTGAACTGCATGACGTAAGACAAGTCGCGCGGCTTCAGGATGTTTTCGTAAAACGCTTCCAGGAACTCACGCTTGGCCTTGGTGTGCAGGTCCAGACCGTGGGTGATGCCGTCCTGCTGGATGTACTCCAGCAGCGCTTCCTTGAAGATCGGGTTGTTGTGACCGTAGTTCAGGGTGCCCGCACCGGCCAGGAAGTCCAGGTACTGGTTGCCTTCCTCGTCGTACAGGTACTCGCCCTGGGCCTTGTTGAAAACCCGCGGGAAAGCGCGGGCGTAGCTCATTACTTCGGATTCAATTTCGTCAAATACTTTCATCGTGGCAACCCTTTTCTAGTGGTTGATTAAATACATAAATGGAAAACGGAAATTCGGAACAATCTCGTAGAGCGGCTCATGCGCTCAACGGGCATCACCAGCGGCGGTAAACGGGCCGATGCGCAGCAGCATTTCGCTGTCGTGCTCGCCGTTGAAGTGGCGGTCGCGGTCGAACATCACCGAATCCGCACACTCCGCCTCAAGCTTGCGCGCAAGGCTGCGGAACAGCGCCCAGGAGGCGTCATTGTCCGGAGTGATGGTGGTCTCGAGGAACTGCACGCGGGCGCACGCGGGGCGGGTGAGAATTTCCCGCAGCATGCGACCAGCGAGTCCCATTCCGCGCCCCTGCTCGGCAACCGCTACCTGCCAGATGAACAGGGTGTCGGCGCGTTCGGGGATGATGTAGCCGGAGATAAAGCCAACCAGCTCGCCGTTCAGCTCCGCGGCCACGCTGGTGGCAGAGAAGTGACTGGCCTGCAGCAGGTTGCAGTAGAGAGAATTGGTATCCAGGGGCGGGCAATTCCCGATCAGGCGGTGCACGCTGGCGCCGTCTTCACTGACCGGGCGGCGCAACAGAACCTGGGCACTCTTGGATGGGGCCTGGGTGGCCTTACGAGCTTCCTTCTGTTGCGCCAGCTTGACCTTGTCGTCAATCGAGTCGTCTTCTTTCAATTCGCTTGTCGCGCTCAAACCAATACCTTTCTTTCAATCTTTAGTCATCAAATTGTTAGAGCAATATCAAACTTCTGCAATAAAAACGGAACCCTGTCGTGCTGACTGGATTCCGCTTGAAATTTGACCTTTTTCGCAAAAAGTTATTTACTGCTCTAAATATTTAAATCCATAGTACTCTAAACATTATCGAGGGCGCAAGGCCAAGCCTCATGCAATTTGATCAGAACGCGACCAATTACGACGTCAGCAAGGAGCCCCAAGATGGCGCGGAGCCCGCGCAACTACGGGGCTCGCGCACCATTGACGGGCGCGCGAAGCCACCCAAGCAGGGACAGGAAAAGGTGTCGCCAAAGACCACTCAGAAACCGACTTATGGTTCAAAAAGTGGCCGGGAAAGCATTTACCGCAACGAGGCAATTGACAAAAACGGCGCAGAACCCAAAATCGGCCGCGGGCATGTCAGCCGCCATGCCTGCCACCCCGATTTCGAGAGCCTGCTGCTGATGGATAAAATTGAAGAAGTTTTGATCACCCTGCGCCGTTTGATCCGCGCCACAGACCTGCACTCCAAGCAGCTGGTCAAGACCGCGGGCCTGACCGCACCGCAGCTGTTGCTGCTGCAGGCGATCCGCGAGCAGGGGCAGGTGACCATCGGCGCGCTGGCGAAGGAAATCAGCCTCAGCCAGGCCACCGTGACTACCATTCTCGACCGCCTGGAAAAGCGCGGCCTGGTCTACCGGGAGCGCTCCTCCGAGGACAAGCGCAAGGTGCACGCTTACCTGACCGAAAAGGGTGCCGACATCATCCGCGATGCCCCCACCCCGCTGCAGGAGCACTTCGTCAAACAGTTCCGGGACCTGCGCGAGTGGGAGCAGTCAATGATCATCTCCTCACTACAGCGCGTCGCGCTAATGATGGATGCCGAACATATCGACGCTTCACCGGTACTGGATGTGGGCGACCTGGACCGCAAGGACAGCCGCAACCTGCCCCCTCAGGAAGACAAGTAATCCGGAATAGCCGCACCTCGCTCCCCAAAAATTCCGCAACGAATTAATGTAGAATGTGGCGCCAGCAGAACTAGCGTTCTAAACAGCGCTCTATTTGGAAACAATTCGCATCCAGCCGTTGCATTCGGGCCGCAGTCCGGTATAAATGGATCGGCAACACTAAAGTGGACACTCGCCCAGTCGGTTAGCGTCCACTGACTCAAGACAGCGGCGAAAAGTGCGCTCGCAGAAGCAAAAATGAGAAGTGGATCACGTTGCCAAGCATGGCAAATGGTGTACCACTCGAGCTTCGCGACTGCGACCCCGGCAAAAACAATCGGCCCGTGCGATGCCCTGCTCCGCAGGTGACATCCGGCACGACGTCGGGCACACGGTGGTGCCCGGTGAGAAGCATTCCGGCCGCCCTGTCTCGATAACTTCTGCACGCCGCCGAGCACCGGTTTCACACCATTCGGGTAGCGCGTCGCAGTCTTTTGGGGAAGGGACTGAACATGGCCTGTTTGCAACATCCTGATCGGGATCAGCCCGTCTACCTGATGGCGCACCATACGATTGGCCGCCGCCAGGGAGTCGCGGATACCCGTATCACGCTGCCAGAGATTTCCGGTATTCACGCCGCAATTCAGTGGACTGGTAGCCACTGGGTGGTGCGCGATCTCAGCCGCAACGGCACCTGGGTCAATGACCAGCAACTGGTGCCGGCCAAGAATCACCAGCTACAGCTTGGCGACAAGCTCGCCTTCGGCCGCGCCAGCAACCCGGCATGGAAAGTGGAAAACCTCGATCCGCCGGAAAACCTGCTGATCGATATCCAATCCGGTGAAGCGCAGGTGCTGGAGTCTTACCACCTGCTCCCGGACGAACACGATCCCATCGCCAGCCTGCACTTCAACCCCATCAACGGGGTGTGGATTTACGAGCTGCTCGAAAGCCCCGAACACAGCGAATACGCCAAGGTCGTCAACCACGGCAGCCGCGTCGACTGCGCCCACAACAGCTGGGAGCTATTCCTGGCCAACAGCCAGAGCACAACCACCGAGCTCTCGTTCAAAAGCCTGTGCGTATCGGATTTCCGCCTGCAGTTCATCGTCAGCCACCACGAAGAACATATCCAGCTGCAACTATCCAAAGACGACACCCGCGTCGACCTGGCAGCGCGCACCCACAACTACCTGTTGCTGTACCTGGCGCGCGCCCGCATCCGTGATATTCAGCGCAATGTGGATGGCCCCGACCAGGGCTGGGTTGCCATCGACCTCGCCACCCGCGAGCTGGGCATTACCGTCAATCACCTGAACACGCAGATATTCCGCGCGCGCAAACAGATCGCGGACAGCCTGCCAGACGCCATCGATACCGGGCGACTGGTGGAGCGCCGGGCCTACGAGATGCGTCTCGGCTGCTTCCTGCTGGACATTTTCAAGGGATCGCAGAAAGAAGAAGTGGAAGCCAGCACCGGCGAACACCCGATAACCCCGGAACCGGCCTGAACATACAAGCCAGCGCAGGGACTCGACAAAACAACAACACGCCCGCCCACAGCGGGCTTTGACCATCCACGGACGGCGGTCTAAGCAAAGAGTTACAACCGCAGTCAACACCATGCAAACAGAGCAGCTACCCTTCTACATCGGTCACTACCGCGCCACCGCCAGACTCGGCTCCGGGGGTATGGGTGTGGTGTACCTGGCAACCGACGAGCGCCTTAACCGCCGTGTGGCCATCAAGAAGCTGCTCCGCAATCCCAACAGTGGCACTGCCGGCGAACGCATCCGCCGCGAGGCCCTGCTGCTCGCCCAGCTCAACCACAGCAACATCGTGCAACTCTACGACGTGGTCGAGAGTGAGAACGGCATAGCCCTGGTGATGGAGTATGTGGACGGCAGCAACCTGCATCGCTGGCAGCGCGAACGCTCACCAGACCTGCCGCGCAAATTGCAGATTCTCAAGCAGATCTGCGCTGGCCTGTCCCGCGCCCACAGCGCCGGTATCATCCACCGGGACCTGAAGGCGGAAAACATCCTGGTGGACAGCGAAGGCACCATCAAGATCACCGACTTTGGTATCGCCAAGGACCTGCAGGAAGACAGCGACCTCACCCGCGAGCAACACGTGGCCGGCAGCTGGGGTGCCATGTCCCCGGAGCAGGCCCAGGGCCAACCGCTGGACAACCGCAGCGACCTGTTTGCCTTCGGCGTGCTGGCCTACCGCCTGCTGTGCGGGCAGAACCCGTTCGGGGACAACAGCAGTCCCTACGTGACCGTGGATCGCATCGTCAAAAGCCCGCATCCACCCGCTGCCCGCGTGGCCCCGGAACTGCCCGCAGCCCTGTGCCTGTTGCTGGACAAACTGCTCGCCAAGAAGCCGGAGCAGCGCCCGCTCAACGCCGCCGAGGTGGCCGCAGAGCTGGAGGCCGTTATCCACCAGATCCAGGGCGGCTCCACCAGCTTCACCCGCACCCACAGTATTACCGCCACGGTCACAGCGGAAAACTTCTATCAGCAGGCTGACCAGCGCCGTCGCTGGCCGGTGCGCGGTATCGTCGCCACACTCGCGGTGTGCGCCCTCGGCGCCGTGGCGGCACTCGGTATCAGCACCTTTTCCGACGCGCCCACTACCGGCCAGTACATTGCCATCCTGCAGGCGGAAATGCCGGGCGGCGAAGAAGATACGCCCAGTGAGCAGAACCGCAAGCTGCTGGCCGGCAACGTGCGCAGCGCGCTCAAGCAGGCACTGGCCGGCCGCGATGGGCTCTTCCTGGTTCCTCATACAGAAACCCGCGACCTGCAGGACCAGCCGCTGGCGGTACAAGCAAAGTCGCTCAATGCCGACCTGCTGCTAATCCCCACGCTGGATTGCGCAACGCGCAGCTGCGAGCTCTCGCTGGAGCTACTCGACAGCGATACCCTGGCGGTGGTCCACAGCAACAGCACCCGGCTGGAAATCGATGAGAGCCTGGAAAGCCGGGCCCGCACCCTGCACCAGGTGGACGAGTTGCTGCCGGAGTATCCCGCGCGCGCCACAACCCCGCTCACCCAGATCAGTGCCGAGGACTACCTCACCTATCTGGAGATCTACGAACGCCGCCACGACGCCCTTCACCGGGGAGAGTTACTGGACCGTTTGGACGAGCTGCAGGCGCGCGAACCGGGCTTCCCACCGCTCTACGAGCTGTACGCGGAAATGACCATCGACCATGAGTTCAATTCCCGTGCGGCGGACTCCGTCGAACGCCTGAGAAAGCTGCTGCAGAAGGTGCCCGCACGGCTCGACGACACCCCGGAACTGCTGATTACCAAGCTGTACCTGGCCATCATCAGCGGCCAGGATGGCCCCGCAGAATCCCTGCTGGCGCAGCTCAAGCTGACCCTGCCGGACAAGACCGTCTACCACCACCTGAAGGCGGCGTACCATCAGTCCCGCGGCGATTACGAGCTATCCCTACAAGAGATCAACAGCGCCCTGAAGCTGCGTACCAGTTACGGCTATCTGGTGATGAAGGCTCTGAACCTGAGCCTGCTGGGAGACATGCCGGCGGCGAACGAGGTACTGCAGCAGACCATCGCGGTTAACGGCAAAGCCATCCCCGCCATCTCCATGCTTGCGGCCAATATGCTCGACACCGGCAAGCCTGGTGAAACCATACGTCTGCTGACCGAGGCCGGGCTCGACCGCATCGGCCCCATGGACACCTACAACCTGTGCCTGGCCTACTACATCCAGAAAGAGTACAGCCAGTCCCAGCAGTGCTTTACCAAGGTCTCGAGCCTTGCCCCCAAGGACGCCGACCCGCTGCTGTACCGCGCGGAAATTGCCCGTGAGCAGCAACAGCCGGAAAGAGCCGAGGAACTTGCACAGCAGGCCTTTGAACTCACCCGCGAGCGCCGCGACTGGGAAGGCCTGTTGATGCAGGCCCGCGCCTACGCCGAACTGGGAGAGGCGGAAAAGGCGGTGGAAAACCTGATCAGCATCCGCCGCATTGCCCCGGACGACCTCTACGTGAATTACGCCCGGGCCCAGGTGTACATCAGCACCGGTGACCTGCTCTCCGCCAAGGCGCATATCCGCAAGACCCTGGAACAGGGCATCTCGCCCATCTGGTATTGCACCGCGCGGTTTGTCAAAATCTGCAACATGCCCTCGTTCGACGACCTCCGGCAGCAATATCCGGGGCTCTGCGCGGGCAAAGAACACCACCAGCAAGCGGACGAATCCCAGATCGCCCGCAGCGGCGAGACCAGTGTGAATCTGTAACGGGCCAGCCCCCTGTACCGATTCTCACGGCTCGCACTGGCCCGCGCCAGGGGTTTCGGCACGGGCACCCAATAGGCTCTAACAAAAAGAACACACGCAGATGGATATTGCAGATCCCGAGGTTGAACAACAGCCGCGTACCGATTCCCCTGTCTTTGTGGGTAGCGACCGCTACCGCATCCAGAGCACCCTCGGTGCCGGCGGCATGGGCATTGTGTACCTGGCGGAAGACCTCAAACTGCACCGCCAGGTGGCGATCAAGAAGCTAAAAGACAACACCGCCAGCCAGAACGCCCGCGACCGCATCCAGCAGGAAGCGCGCCTGTTAGCCCAGCTCAACCACCCCAATATCGTCGCCCTGCACGATGTGCTGGAAGACCAGGGGGATATCGCCCTGGTGATGGAATATATCGAGGGCACCACCCTGCGCCCCTGGATGCGCGAGCGCAGCCCCAGCCTGCAGCAGAAACTCAGCCTGCTGATGCAGATCTGCCAGGGCCTGAGCGAGGCCCACAACCTGGGCATCATTCACCGCGACCTGAAATCCGACAATATCCTCATCGCCGAAAACGCCAAGGGCGAGCCGGTGGCCAAGATCACCGACTTCGGCATCGCCAAATCCCAGCAGCTGGATGAGAAAACCTTAACCGCGGAAAACCAGCTCGCCGGCACCATCACCGCCATGTCGCCGGAACAGATTCTCGGCAAACCCCTCGATGCCCGCAGCGACCTGTTTAGCTTCGGCACCATTGCGTTTGAACTGCTGTGCGGTAGCCGCCCGTTTGAAAAACACGAGGCCGGCGCCCTGGCCATGGCCAACCGCATTACCAACGAGGCCCACACCCCGCCGCAGGAAGCGTGGCCGGATATCCCGGAGCCACTGGCGATACTGCTGGACAAGTTGCTGGCCAAAGATCCGGCACAGCGCCCGCAAAACGCCTTGGTCGTGTACCAGGGTTTTGCACTGTTACACAAACAGGGATTGGAGAGTGAAAGCGAAGATTTCACCGCAACCATGACCGACCTGTTTACCCACCACAAAATCAAAAACCGCCGCCGCTGGCAGCGGGTTGTGGCGGGCATGGCCGTCACGCTAATTGTGAGTGCGGGTGGTTACTGGGGCTGGAAGGAATTTACCCGGCTGGAGCCGCAGTATATTGCGGTGATGCCTGTGGAGATTAACGGTGAAATTCGCGGCGAGGAGAATGCCAAGGCGCTGACCAGGACAATGGTGCGGCAGGCGTTGATGAATTCAGTTTCGCAGTTGAAGGCGAGTGCGCTGGTGAGTTTTACCCCGAAGGAGGGGCAGGATTTTGAGGCGCAGCTGCAGAAACTGAAGGATAAGGGGGTTACCGATGCACTCTATGCAAAGCTAGTGTGTGCTCAAGTACGCTGTGAGATTGAACTGCAGCGGCTAGCCCCTATCAATAGCCAAATCAAAAAAAAGGAAAACTTTACTTTTCTAACGGATAAACTTCAGGAAGCACATTATCGTACAAGCAACAGTACAGCTTTACTATTTCCTTCCACATATCAAAAGGAAAAGCTCGAACTAACCGTCATGTCAGATAGAGACTACAGCCTCTACCTCGATATTTTAAGTCGAATGGAAGCCAAAAAGCTCAATCAGACCGACCTTGCAAAATTAATCTCAATGAGCAGCCGCTACCCTCAAAATATATATATCTATAATGGCCTATCCAATGTAGCTGCCCGACTATTTATACTAGATGGCAATTCAACCCATCTAGAGATAGCCCTTGACGCACTCAATCAAGGGGAAAAACTTGGAGTTGAAATAAAGACACTGAACAGCCTTAAACTTTTTATATATGGACTAGGTGGCTACTCTAAACAATTTCAGAATCTAATAGCAAAGGTCGACAACACAGATTTCCCAGTTGCAGAAATTCTAAGTGAGCGAGCACGAAACTCTTACAGAAATGGAAAATATGAATCCGCACTAGACTTTGCCAAGCAAGCTTCAGCCCTCAATCCATCTGCCGACAACTTGTATCTAATAGCGTTAAGCAATGCGATATCGGGAAACTACCACCTAGCTCACGCCGCGCTCAAAAAACTCATAGATAAATACCCAGATCACTGGTCATCTTATTCTGCTCTTGCAAACATTGAGATGGAAATCGGGGATCTAGATTCAGCTGAAAAAACAATCACCTCCATTCCGGAGGAGCTTCGCGGATGGCGAACGAAGTCCAATCTTGGCGTTATTTATTTTCTACAAAAGAAATATTCAAAAGCGCTAGAGTCATACAGCAAAGTCCTTGAACTAGTGCCAACCAATATCCCAACCATTGGAAACCTAGCAGAAACTTATTTAATGCTAGATAACAATGATAAAGCACAAGAAAATTTCAACCAGCTATTGACAATAACCCAAGGAAGAGACGACCTCGAATCTAGGCTCTACCAAGCTATCGCACTAGCGTACCTAGGTAAGGCTTCTGACTCCATCTCGCTAATACATACTCTAGTGCGAGAATCTCCAGATGACGTCGACGTGAATTATAACGCTGCCCAAATTTATGCTCTTGCAGGAGAATGGAGTTCAGCCAACCACTATATGGAACAGTTATTAAAGCAAGGCATGGGCCCAGAGTGGTTTAGCTTACCCGCATTCCAAAAGCTCTGCGCCCAACCCCAAGTTTCTATAAAGGTAAAGTCTAGTATTTGTGATTGATTAGAGCGGCTCGTATTGCGCGTTCGGATCACCGGAAACGATATTCATTCCAGAATCGATCATCTCGCACAGCCATAGGAAAGAGAAACTGTTACCGTCTTCGTCGTCCTGTTCAGATTTTTTAACAGCGGCAGTCACCGTTAGCTGGGTGTAGTTATTTTCTGCACCTTTTTTCGCCTTGGCTTTGAATTCCTGTTTGAACTCCGGACTCAAGCCAACAATACCATCAAAGTCCCCTTTATTGGCTTTGGTGAACTCAATACCTTCCACCTCGGAAGTATCCAGTGTGATATTCAGAGTGATCGACTTGTTCTGCCCGCGAAACTTGAACACGATATTCCCGAACTGCTCGCTTGGGTTTGCGGCATTGAACAGCGGCCAGTACTGGGCCTCACCGTTGACCGCGGCAACCGGCTTCAAGGTCAGGTCAAAAGAATCATTTACATTTACATCAGCTTCGAAGACAGGCAATTCAGCACAAATATTGGCCATGGTGTTATTCCCCTAAGTTGTATCCCAAAGTTTTAAGCTTTCCTGGATACCGCTAGGAAAGCGTCCTTACTCTCTATTGGTTCTCGCAGCCACCCCCAAAACGTGCCTGAGCAACTGACTGCGCGATATAGCATAAAAGAAACTGGCGCCGGAACTCCATCACATTTTTAAATAAAAAAACCGGCAGTAAGCAAGCTTACTGCCGGTATTAAAAAGATGGTCCCAGCCATCTACGGTTACAACAACACTATCAAGAGCGAAAATGAGGCATCCGTGCCTCCGTCAGGCCCTTCCTAGAATCCCGGCTTCCTAGGCTCTGTGGTTACCGGGCTGGCCTGACTTTCCGGCTTACGCCGGAATTCTTCCTGACTTACCAAACTTTCCTGCGGGAACTACTGGGAGTCCTGCGGGATCGTCCGGTTACCAATCCTTTGGCAATGGCTGAGTGCGCAATACTGTCCACTGAGTGGAGAGCAATTCCGTCGCTCTCCCCAGCTCCTTGTAATACAGTCCGTCTTCCGTAACGGTCTCTGCTAACAGGGTGTCTGCAATCCACCTCGCCACGGCTCCTGTGACGACCGGGCTTCGCGCCCCTCAACCTTGATACGCACTTTACGGATGGACCCATTACAGGTCGATCACAAGCCATTACACGCCATTACACGGATCGCAATTTATTGACAGTAAAAGGCACCAGGCAAAGTGATTACTCACATTGCACTTAATCCGGCCCGGAATTACACGCATCACTACGGCGTTCACTACACTCAACAGTCGTTGACGGAATTTCTCCGCGGGTGGCGGCTACCCGGCTCGCTTGTTGGGCTGTGACCGATCCCGTAATATCGGCCGACCTTTCGGCCAGAATTTCGCCAGGCTGTTGTGTCGCTATTTTTGCCTGCGCCGATGCGGATTTTGCGGCGCGCTATGCGACACCTGAATTTTTGCTAGCCATAAGCACCACACAATATGTCCAACTTTCACAAGCGTCTGTTTTCTCCCCTGCTGGCCCTGCTGCTGTTGTGCGCTGCCGGTGGGGTACTGGCGCAGAGTTACGAGCAGCTGTACAGCGATTACCGCGGCAGCCTGTATCAGATCCGTCTGATCGAGCTGTCGTCCAACTCCAAGTCGGGGCTGGGCTCGGGGTTTCAGATTTCCACCGACGGCCTGATCGCCACCAATTACCATGTGGTATCCGAGGCGGTGCACGATCCGGACAAATATGTGCTCAAGTACCTCTCGGTGGACGGCAAGGAGGGGGAGCTGGAGCTGCTGGACGTGGATGTCATCAACGATCTGGCCATCCTGCGCCAGAAAGGCGAGCCGGGCAGTGACTTCCTGCGCCTGGCATCCAAGTCCCCGAGCAAGGGCGAGACCATTGTCTCCATGGGTAATCCCCTCGACCTGGGTATGACCATTGTCCCCGGCACCTACAACGGCATTGCCGGCGGCAGTTTTTACGATCGCATTCATTTTTCCGGTTCCATCAACCCCGGTATGAGCGGCGGCCCGGTGATCAACCGCAATGGCCAGGTGGTGGGTATCAATGTCGCCACCGCGGGCAACCAGATCAGCTTCCTGGTGCCTGTGGATAAACTGGTTGCGCTGCTGCTGGATTACAAAAAGGAAGCCACCGCCGGCAACGGCGCACTGGAACTGCAGCCGGTGATCAGTCGCCAGTTGCACAAGAACCAACAGCGTATTATCGACCAGGTGCTGGCCGCGGACTGGCAGCTGCGCCCCCTGGGGGAAGCCATGGTGGTGGGAGAAATCGTGCCGTCGATCCAGTGCTGGGGCAATTCCACCGACGAGGAGGACGAGTCCATTACCCAGGTTGCCAAGGGCTGTACCGGGCAGGATGTGGTGTTCCTGTCGGAGGACTTCGATACCGGCCGCGTGGAATACGAGTTCTTCTGGCTGGAGGCCGACAAACTCCGCTCCTCGCGCTTTTACAGTGCCTATGAAGAAAACATGAGTGGCTTCTTCCCCGGCAATAGCGCCGGTGAAGACGATGTGACCGATTTCAACTGCAAGCAGCAGTTCACCAGCCATCCGCGCAACGGACAGATGAAAGCACAGCAACCAGCCGCAAAAAATGATGAATCAGCGGACACAGCGACCGGCGACGATAAAGAAGCCCAGACCGAGCAAGCCACGCCGCCGAAGGCCAGCGGCAAGCGCGATCCGGTGATCGCGCGCACCTCCTACTGTGTGCGCCGCTACAAGGACTTCCCGGATCTTTACGATGTGTTCTACGTCAGCCTTACCGTGGACCAGAACAATCGCGCCCTGGTGAGCCACTTCACGCTGTCCGGCTTCACCCAGGAATCTGCCACGGCCTTTACCCAGAAGTTTGCGAGCGAAATCCAATGGCACTGATTATCGAGGAAATCAATCGTGCCCACCGGGTGGGCACCCGCTACCGCATGGAGGGCGAGCGCGCCACCCTCGGGCGCTGTTATGAAAACCCGGTAATGGTCGAAGACCCGCACGTGGATCCGGTGCACGCGGAAGTAGTGCGCGACGAAGACGGCTGTTATGTACTGCGGGATCTGGATAGCCTCAACGGCGTGCGCCTGATGCGCAACTTCCTCGACAAGTCGGTGAAACCGGCCACCATCCGCGAGCACCTGATCCAGAGTGGCGACGAGATCCAGATCGGCAAGAGCCGCCTGCGCTTTATCGATACCGAGACCAGCGTCCCCCCCGCCATCCCCCTGCACTCTGCAGAGACGGTATTCGACCGTCTGGCGACGCCACTGGTAGCTGTGCTCCTGTGCGCACTGGTAGGCGCGTTCAGCCTGTGGATGGCCTACCTCGGCAGCACCGGCGAATTCCGCTGGACCGGCGCGGTGGAAGTACTGACCAATGCGGTACTGGCGCTGCTAATTTACGCGGCAGCCTGGTCCTTTATTGGCAAGGTGGTAAAACACGAGGCTCACTTCCTCGCCCACCTCTCCATCGCCGCCACCGCAGCGCTGGTCTACGCCGCGTGGCAGTGGTTCGGTACCCTGCTCAATTTCAATTTCTCCCTGCACCAGATAATGCCGCTGCTGAATATCCTGGCACTGGCGATCCTGATCCCGGTAATGCTGTGGTGCGCGGCGTACCTGGCCCTGAATGTCGCCCCACACTGGCGACTGGTGGCCTCTATCCTGCTGCCGTGGGCGTTCCTGGGATTCGCCGCAGCGGTGGAGATCGGCAGAATGGATGAGTTCAGCGGTTCGCCGGAGGTCTCCAAGGAGCTGAAGTCGAAGGATTTCCTGTGGCGCGATCCGGTGCCACTGGACGATTTCCTCGCCAGCACCCCGGCGCTGTTTGATATATCCATCGAAAAGAGCAAAGCCGACGGTGGCAGCAAGCGCAAAAAATCCGGGGAGGATCAGGGCATTCAGGGCGAATAGGCGTCGAAGTCTGCGCGCTGAGCCCGTAAAATCTCCGCCCGCCGGGCCTGTTTGCCCGGCCAAGGAGTGACAGCATGAGCGATCAAATGAGTGATCAGCCCCAAGACAACCCGTTCTGGAGCCCCGCGGTAGCGCAGCTCCAGCCCTACGTACCCGGCGAGCAACCCAAGACCACCGCCCGCCTGATCAAGCTCAACACCAACGAGAGCCCCTATCCGCCTTCCCCCAAGGCGCAGGCCGTGTTGCAGCAGGAGGGCCTGGCCGCCCACCTGCGCCTGTACCCGGACCCCGAATCCGCCGAGCTGTGCGCGACCATTGCCGCGGAGTTTGGCCTGCAGCCGGATCAGGTATTTGTCGGCAACGGTTCCGATGAGGTGCTGGCGCACGCGTTTTACAGCTTCTTCAAGCGCCCCGAGCCTCTGCTGTTCCCGGATATCACTTACAGTTTCTACCCGGTGTACTGCCAATTCTTCGAGATCGAGGCGCGCAAGCTGCCGCTGCGGGATGACTTTTCCATCGCAGTGGAAGATTACGCGGTGGAAAATGCCGGCGGCGTGATCCTGCCCAACCCCAACGCGCCCACCGGCCGCTATCTGCCGCTGGCCGAGATCGAGCAACTGTTGCAGCTGCACCCGCAGCGGGTGGTGGTGATCGACGAGGCGTATATCGATTTCGGCGGCGAGAGCGCCGCAACCCTGATCGATCGCTACCCGAACCTGCTGGTTATCCACACCCTGTCCAAATCCCACGCCCTGGCGGGCCTGCGCCTCGGTTATGCGATGGGACAGGCGCACTTGATTGAGGGTTTGAACCGGGCGAAGAATTCCTTCAATTCCTATCCGATCGATGGGATTGCGCAGAAGGTGGCGACGGCGGCGATTGCGGATCGCGCGTGGCTTGTAGATAACTGCGCCAAGGTCATCGCCACTCGCGAGCGTACCTGTGCGGCACTGACGGAGATGGGCTTCGATATCGTGCCGTCCAAAGCCAATTTCATTTTCGCCAAACCACCGAAGATTTCAGCGGAAGCGTTATTTGTGGCATTGCGCGAACGCAACATCATCGTCCGCTATTTCAACAAGCCGCGGATTAGTGAGTACTTGCGTATCAGCATTGGTACCGATGAAGAAATGGATGCTTTGGTGGAGGCCTGCCGGGAGGTTTTGTAGCTTCGGCAAAGCCTCGAGGCTTTAAGCATGTACTACGTAGCGAATACCGTGGCGGCCCTGCTACCGGGAAACCCTTTACGGGACACGAGCTAGGCGCCCCCCCCTCAACCCATCCATGGGGGCTCGGATGCGGCCATCC
>NZ_LZDE01000265.1 GCF_002009015.1 Microbulbifer mangrovi | reverse complement strand
TTGAAAGCGTCGGAAACAGGGATCTTTCCGACACAGCCTACAGGGATGTATTTATGGCGGTTTCAAAAACAGATCCCCAGTGCGCCACCGCCACAACGCTAAAAAAGAATGTGCCTCAGGGTCAGGACGAGCAGCTGATAGGTAAATGCTTCCCGGAATCCGTAGGCGCCGCCGCCCACTCATCAAATCCCGGGTGCTCCGCAAACGGCGACTGCAGCAAATCAAAAAAGGTCGCCAGAGGCTGGTAGTCCCCGGCTTCCGCCGCTTCAATCACCCTTTGCGCGAGATAGTTCCGCAGAACAAATTTGGGATTCGTCGCCAGCATGGCCTTGCTGCGTTCCTGGGCGGAGCGGGACTCCTTTTGCAGTCGCTGGTCATAGCGTCGCAACCAATCCGCGAGCACCTCGTGCTGTGCCGGTGCAACCAGTGCCTCCAGCGCGGCAGCCGGACGTTCGCTGGCATAGTGACTGAGGGCCCGGAAAAACAGCGAATAATCCACACGCCCGTGCTCCATCAGCTGCAACAGATCCGCACACAACTGCTGGTCACCATCGTCCTCGACCGCCAGCCCCAACTTGGCTCGCATCAGCCCCGCGTAATACTCGATCAACAGCGGCTGGAATTGTCCCAGACAATCCTTCAGCGTCTCCGTATCCAGCAGTGAGGAAAAGGCGTGTGCCAGCGCATTCAGATTCCACAAAACCACCCCGGGCTGCGCATCAAAGGCATAGCGGCCGGTGTGGTCCGAGTGATTGCAGATAAAACCCGGCTCATAGTCATCCAGAAAACCGTATGGGCCGAAGTCAAATGTATCGCCGATGATCGACATATTGTCCGTATTTAAAACCCCGTGGGCGAATCCCACAGACTGCCAGCCCGCCGCTAGCTCTGCACTGCGCTCTACCGTATACCGCAACAGAGCCTCAGCCTGCACTTCTGTATCCTCGTCACCCACCTCCGGCAAAAACTGCTCGCACACAAAGGTGACCAGTTTTTTCTGTGCCTCCAGCTGACGGGTGTAAAACAGGTACTCAAAATGCCCGAACCGAACATGGCTGCGTGCCACGCGAATCAGCGCCGCACCGGTTTCCATTTTTTCCCGAGCAACCGGCTCGTCGCTGCCGGCAATAGATAGCGCGCGGGTGCTGCGGATTCCCAGTGCGGTCAGCGCCTCGCCGGCCAGGTACTCGCGGATGGTCGAGCGCAACACCGCGCGGCCATCGCCAAAGCGGGAGTAGGGTGTTTTACCTGCGCCCTTGAGATGCAGCTCCCAGCGTTCGCCGTCGTGTTCTATTTCTCCGAGCAACAACGCGCGGCCGTCGCCCAAGTCGGGATTGTAACCACCGAACTGGTGGCCGGTGTACTTCATCGCGAAAGGTTTGCTGCCGGGAAACAGCTGGCCCCCCGTAGTGAGCAGGGCCCACTCCGGGTGCTCCGCCTCGCTGGGATCGATGCCCAGTAGTGCCATCACCGACGTATTCACATGAATGGTGTGGGGATTCTGCAGCGGTGTGGGCGCGGTGGGGGTGCCGAACACCGGGCCCAGATCGGCGAAGTGATGCTGCAGGTGCAGCTTGCTAAGGGACGTTGCGCTGGTGGCGGGTTTGCTCACGGGATGCCTAGGTCTGTTGAATGGTCAGATTGATATTTTTGTCTTCCCAGCATTCCACTTCCAGTTCCAGCAGGTCCTCGATGGCGGGGTGCTGGTACATCCACTCTTCCGGGACTTGCAGGCGGTAGCCAGGCCCATCCACCGAAAGGTGCAGGCCGTCGATACTGCGGTCTACGTGATCCCGGTGCACGATGCAGGCAAGACGCAGGCACAGTAGCAGTTCACTCCCGGGGTGGAAACCGTAGTGCTCCTTGATCGCCTTGATATCTCCGCGCTGGTTGCGCACCAGATAGGCCAGGTTTTCCTGTTCACTTTTACTGAACCCCGCCATATCCGCATGCTCGATCATGTACGCCCCCAGTTTGCGGAAGCTGCTGTGGGAGAGCGCCAGACCGATCTCGTGTAGATCTGCGGCCCAGTGCAGCAGTCGGCGCTGTGCAACCTGGGAGTAGGGGTTCAACTGGCCGAGAAATTGCAACGCGGTATTGGCGACACGTTTTGCCTGGTCGGGATCTATCTCTCCGTGCTCCATCAGGGTTGCCACGGTATCAGCGCGCCGGTCGCCACCGGCGGCACGGCCGGCAAGATCGTGCACAATGCCCTCGCGAATAGCGTAGGGAGAGATATGCATCTGCTGGATATCCAGCTCGCGAAAAATGCCGTGCAATATGGCGAGGCCGGCGGCAAACACCGGGCGCCGTTGCGGGTCTAAATGGGGCAGGTCGATGGCGTCGACGGTTTTGCAGTTCGCGACCTTGTCGGCAAGCTTTTCCAAGTCGTCGCGCAGGATGGGGAGCAGTTCACCATCGTTCAGTACCCGCGATACAGATTTGACGGTACCGGACGCCCCCATCACCAGCGCATCGTCCGCCATATGCTGGAGTTCCTGTAACTCAGCCTGGGCAGCGCGACGGGCGCGCACAAAATTATTGCGCTTGCCCGCATCGATTTTTCCGCTGTCAAAAAAACGGCGATTGAAGGCCACGCAGCCCATACTGACACTCTGCAGCAGCTTGGGGCTTTCCACCCCGCGCACCAGTTCCGTGGAGCCGCCGCCGATATCGATCACGCAGCGCAGGCTCGGCGTTCCCTCCGCCGCGGCCATAACGCCGGAATAAATCAGGCGCGCTTCCTCGATCCCGGAAATGATTTCGATGGGGGCGCCGAGAATGGACTCCGCTGCCTCCAGAAACCCATCGGCGCGGGTGCTGGCTGCGCGCAGGGTATTGGTGCCCACTACCCGCACATTGTCCAGCGGCAGTTCCTGAATCACCGGGGCAAACCGGCGCAGGGCTTCCAGAGCGCGCTCGGCCACATCCGGTGCCAGGTTGCGCTCGCTGTCCAGCCCCTCGGCCAAACGCACCATGGCGCGGTCGGTATGCAGGCGCACCATTCGTTGATCGCGGAATTCAGCCAGCAGCAGGTGGAAACTGTTGGAACCCAGGTCGAGGGCGGCGTAGCGTTCGTGGCTGGTGTCAGCGGCGTTATCGGCTGTCATGTTAATCGTTGTCAAATTCTCGTAACAAAAATGTAGCAAACTGTGCAGTCATCACCTATGGCTTTTGAGAGCGTCTTTCAGCTTGAAACCGAATAATTTTGCTCTGCCAACAGGCCTGTTCCGTTCCGACCAGAATCGGACGGAGCCGCTTTCCATGGAGAATGCTGTAGAGAGTATGGCAAAAGACATTCCTCTGTATCCCAAGGAGCTGAGCTGGCTCTCTTTCAATGCCCGCGTACTGCAGGAAGTGGAAGACGAGAGCGTGCCCATTATTGAGCGGGTGCGCTTCCTTGGCATCTTCTCCAACAATCTGGATGAATTCTACCGGGTACGGGTGGCGGATGTACGGCGGTTGGCCACTTTTGCCAAAGGGAGCAAGAAAAAGGAGCACTTTTCCGACCTGCTCGGCCATATCAATGAAAAGGTACTGCGCCTGCAGGCGCGCTTCGGCCACGCCTATACCAAGGTGCTCAAGGATCTGGGGCAGAACAATATCCACGTCATCAACGAGCGCCAGCTTACGGAAAATCAGCGCGCCTACGTGGAGGAGTATTTCCACAGCGAGGTATTGCCGGAGCTGGAGCCCTTCTTCATCGATGACCGGGATACCATGCCGCTGCTCAATGAAGCGAGTATTTACTTCGGTATCTATCTGGAGCTCGAGGACGGCGGGCTGCGCTTTGCCGGACTGGAACTGCCCACGGATATCCTGCCGCGTTTTGTCGCCATTCCCCACCGGGACAAGTGTCACGAGAAGGTCTACATCGTGCTCGACAATGTGATCCGCGCCTGTCTGGTGGATGTATTCCGCAACGTGTTGCCCATCGAAAACGCCGCCGCCTACACCTTCAAGATCAGCCGTGACGCAGAGCTGGAGCTGGGGGAGCACGTTACCCAGAATATTGTCGACCGGGTGGCTAAGTCCCTGAAGAAACGCAAGCAGGCCGAGCCGGTGCGGCTGGTATACGACTCCACCATGCCAGAGGCGCTACTGCAGCTGATTAAAAAGAAGCTGAAGATGGGCCGCTACGACAGTTATACGCCGGGTGGTCGCTATCACAACTCCAAGGATTTCATGAGTTTTCCCGCGGACAGCAAGCGGCACACCTATCGCAAGATCAATCCTCTGCCCACCCTGCCGGACAGCGCCAATATTTTTGACTGGCTGCGGGAGGCGGACCGCCTGTGTTATTACCCGTACCACGACTTCCGCGTGATCACCAAGCTGCTCGCGTCGGCGGCGATCGATCCCAAGGTGCGCGAGATCCGTATCAACCTCTACCGGGTGGCACAGAACTCGCGGGTGGTAGCGGCCCTGATCAATGCGGTGCGCAACCAGAAACAGGTGACTGCGGTGGTTGAGTTGCAGGCGCGCTTCGATGAGCAGGCCAATATTCATTGGTCCAACGAACTGAGTGATGCGGGGGTGAATGTCATCTACGGGGTACCCGGGCTCAAGGTGCACTGCAAGCTGATTTCCATCGTACGCGAGGAAAACGGTCGCGACCGTTACTACAGCCACCTGGGGACCGGAAATTTCAACGAGAGTACCGCGCGGTTTTACTGTGATTTTAGCTTGCTCTCGAGCGATGCAAAACTGGGGGAGGATGCATACCGGGTATTTGATTTTATTCAGCAGCCACATCTGCAGCCGGAATATCACCATATCTGGATGTCGCCTTACACCAACCGCCCGAACCTGTTGGGATGTATCGACCGGGAAATTGTCGCGGCAACAGCGGGGAAACCGGCGGAAATTTTCATCAAGTGCAACAACCTGGTGGATTCAGAAATCATCCAGCACCTGTATCGCGCCGGTGCCGCCGGGGTTCAGGTGCGGATTATCGTGCGCAGCATGTGTGCCTTGCTGTGCCAGACCAGAGGGCTATCCGACAATTTCAAGGTTATCAGCCTGGTGGACAAGTATCTGGAGCATGCGCGGGTGTACGCGTTCCACAACGGTGGTGAGGAGCAGGTCTATCTGTCATCGGCAGATTTGATGACCCGCAACCTGGATCACCGGGTGGAAGTCACCTTCCCGCTGTTGCGGGCCGAGCATCGGGAGACGGTGATGGATATTCTGGAACTGCAGTGGCAGGACAATCAGAAAGCGCGGGTGTTGGATGCAGACCAGAGCAACGGGCGTATCGCCAACCGCAAGATCAGGCGCGATGTGCGTTCCCAGGATGCGATCTATCGCTACCTGAAAAAACGCGAATTGTGATGGGACGAACGCTGTTGACGGTCAGTTTCTACTGAACCCCACCAGCTTGCCGTTATCGAACGAGAAGCGATAACGATGGCCTACCTTCAGGTCGTTCTTGCAGCGTGATTCAATGGTGATACGGGGGAATTGAGGTGTCACCACCCAGGTGCTGAAATCATCCTCCGGACCGCGCTTGATCAACCAGTAGTAATCCCCGTGCTCACATCTGCCTTTTTCAAGGCAGTTGTCGTATCCCCACACATAGGCGCGTACATCGTACCTGGCGGGTAGGTTGGCGGCGGGCTGGAAAGGATGACGTGGATCGTCGGTGAAGTCGTAGAGATCGTCGAACGACACGATTTTGTAGCCTTTGGCGCGGGTCTCGCAGCTGGCCGCGTGGATGCTCACGCCCGCGGCCGTCTTAGGCGCTCCGGCTTTGGGGTCGGGTTCCATCTCGCTGGGCAGGTAGCCACAGCCAGTCATTGCCAGGCTCCACATCGCCACACCGGCGCACAAGGCATCACAGCCGAAATACCGCACTTCTACCTCCATCGGTACCAAACCGCTTTCCTAACTATAGCCGCTGATTGTCCTGCGTCAGCCAGTACGCAGTTCATTGGCGGTTTTGCCGCTCCAGTTTTTCACCGCACGGCGCAGGCTCGACGCACATGAGAAGCCCGTATAGTCGGCAATCTCTTCAACCGCAAGGCAGGATTGACGCAGATGGTGAACGGCAATTTCCATGCGGATCTCATGCAGCAGTTTGCGAAAAGTCTCGCCCTCGGCGGACAGGCGCCGGGAGAGGTTACGCGGCGCAATTTGCAGCTGCTCCGCAACCTCGTTCAATTCAAGTTCCGGGGCAAAGTGGGAACGCATATGCCAGCGTACCCGCTCGGCAAAACTGAAGTGTTTGGCGAAGCTCTCCAGTTCCTGTTCACACTCCCGCTGCAAACGCTCGTAGGTGCGCAGCCGCAACGGACGAAACCGTTTGAACACCAGTTCAATACTGCCGGAAATACTCGATTCACTCTGTCCGAACTCGAGGGTCTGGCAGGGCAGCTTGTCGTAGTACACCAGGCTGGATGGTCGCGGTAGGTCCAGGCGTACCTGTATGTCAGGATCGGCCACAGACTTGTTGCCGCAGCCATCCCATATCCGCAGGGTGGTGACCAGGCGAAATTGACGCAGAAAATCTTTTAGTACCGGTTCTGCGTCCAGGGAAGTGGCGTAATTGATCGGCTCCACTACCCGGTTACCCGTATCCAGATAGGAGTTTGAACGCCCCGCGTGCCACGCGTAAAACGGCTGCACGGTAACCATATAGCGGCGAAAGGATTCCGCCACCTCTTTCAGGCTCGGGCTGCATCCCAGCATAAAACCCATCGGGCCCCAGAAACTCCAGTCGAACTCAAGCCCGACGATCAACCCCAGCTGAGGATGTCGACACTGGCGTACACCATTCGTGAGCAGGGCACGCCACTGGTGGTAACTGATTCGGGCTTCCTGCATCTGGAACATGGCGGGGGAGATACCGGTGCCTGCTAACAGCGCTGACTGGTCGGCGCCGAGAGCAGTGAATGCCTCGATAAAACCAAGCGGGTGGCGGTGCAGGGGAATCAGGCGCGCACTAAAATCCATAACTGATCCAGAATTTTATTATTTTCCTGGGAAATATCGTGTTATTACCCGCAGTGATACCTGCGTTGTGGATAACAGCTCGGGTCAGTTTGACTGAATCGCACACCGGCGGGCAAGCGCCGGTGTGGCCTCATTGTGAACTGCGTTTGATCGGTAGCCGCGCGAAGCGGACTTTGCGGCGATAGGGGAAGGTACTGTCTACCCGCCCGGCGCGTATACGTTTTTGCAGGCGCTGCCAGTAGTGGTAGTCGTAAAGATCGCTATGTTCATTCTCAAACGCCTGGCGAGCCACCGGGTTGCCGGAGAAGAACAGGCGAAACTCTTCGGGGAATACATCTGCTTCCGCCACCGTGTACCACGGACGGTCAGCCAGTTCCTGCTCACTGGTCTGGGGTTCAGGGATCTTGCGGAAATTGCAATCGGTCAGTGGGCAGAGTTCATCGTAATCGTAAAAGACTACCCGGCCGTGTCGGGTGACGCCGAAGTTTTTCAGCAACATGTCGCCGGGGAAAATATTTGCTGCCGCCAGTTGCTTGATGGCGTTGCCGTACTCTTCCATGGCCTCAATGGTCTGTTGCTCGTCAGCGTCATCTAGATACAGGTTGAGCGGCTCCATCCGGCGCTCTACATACAGGTGCTTGATGATGACCCACTTGTCGTCCACATGCAGTTTAGATGGCGCCAGCGTCTGCAGTTCCTCAAGTAATTCCTCGCTGAAGCGATTGCGGTAAAAAATAAAATTGGTGTATTCCTGGGTATCTGCCATGCGTCCAACCCGGTCGGCGCGGGATACAAACTTGTATTTCTCGCGCACGATTTCCTCGGTGACGGTTTTCGGGTTGTCAAACTTGTCCTTGATCACCTTGAATACCACCGGGTAGGACGGCAGTGTGAACACGCTCATCACCATCCCCTTGATGCCTGGAGCAATCACGAATTTGTCGTTGCTCACTTTCATATGGGAGAGGATGTGCCGGTAGAACTCGGTTTTGCCGTGCTTGTGGAAGCCGATTGAGTTGTATAGCTCGGATTTTTCCTTGAGCGGCATGATGGTGGAGAGGAAGCGTACAAATCGTGAGGGAATGGGCGCATCCACCATGAAGTAGGAGCGGGTAAAACTGAAAATGATACTCGCCGAATCGTTATCAGTGATCAGTGTGTCGACAAATATCCTACCGCGCCCGTTATTCAGGCAGGGCATTATCAAGGGGATCACCTCGCCGGCGAACATCAAGCGTCCCACAAGGTACGCGGCCTTGTTGCGGTAGAAGACCGATTCCAGCATATCCACCCGCAAGCGCTGCTCGTCTTCCACGCTATCCAGTTTTCCTTCCAGTGGGCCGTGGCGCAGTGCGTCGCAGATGTTGGTGACATCCCGTGGCATCTCTTCCCAGGGGATGGAGAAGCCGTAATCCGCGAGTATGTCCTCGATCATCGCCTCGAGGCCGTCGCGGCCGCTGTAACTGATATAGATACTGTAATCACGCAGGGGCTTCTCATCGGGGGCGCGGGAGGATTTGACGAAGATATGGCTGTCGTGAATATGTGCGTGCTGGAACTGGCTACAGAACACCGAATTGAAAAAGGTTTCGGCAATTTCGTAATTATTGTTGTTGGCAATCAGCTGGGCGTAGGTGGCCCTGGCCTGGCCCCACAGTTCCAGCTGCGTGGTGTCCTTGCTGGTCACCGAGTGCACCAACTTGAGCACCTGGTTGACCTTGACCTTGTACAGGTCAATGCGTTCCTTGTTGGTCTCCTGCACGGCCTCCCAGGCGGCGGTTTCGAACCGCGCCTTTGCCCCCAGGGTAATGTTCTGGAAATCGGCAAAATAGGCATCAAAGCCATTGAGAATCGTTTTGGCGATACGACGCGCAGTCGGGGAATGGTTTGTCATGCACTAGACTCTGTTGGAATCACATCCTTCCTTGTTGCCGATACTAGCACGCTGCTTCGGGAGATCACTTGGACGATTGGATCAGTAGCTTTGTCTTTTTCTTTGCGGTAATCGACCCGGTGGGCACTCTGCCGGTGTTTATCGCCGTCACCGGCCGTCACAGCGAATGGCAGCGGCGCAAGATCGCGGTTCTGGCGGTGGCGGTAGCCACCGGTATCCTGATGTTTTTCCTGCTGCTGGGCCAGTACCTGCTGGAAGCCATTGGTGTGCCGCTGTCTGCCTTCCAGGTGGCCGGTGGTATCGTACTGTTTCTGTTTGCACTGACCATGATTTTCGGCGAGGGGAAACCTGAGACGGAGGTCGGAATCATCCGCGAAGGGCACGAGACCGCCATATTTCCACTGGCGGTGCCGTCCATCGCCTCCCCCGGCGCCATGCTCGCGGCGGTAGTGCTGACAGACAATCACCGCTTTGACCCCATTCACCAAGTGAATACCGCCAGCGCCATGCTTGCGGTACTCGGAATAGTGTTGCTGTTACTGCTTACCGCCAACTGGATTTTCCGCTGGATCGGCAATGCTGGCGCCAGCATCGTCAGTCGGGTAATGGGGCTGATCCTGGCCTCGGTGGCCACCACCAATGTCCTGGTGGGGATACAGCAATTCTTTTTGACCTGAATCGGGATTTCGCCAAGCTGTATTTTCGAGGCCACAAAAAACGCCGGATTACCGGCGTTTTTCTTTGGTTGAACCCGCAATACGGGTACCCGCTTCGGGCTATGGTCCGCGGCCCCGCACCAGACGTAGAATCAGCAGTATCACCGCGATAATCAGCAATACGTGCAAAAAGCCACCCATGGTGTAAGAACTCACGAGCCCCAGCAGCCAGAGCACTACGAGAATGACAATAATCGTCTCAAGCATGTCCAGTACCTCTTGATAGACCTGCTATATAGGCCGGTGTGGGCCTCCAGCCACGGCTCCTCAAAGAGCGTGATGTCGGAGCTAAAACATTAATGTGGGAGTTTCTTTTTCACCAGAACAGAATGCTCCCGTTGTGAGGCTTTTCGACACCTTCGCCATTGCGATAGGAAATATATGTGAACCAAGCTATGGGAAAATGTTCTTATAACTGTGGTGTGATATCGCAGCCAGTAGGATCCGGGGGAGGGTATTTGTAAGAAAGTTGCCCCTGCTCCGACAGAAGGCTGCCAAACCTGTTTTCACTCCCGGGAGAAATACCGTGCTGATCAAGAAACCGCCGCGCAATGCCCCCAGCGAAGCGCACGCTACGCCGGAATCCGCTTACGTCTCGCGGCGCACCGTGATGAAAGGGCTTGGTGCGGGTATCGGCGGACTGCTGCTGGCACGCAGCGCCCATGCGCTTGACCTTTTCAGCAGCGAAAAAAATGCTGCCGCTGTGCGCAAGCCGCTGGAGTTCGCCGCCGCGAAACCGGTCCCGGAACTGACACTCACCCCGGAAGCCAAGGTCACCAATCACAACAATTTCTACGAGTTTGGCACCGGTAAAACGGATCCGGCGGAAAACAGCCAGGGACTGAAAATTGAACCCTGGACGCTGACCGTCGAGGGTGAGGTGGAAAAGCCGGCGACGGTGGATGTGTGGAAACTGATGAATGAAATCGGGCTGGAGGAGCGTATCTATCGCATGCGCTGTGTCGAGGCCTGGTCCATGGTCATCCCCTGGGTGGGTTTTGAGCTGGGCAAGTTCCTGCAGCGGTTCGCGCCTACGAGCCGCGCCAAGTATGTGGCGTTTGAGACGCTCTACGATCCGGAACAGATGCCCGGACAGCGCAACCGCTATGTGGGTGGTGGTGTGGACTACCCCTATGTTGAAGGATTGCGCATGGACGAGGCGATGCACCCACTGACCATCCTGTCGGTGGGGCTGTACGGCAAAACCCTGCCGCCCCAGAACGGCGCCCCCGTTCGCCTTGTTGTGCCGTGGAAGTACGGTTTCAAGGGCATCAAATCGATCGTCAAGATCAAGCTGGTTGAGCGCATGCCGCCCACCAGCTGGAATAAACTGGCACCGCAGGAGTACGGTTTCTACGCCAACGTGAATCCCGCCGTGGACCACCCGCGCTGGTCCCAGGCCAGCGAGCGCTTTATCGGACCCGGTGGGTTGTTTTCGGTAAAGCGCCAGCCGACCCTGCCGTTCAATGGCTACGCGGAAGAAGTCGCGGGTCTTTACTCCGGAATGAACCTGAAAAAGTTTTACTGATGGGCCGCTCTTCATCCGGCGCCGACTGGCGCAAACCCCTGGCGATGACCCTACAGGTTGGTGTGCACCTGGGGGCTCTGCTGCCATTGTTGTGGCTGTTCGTTGCCATCAATCAGGGGCGGCTCGGCGGCGACCCGGTGAAAGAACTGATCCACTACCTGGGTATGGGCACCATCCGCCTGCTACTGCTCACACTGCTGGTTTCCCCGCTGGCGAAATCACTACATTTCGGTCAGTTGAACCGTTTGCGCAGGCCGCTGGGCCTCTGGTGCTTTGCCTGGGCCACCCTGCATTTCAGCGCCTGGCTGGCGCTGGACCTCGGCCTGGACTGGTCGTTGATCGGTGGCGAGTTGGTGAAGCGCACCTATATCCTGCTGGGCTTTTCTGCCTGGCTGATTCTGCTGGCACTGGCGATTACTTCGCTTCCCGCGCTGCTCCGGAAAATGGGCCGCAACTGGAAGAAACTGCACGGGCTGCTGTACATCGTGGTACTGCTGGCCTGTTGGCATTTCTGGTGGTCGGTGAAAAGTGGCTGGATAGAGCCCGCGATCTATTTCGCCATCGCTCTTGTTTTGTTGCTTTGGCGGCGGGCTTCTATCGCAAGGTGGCTTACGTCACTGCGGCGTTGATTCAGCTCCCGACCAAGCCCTCGTCGTCTCTGCGAATTGCCAGCACCGAAGGCCGTGGTGGAAGGCTGGAGTTATTGTCCGGCCAGCGGTGTAGCGGGGTATCAAAAGTCGAGTTATCCGCGTCCGCCGGATGCTGTACCGAGACGAACAGGGTCTTTCCATCCGGGGTGAATTCCGGACCGCAGATTTCCCCGCCCTCGGGACAGCCAAAAAAGTGCTTGGGCGCCGCGCGCAGCTCCCCCTCTGTCGCCATCGCCCACAGCCCATCGTGAAAACCGAAACTCTCGCAACCGTCGGTGGCGATCCACATATTGCCGCGCTGGTCGAAGGCCACATTGTCCGGGTTGGCAAACCAGCCGTGAGGCGAGATATTGCCGGGCTGCTGCTGGCCGTAAGCACCGCGCTCAGCGGGATTTTCCGCATTGGGATTGCCGCCCAGTAAAAAGGTATTCCAGCGGAAAGTATCGCTCGCATGGTCCCGCTCGCCACTGCGTCCCGGTGGCACGATTTCCAGGACGTGGCCTGCGGTGTTGCGCGCGCGCGGATTGGCCGCGTTTACCTCATCCGGCTTGCGTTTCCTGTTTTTGGTCAGCATGACATAGGTGCAGTCGTTGACCGGGTTGGTCTCCACATCCTCCGGGCGATCCATCGGCGTTGCGCCCAGCAGTTTCGCCGCGCGGCGTGCGTCCACCAGCACATCCGCCTGGTTGCGAAATCCGTTCTCTTCGGTCAGTGGGCTCCGGCCGTGTATCAGCGGCAACCAGCTTCCGCTGCCGTCCTCGGAAAACTGTCCCGCATACAGGGTGCCCTTGGTCAGCAGCTCGCGGTTGTGGTGATTTTCGCCCGGGCGATAAATACCGCGGGATACAAAACGGTACACAAACTGGTGTTCATCGTCGTCGCCGCCGTAGGCAACAATGGGTTGTCCCGGCTTGCTGACCAGGGTGAAACCCTCGTGCTCGAAGCGGCCCAGGCCGGTCAGTTTGCGCGGGGTCGATTGCGGGTTGTAAGGATCGTATTCCACCATCCAGCCGAACCGGTTTGGCTCGTTCGGTTCCACGCTGATATCGAAACGGCGATCGTAGTCTCCCCAGTTGCGGTTGCCGGGTGAAATACCAAACGCATGGTGATTACGCGCCTCGGTTTCATCCGCGACATCGTCCGGATCCCCCTGGAAAGCGCCGCCAAAACCTTCCTCGGCAATCAACACCGTGCCCCAAGGGGTTTTGCCTCCGGCACAGTTACCCACCGTGCCCAATACCCGTGTGCCACTGGGGTCTTCGCTGGTCTGCAGGCGTTGATCGCCCGCCGCGGGCCCGACAATTGCCATGGTGGTGGTGAGAGACAGGCGCCGGTTGTAGGGACTGCCCAGCACTGGCTGCCATCCGTTCGCTGTTTTTTCGATTTCAACAACGGTGTGGCCGCAGGCCTGTTGCTCGATGGCAATATGATCGTCGCTGGTGCCGCGATTGGCACTTTGTTCGCTATAGCCGGCAAACATCAGGTGCGGTTGCGTGTATTCGTGATTGACGCACAGCAGGCCGCGCTCGCTGTTGCGGCTCAGGCAATGCCGGTCACCTTCACCGAGGCCCGCATCTTCTGCCAGCGGCATATAAGCGATGAAGTCATTGTTGTAGCCGAAGCGGCGGGTCTGTTCTTTGGGGGTCAGCTTCTCCGGGATAAATGCCTCGCTGAATGTATCCAGCGGATCCCCCCAGCTCAACACCCGATCGGCACTGTAGCCCTGCGGGACATGGTGGGTGAAATCGAGTCGGTGAGGAATCTCTTCGAACCCCAGGTTATCCCGCGTGCGCGGCGCAGTTTTTTGCGTACATCCCGGTAACAGTGTGGCACCGGCAGTGGCCGCGGTGGCTGCACCAAGCGCTTTGAACAGGGTGCGGCGCTGGGGATTGCTCGGGGTCTGTTCAGCGCGATCGGGTTGCTTGCTGCGTGTCATAAATCATTCACCAATTATTCATTTTTTGCGCCAGAGTCCATGACTGGTACCAATCTGCCCGCGTTATCAGGACTCGTTGTGCCTTCCGTGAAGCAAGGTTAGCGGCGCTTTATGACAAATTTAAAAAAAGCGTAACGCAAACTTCATATCCCAAGACTAGCCTGCGCCCACAAATCAACAGGTCGGGCGTGGCGGTTTATTTCTCTCCGCTACCCGTCAGACGGCCAGCCAACTGCTTCTGTATCAGCACAACCACTTCCTAATGGGGACGGGGATTTATGACTAAGCCTGCATTCAATTTCAAAATGGTGGCGCCTCTTGCCGCCGCTATCATCAGTGTCAATGCCGCAGCGCAGGAAGCGCCAGAAAAGCAAAGCGAGCTGATGGAAACCATTGTGGTCACCGCCCAGGTGGCTAACGCCCGCAGCGATATCGAGCGTCAGCGTGAATCCAACAAGGTCGTTGCGGTGCAGACTTCCGAGGCCATCGGCGAACTGCCCGATGCCAACGTGACCGAAGCGTTGCAGCGTATGTCCGGCGTATTTATTGCCCGCGATCAGGGCGAAGGTCGCTTCGTCGGTGTGCGCGGCATTGATCCCAACCTGAACGCCTCCACCATCAACGGTATGAGCCTGCCGGCGCCAGAAACCGACAGCCGTGCGGTGGCCTTGGATGTGATTCCTTCCGACCTGCTGGCCAGCCTGGAAGTCTTCAAGACCCTGACTCCGGACATGAGTGCCGATTCCATCGGTGGCGCGATCGAGATCAAGAGCATCAATGCGCTGGATCAGGATGGCGAGACCTACAAGGTGACTGTGGAAAACGGCTACAGCGAACTGCAGGGCGAGAACAGCCCGAAATTCGCCGGTACTTACACCAATAAATTCGACCTGGGCGGCCGCACCCTGGGTGTTGCGGTTGCCGCATCGCACCAGGAGCGCAACTTCGGCTCCGAAAATATTGAAACCGACGGTGTATGGGAAGAGTTCACCGCCCTGGACGGCAGCGAAGGTGTCACCGCGGCAGAAATTGAACAGCGCGACTACACCGTAACCCGCGAGCGCACCGGTCTGGCCGCGAACTTCGACCTGGAGGTTTCCGAAGGCAGCCAGCTGTACCTGCACACCCTGTACTCCGATTTCTCCGATGACGAAGAGCGCCAGCGCAATTCTTTCAAGCTGGATGAGGAAAATGACGATCCGGATACCATTTCCGCGAGCAGCGTTACCTGGTCCGACGCGGCGCTGGAAAAAGAACTGAAAGACCGCTACGAGGAACAGGAAATCCTGTCAGTGGTTGCCGGCGGTTCTCACGACATGGACAAGTGGGGTGTGGAATACGCAGTGGGCTTCTCCCACGCGGAAGAATCCGAGCCGCACCGTCGCGACACCACATTCGTGCAGGAAGGCCTGGAGCTGGGTTATACCCGCGCTGGCAAGATCCCGAAAATGTTCGCCGCCGATACCAGCGCAATGGATGCCGCCAGCTATGAGCTGGATGAACTGGTGGTTGAAGACAACTATACCGACGACGAGGAAGTGAGCTTCCGTATCGACTTCCGTCGTGATATCGATGTGGCAGGCCACCCGTCTGAACTGAAGTTTGGTTTGCACGAGCGTCGTCGGGAAAAGACCGGTGACCTGAATGCCACCGTTTACGATGGTTTCGGAGGCGACTTCACTCTCGCAGATTTTGCCAGCAATGGCGTTGACTACGGACTGGGTGTTTTCGGCCCGGGCGTGAACAAGGGCGCACTGAATGCGTTTATCAACGCCAACCTGGGCAGCTTCGAAATCGATGAAACCAGCACCGCCCTGGATTCTGCACGCGATTACGTGATGAACGAGGACATCTCTGCACTCTACGTGATGAACGATATCGACTTCGGCCGCGCCAACCTGGTGTACGGGGTGCGCTACGAAGCCACCGACTTCAGTGCCGACGGCTATCGTGTGGCGGAGTCCGGCGAAGCCATTTCCGGTGCGGAAGAAATCGCCGAAGACGTGTATGTAAATGCGGTGTCCTATGAGCGCGACTACAGCAACCTGTTCCCGAGCGTGAACTTCAAGTACGACTACAGCGAAAACGTCGTACTGCGTGCGGCCTATACCGAATCCCTTTCCCGTCCGTCCTTCGGTGACCTGAACCCGTCTGCCGCCGAGATCGAATACGACGAGGGCGAACTGGAAGTGGCCGCGGGCAACCCGGCACTGGATCCGTATGAAGCGCGCAACTTCGACGTTTCCTTCGAGTACTACGCGGATTCTCTGGGCATGTTCTCCCTGGGTGCTTTCCACAAGCAGATCGACAATTTTGTGGTGACCGCTGACGTGGCCAGCACCGCGGACTACAGCATGTACGTGGGCAGCCTGGCGGTGGAAGAGGCGGAAATCTTCCAGCCGATCAACGGCGATAAGGCGACCCTGACCGGTGCCGAGCTGTCGTGGACCCGCGGCTTCGACAACGGCTTCCTGCTGCGTGCCAATGCCACCATGACGGACTCCGAAGCGGATCTGGGCCTGGGTGCTGACGCCGAGCGCGGCAACAAGATCACCCTGCCATCCCAGGCGGACCTGGTGGCCAACTTTATCGTCGGCTACGAGCGCGATGCCGTGAGCCTGCGTCTGTCCACCGCCTACAAGAGCGAGCGACTGCTGGAAGTGGATCTGGAAGACGAGGCGTTTGACCTCTACGAAGACGACCACATGCAGCTGGACCTGTCCGCCAAGTACCGCTTCGAAAATGGCATGCAGGTGTTCTTCAATGCGGTGAACCTTACCGACGAGCCGTTCTACGCCAACCGTCGCGGCTACAACGGTCAGTACGAAGAGTACGGCCCGGCTTATGTACTGGGTGTGACTTACTCCACCTTCTAAGTCATCAGGTCAGTTGCTGACGGTGTTCTGAAACGCTTCAGAACGAAAGGGCAGAGGGCCCGGCGCCGGTGGGTGCCCGGGCTTTCTGCTATTTTTTTAGTTGGGATTCATCGGTCATCTGTTTGACATCTTTCCGACACAAGGGTGGCGTAGTTTTACTCCTGGTGTTGTCGAAGTGCCAACGGACGAGACAGAGAACGATAGTGATATGACGTGTAAAACCTTTGCGTGTAAAACCCTGGCGAAAGGGGCAGTAGCGCTGGCCCTGGCCGGTCTGCTCAGTGCCTGTGGCCCGCAGATTGAGCAAGCTGCTGCGCCCAAACCGATCACCGCGCAGACTGCACTTGCGCTGCAGGACGTGGTCTCCAGCCAGCTGGCCCCCCTGCAACTGGCAGGCCGCGACTACCTGCTGCTGGCCAGCGAAAAGCGCGGCCTGGTGCTGGTTGACGACAGCGGCGGGGAACAGCTTGCACTGGATGGCGGTACCGTGGAGCGGTTTGCCCTGCAGCAACTGGAACAGGACAACTGGCTGATTGCGGTGTACGACGAGGACAGCGGTGAGCTGCAGTTGCGCCTGCTGGACCTGGAAGAGGGTAGCCCGCGTATTCGCTATCTGGGCGCCATGGCGACCACTGCTCCGCAGGTGGCCATGTGTTTTTCCCGCCAGGCCGGGCGCACCCACCTGTTTGCCATCGATGAGAATGGCCTGGGGCACGAGTATGTGGTGCACCCCCGCGAGCAGGCCTGGGAATTTACCGGGGTACGCCCGCTGTATTTTGGCGAGCAGGTGTCCTCCTGTGTGGTGGATGACCGCAGTGGCCGGCTACTGGTGGCGCAGCCACCGCTCGGTATCTGGAGCCTGAATGCGGATGCGGAAATGGACGAGGGCCGCGAGGTATTCGCCGCATCCGCAGAGCTTCCCGAGGGCGAATTCGGCGGCCTGTGGCTGGACGGAGCCAGTGGCAACCTGTGGATGACCGCCGGTGACCGTGTGCTCGCCTTCAATATCAATACCCCCCGCCAGGCGCCGCATTTTTCTGAAGTGCTGGCCGATATGCAGCCGGTTTCCGCGGCAGTACTGCAGGGCGCATTACTGGCGCTGGAGGAAGAGAGCGACCGGGTGCTGCGGTTTGCGGTCACCCTGCCAGAGCCCGCTGCTGAGATGCAGGCATTTCGCGGTCCTGTGGAGATTCCGCGGGTGCGCGCCAGTGCGCAGACGGCACCCGTCACCTCTGGTGGCGACGCCGCGGACGACCCGGCGATCTGGGTAAATCCGGTCAACCCGTCTGCCAGTCTGATCCTCGGTACGGACAAGAAGAGCGGGCTCAGTGTGTACGACCTGAACGGCAAGCTTGTGGAGCACTTTGCCGTGGGGCGCGTCAACAATGTGGACCTGCGTCCGATCCAGCACGGCAAGTTTGTCGCCATCGCCGCAGCCACCAACCGCACGGATCCCGGTGTCAGCCTGTTTGGTATCAGTGCCGCCGGTGAGGTCGATTATCTCGGGCTGCGCAACCTGGAGATGGAAGATCCCTATGGCCTGTGTGTATACCGCAAAGGTGCGGACCTGATGGCCTGGGTTTCGGACAAAGACGGTGCCGTCCAGCTGCTGCAGATCGTACCCGGCAGCGGCAATGTGGACTGGAGCCTGCGGCAACTGGCTACGCTGGAAGTGGAAAGCCAGGTGGAAGGCTGTGTGGTGGATGATGAAATGCAGATGCTGTTCTTCGGCGAGGAAGACGGCGGTATCTGGCGTCTGGACATCGCCGGATTCCTCGCCGGCGAAGCCAAGCCCCAGCTGATTGCACCGGTGGATGGTGAGCGCCTGGCGGCGGATGTGGAGGGCATGGGCCTCTACCACGCCGGCGACAAGAGCTATCTGGTGGTGTCGAGCCAGGGCAACAACAGCTATGCATTGTTCAGCCGCGATGGCAGCCAGTTTGTGGGTCACTTCCGCGTGGATATCAATCTGGACAAGCATCTCGATGGCAGTTCGGAAACCGACGGACTGGAAGTCTCCAGTGCGGCCTTTGGCAGTCAGTATCCACAGGGGTTACTGGTGGTGCAGGACGGTCGCAACCGCATGCCCAGCCAGACCCAGAACTTCAAGCTGGTGTCCTGGGCGGATATTGCCGAGACCCTGAAGTTGCCGCAATAAAGGCCGCTGGCTGTCTCTCTGCTTCTACAGATGTGATTCCGCCCCCGACGGGGGCGGTTAAATCCCATCGAGACTATGCGAAAATCCGCCGATTCATTGTTGAACCGGCGGATTATCATGCAGCGCGTTAGCTCTTCTCTCATTCCCGATCTCTCCCTGTCTCGTATCGCGTTTGGCCTCTGGCGGCTGACCGACTGGAATTACGCCCCCTCGGAAAGCGTGGCCCTGTTCGAGCAGATGCTGGATCTCGGGGTGACGACGTTTGATCTCGCAGATATTTACGGGGACTACCGCTGTGAACAATCGTTTGGTGAGGCGCTAAAACTCAATCCGCAATTGCGCGAGCGCATGGAGATTGTGAGCAAGTGCAGTATTCGCCTCACGGGCGAAAAATCCGGAGCGCGTATCAACCATTACGACACCAGCGCGGAGCATGTGCGTAAGGCGGTGGAGACCAGCCTGCGGGATATGGGTATCGAGCAGATGGACCTGTTGTTACTGCACCGCCCGGATCCGCTGATGGATGCGGATGCGCTGGCGCTGGTACTCGAGCAGCTGGTGGCAGAGGGCAAGGTGAAGCACCTCGGGGTTTCCAATTTCCTGCCGCACCAGACTGACCTTCTGCAGTCCCGCCTGTCGATTCCGTTGGCGGTGAACCAGATCGAGGTGTCTTTGCTGCACTCTCAAGCGATGTTTGATGGACAGCTGGATTACTGTCAGCAGCACAAGCTCCTGCCAATGGCCTGGTCGCCTTTTGCCGGTGGTCGTCTGTTTACCGGCAATGACGAGGACGCGTTGCGGGTGCAGGCGGAATTGCGTCGTGTGTGCGAGTCCCGCGGGCTGGCTCCCGAGTTGGGTGCGATGCAATTGGCATTGGCGTGGCTGTTGAAGCACCCTTCAAAGATGATTCCGGTTCTGGGAAGCGGTAATCCCGAGCGCCTGGTTGCTGCACTGGCGGCGCTGGAAATGGAACTCGATCGGGAGGCGTGGTTTGAATTGTTGCGCGCTGGTCGTGGGCGGGATGTGGATTAATTCGGGTTCGGTGGTATTTCTTTTTTAAGCCCCGATGTGGCGCTGGAGCACTGGGGCGTTGTTTTTGGAACCGCTGTGAATACGTCCCTGT
>NZ_LZDE01000264.1 GCF_002009015.1 Microbulbifer mangrovi | reverse complement strand
GCGCGGGCGATGGCGACACGCTGCAATTGTCCTCCAGAAAGTTGATCACAGCGCTCGAATATTTTTTCCGCCAGATCCAGTTTCGCCAGGGTTGTGCGGATATTTGGAATATCCATGGGATAGATCAGGTTGAGCAATCCCTTCAATCGCGACCACTGGCCTGCGCGGCCCGCGGCGACGGCAGTCACCACACGCTGCCGCGGTGGCAGAGGAGGCGATTGTTGAATCAGACCGATTCGTGCGCGCAGTTTCTGGCGCACGCCACTGCTGATGGACCAGGGGGAAGTATTGAGAAGGCCGATCTCGCCGGTGTCGGGCTGCTGCGCGGTCGCCAGCAGGCGCAGCAGTGTGCTTTTACCGGCACCGGAAGGCCCGATTATCGCTACCTGCTCACCTTCATTGATGGCGAGCGTAATATTATCCAGCGCGGGCTTTACCTGAGCCTGGTTCTGGAGCGCGGTAGTGGCGCGCGTGAAGGTCACGCCGACACCGCGCAACGCGATATTCATTTCAGCAGGCCCACCGAGCGTGCCGCATCTTCAATGGACTGGTAGTTTTCCGGAGCCGTTTTGATAAACCGCTCTGCGGCCTGTAAATCGAGAATGGCCTTGTGTTCAGGGTTGGCCGGGTCCAGCGCCAGAAAAGCTGCCTTGATTTTTGCGCTTAGCGCCGGGGAGAGATCGCCACGCACTGTCCAGTTGTAATCGAAGTAGGGCGGGGTCGTGGCCAGTACCCGCACCTTATCGGTATCCACCTTGCCACTGGCTACCAGCTTGTCCCACACCGAGGCATTCAGCACGCCCGCATCCGCCTTGCCTGCCTGAACCCAGGCAGCGGTGGCGTCGTGGGCGCCGGAGTAGGCCACCCGACCAAAGAAAGTTTCCGGTTTGATACCGTCTTTGGCCATGAAATAACGTGGCATCAGGCTGCCGGAGGTGGAAGAGATGGAGCCAAAGACAAAGCTTTTGCCCTTCAGGTCCTGCAGGGTTTTTACTGCGGGGTCAGCGGTGATGAACTTACTGGTGAACTGACGATCCTGTTCCCGCTGTACCAGGGGTATGGCGTTACCGGTTTTCAGGCGCGCCTGTACAAAGGTGAACCCCCCGAGCCAGGCGAGGTCGACGCGGTCGGCCGCCAGGCTTTCCACCACCGCAGCATAGTCGGTCACCGGAATGAATTTCACCTGCAGTCCCAGCTGTTGTTCCAGATAAGTACCCAGTGGCTTGAACTTGCGCAGCAGTTCCGTGGGGGCTTCATCAGGAATTGCGGAGACACGCAGTATCTTCGGGCTGGATTCATCAGCGCTGGCGGTAGCACCGAACAGCAGGGTGAGGGGGAGCAGGCAAAGAGCAATAAGCGCCTTTGCCCAATGCTGAGGGGCACGATTAAACATGCGAGTTCTCCAGTTCAATAGTGGAAAAAACGATTAACGGATTGTCGGAAATAACCTAGCTTATTTTATTTCACTTGCGCGCGCAGATATTCCACCACTTCCTGCTGGTTGCCGCGGAATATAATCCGCGCCGCTTTCTTCTCCGCCTGGTACACGTACATGGGATCGTAGTAATCCCGCAGCAGCGCAGTGATCCAGTCGCGGTGGCGGTCCACGTTGCCATCGGCAACCTGCTGTTGCAGCGCCTCCTGCATGATGGTGTCCAGCTCCTTGTAGCGCTGGCCGCCGAGACGCTTGGTGATGTTGGCAAGATTCTGGCGCAGCGCCTGGGCAAAAGCCGTAGGCCCTTCTTCGGCACCGTGCAGGTTAACAAACTCCGCGCACAGGTCGACCACGTAATCCTTCAGGATCCGCTCGACGCGGCCTTCCAGGGTGTCGTCCAGCCATACCAGCGGATAGTTGCCCATGTCCTGATGCAGGGAAAGCGGCAAGGAGCAGCGGCCGATCAGGCGACTTTCGTCTTCCAGCACAAAGTGGCTTTGGCCCGCAGCACGGCGCTTGAGAAAATCCACCGCCAGCGCATTTTCAAACGCGATCTGTGGCGGCTGTGCGGTAGCCCGCTTGCCGAAGCTGGAGCCGCGATGGTTGGCGTGGCCCTCAAGGTCCACGGCATTGTCCAGCTGCATCAGCACTTCGGTTTTACCGGTACCGGTCATGCCGCCGACCAGGGTGAAACTGCATTCGCGCACGGCACTTTCGATTTCCTCGATCAGGAAGGTGCGCATCGCTTTGTAGCCGCCGGTAATCCTCGGATAGGGAACACCGGCTTCGTTGAGCCACTGCTGGCTGATCTGGGAGCGCAGGCCGCCGCGAAAACAGAATAGATACCCTTCCGGGTGGGCGCGGGCAAAGTCCGCCCAGGCATTGACCCGGGTCTCCTTGGTTTTGCCGCTGACCAGTGTATGGCCGAGGGCAATAGCGGCCTGTTGCCCCTGTTGCTTGTAGCAGGTGCCCACCTTCTGGCGTTCGATATCGGTCATCAGCGGCAGGTTAACCGCGTTGGGAAAAGAGCCTTTGTTGAATTCCACCGGCGCGCGGGTATCGATCATCGGTACGTCGTGCAGGAATATCTCGCGGAAATCGGCGCTATCGGGCCTCGGTTCTTTCGCTGCACTCATCGAACGGTCACCGCGAAATCGTGGCCGGCGTCTTCCCGGGATTTAAGCTCGCCGATCGGTGCCAGCTGCAGGCCCAGTTCCTGAGCGGCGGCGAGAAACTCTGCTTCACCTTCCTGGGTGACAGCGACCAGCAATCCGCCGCTGGTCTGCGGATCGCACAGCAACTGGTGCTGGCTATCTTCCTGCAGGCGAACCCGGTGCCCGTAGCTTTCAAAGTTGCGCCCGGTACCGCCGGGAATACAACCCTGCTCGAGATAGTGGGGCACGCTGGCAATCCGGGGCACGGCATTGAATTCGAGCTCGGCACACAGGCCGCTGCCGTCCGCCAGTTCCACCAGGTGGCCGAGCAGGCCGAAACCGGTGACGTCGGTCATCGCGGTGACGCCGGATTGCCGTGCGAAACGGCTGCCGGGGCGATTGAGCGTGCACATCAGATCGCGCGCCACACCGGCGTCTTCCGCACGCAGTTTGCCCTGCTTTTCTGCGGTGGTGAGTACACCGATGCCGAGGGGCTTGGTCAGATACAGTTTGCAGCCCGCGGTAGCGGTGTCATTGCGCTTCAGCAGGCGTTTTTCCACCACCCCGGTCACCGCCAGGCCGAAAATGGGTTCCGGGGCGTCGATGGAGTGGCCACCTGCCAGCGGGATGCCCGCGGCCTCGCACACGGCGCGACCGCCGCGGATCACTTCCCGCGCCACTTCCGGCGGCAGCACGTTTACTGGCCAGCCGAGAATAGCGATGGCCATTAGCGGGTCTGCCCCCATGGCATAGATGTCGCTAATGGCGTTGGTGGCGGCAATTCGGCCGAAGTCGTAGGGATCATCTACGATCGGCATAAAGAAATCAGTGGTAGACACTACCCCGCGCTCCTCGTCCAACGCGTACACGGCAGCATCATCGCGGGAGCTATTGCCCACCCAGAGGTTGGTATCTGCGAGCTGGGTGCCGCTGTCCGCGAGAATCTTGTCGAGCACCGCAGGCGCTATTTTACAGCCGCAGCCAGCACCGTGACTGTACTGGGTCAGGCGGATGGATTCGGCGGAAGCTACTGAAGAGTTACTGGACATGGGGGCCTTGTGCGTTGGCGGGTTGGAAGTCCCTGATTTTATCAGTGGTTGGCGTGTTTTTTCATCCGCGAAAGTGACCGCTGGAGTCCGCAGTACGGGCCGGCGCTGTCTGACTGCGCTTATTCTCTTTCTATCGCCCTCCCACCCCATTCCAGTTGCAGCCGCGGGGGTAATCCATTTGAATGACTGCAGAGTACATAAACGAATAGCGGGTGAAGTGCATTGGTTGCTGCAAAGTGGGGTGTCAGTTGTCTTTGAAATCCTTGTCGGTGTTTCTTCTGTCCTTTTTTCTCTGGGGCCTCGCCGGCGCAAGTTCTGCGGATGCCACACAGGAAACTGCCTCCGGCGATCACGTAAAAGTGCGCTGGCTGGCGCCGGATACCTTCGCCGATGCAACTGAAACCATCGGTTTCTATTTCGAGGTCGACCCCGGCTGGCATGTGTACTGGCGCAACGCCGGCGATTCCGGCGCCGCGCCGCGCTTCGATTTTGTCGGCGCCAGTGGCGATGTAGGGGAGATTCAGTGGCCATTTCCCGTACGGTTGCCCATCGAGCACCTGACCAACCTGGGTTATGCAGGCGACGTCGCCTATCTGTTGGCGGTAAAGCCCAACGCTTCGCGCATGGAGCTGGTGGTGAACCTCGAATGGCTGGTGTGCAAGGTGGATTGCATCCCCGGCTACGGCACCATGATCCTGTCGCGCCCTGTGGGGGATGCCGTACAGTGGTCGCCACAGGACAAGGCGCTGCGGGACCGGTTCGCCGCCCGGGTGCCTGGGGCCGCCGATGCCGGAAATTTCCCCTGGACCGTCGGCCAGGTTTCCGCCGCACCAGAGGGGGATTCCCTGCAACTGATTCTGGAAGCGGGCGAGAGCGCCAGGGAAAGGCCAGCGCCGAATGTCTTCCCCGTCGATGGCGGCTTGCTTACCGCCAAGGCGCCCCAGGTTGAGCAATCGGAAAACACCATCCGCTACACCTTCCAGCGGGTGCCCGGCGCGCCGGTGACCCCCGCCACTGGATTCGTTGTCAGCGACGGCGAGCGCGCCTGGCAGCTCGAGGATGTAGAAGTTCAGGCGCCGTCCTCCAGCGCACCGGCGTCGCAACCCGCGCCTGTCGACGGCGGTCAACCTTTGTGGCTGCTGGTTGTCGCCGCTATTGCCGGTGGTGCCATCCTCAATCTGATGCCCTGCGTATTCCCGGTATTGTCGATCAAACTGTTTGGCCTGATGGGGCCGGAGGCCGCGGCCTCGGGCCGTCTCAAGGAAGGCCTGCGCTACGCTGCGGGTGTGCTGGTGACTTTTGCTGCACTGGGTGCGCTGTTACTTATCCTGCGTGCGGGCGGTGCAGCCATTGGCTGGGGGTTCCAGCTGCAATCGGCGCCGGTGGTACTGGGGCTGATTCTGCTGTTCTGGGTAATGGCGCTGTCGTTCAGCGGCCTGTATGAATTCGGGCACCACCTGATGAACCTGGCGGGGAACAGCCGCGGTGGTGCGTTTGTGACCGGCGTATTGGCAGTGTTTGTCGCCGCGCCCTGCACCGGCCCATTTATGGGGGCCGCTCTGGGCGCGGCGACTCTGCTGCCGGCCTACGGTGCCATGGCAATTTTCCTCGGTTTGGGGGTGGGCCTGGCGCTGCCATTTGTGCTGCTGTGCGTCTTTCCCGCGCTGCTCAATCGTCTGCCCGCGCCGGGTCCCTGGATGGAGACACTGCGGCAGTTCCTTGCCTTCCCGCTCTATGCCACGGTGATCTGGCTGATGTGGGTGCTGGGTCGGTTGATTGGTGAAAGCGGCTGGCTGATCAGCGCCCTGCTAATGCTGGCAGTGGTGTTTGCCTTCTGGCTGGGCCGCCACCAGTTTCGGGGCAGTCGCTGGATTGCCTGGGCTCTGGTCCTCGCCGCGCTGGTGATGAGTTTTGGCGCGGTCAGTAAATTGCAGCAAAACGGTAGTGGCGTGAAAAGCGCACAGACCGAGTCTGAAGCTGGCTGGCAACCGTACAATCGCAATGCGATCAATCAGGCTCTGGCGCGCAACCAGGCCGTGTTTATCGACTACACCGCCGCCTGGTGTATTACCTGTCAGGTGAACAAAAAGCTGGTGCTGGAGTCCGAGGGCGTCGAGGCGTTGTTCCGGAAAAATGACGTATTTCTGGTGCGCGCAGACTGGACCGACCAGGATCCGGAAATAACCCGCGCACTGGGGGAGCTGGGAAGAAACTCGGTGCCGGTTTATGCGTGGTATGCCCCGGGGGAGCGCACGCCGGTATTACTGCCGCAGATACTGAAAGCAGAGATGATCGAAGCACTGTTCAACCCGGAATGATTTTTTCAACCAAGAGGATGCGTGATCGTGAATACACAAGGTATGAGTGGTAAACGTTTTTTCCGCAATGTGCTGAGTGGCGCTGCGCTGTTTGCACTACCCGCGCTGGCCATGGCTGTGGCGGTACCCGGAGAAAAAGCACCGGACTTCACTGAAGTAGACGCGGCAGGAGAGACCCGCAGCCTGGAGGATTACAAAGGCGAGTGGCTGGTGCTTGAGTGGTTCAACAAGGACTGCCCCTATGTGCGCAAACATTACGGCAGCGGCAATATGCAGGCACTGCAGAAGAAATACACCGATGCGGATATCAACTGGCTGACCGTGATTTCATCCGCCAAGGGCAAGCAGGGCTATCTGGAACCCGCGCAGGCGCAGGAGGTGGCCGCGAGTCACAAGCTGAATGCCAGCGCCCCGTTCCTGCTGGATACCGATGGCAGTATGGGCCGCGCTTACGGAGCCAAAACCACACCGCATATGTTCATCATCAACCCGAAGGGGGAGGTGGTCTACGCCGGTGCCATTGATGACAATGACTCGGCCAATCCCGCAGTGATCCCGGACTCCAATAATTACGTGGCCGCAGCCCTGGATGCTTCACTGGCGGGCAATGCAGTGGCTACGGCTTCTTCCCGCGCCTACGGATGTAGCGTTAAGTACTGATCGCCCTTGTCTCGGCTGGGCGGGCCGCTCGTCTACGTGCGGCCCGCTTCAATGAATTTCCGTTCCCGCCTCTTTTCCCGCTCCGGCGCATCCTTCACAGATTTCCCTGTCGTCTCTATCAACCCTTGAGGTTTTGGTATGACCAAAGATAAACTGGTCTGCCAGATTCTCACCGCCGATTCCGGCGCACTTCCAGTCCAGTAAAACGATAACGATGGGGTGATGTATGAAGTTGAATGTAAACGTTTGCAGTTTGATGGCGCCTGTTGCCATGATGACGCTGCTCGCCATTGGTTGCGCAGAACGCGGGAAAGGAGGCGCTGAGGGAGGCTCAAGTGCTGCGGTTGCCTCAACAGAGAGTGCCACTTCACTTTGGCAGGCCGACTTGGGCAACGGCCACTATCGGAACCCCATCCTGTACGCAGATTATTCCGATCCGGATGTGGTCGCGGTAGGCGATGAATTTTACATGACGGCCTCCAGCTTCAACGCTTCACCGGGCCTGCCGCTGCTGCACTCCACCGATCTGGTGAACTGGGAGCTGATTGACTACGTGGTGGACAAAAATGTCCCAGCGGAAACCTTTGCCAAACCGCAGCACGGCAATGGGATCTGGGCGCCGAATATCCGCTACCACGATGACAAGCTATGGATCTTTTTCCCCGATCCGGATCACGGTATCTACATGACCAATACCACCGACCCCAAACAGGGTTGGAGCGAGCCAAAACTGATCCTACCGGGCAAGGGCATTATCGACCCGACACCCATGTGGGATGACGACGGTCAGGCATACCTGCTGCACGGTTGGGCAAAGAGCCGTTCTGGAAAAAACAATATCCTGACGCTGCATAAAATGTCTGCCGACGGCACCCAGGTGGAAGCGGAAGGCGAGGTCGTCATCAACGGTCACGAGCTGGAAGGCTACCGCACCCTCGAGGGCCCCAAGTTTTACAAACGCGGTGAGTACTACTATGTGTTCGCGCCCGCGGGTGGGGTACCGGTGGGCTGGCAGTCGGTGTTCCGATCGAAAAATATTTATGGCCCCTATGAAGATCGAATCGTAATGGAGCAGGGGGACAGTATCACCAATGGCCCACACCAGGGTTCCTGGGTACACACCCCCGCCGGCGAAGACTGGTTTATCCACTTCCAGGCCCGCGGTCCCTACGGCCGTATCGTGCATTTGCAGCCGATGCAATGGAAAGATGGTTGGCCGGTGATCGGTGTGGATGAGGATGGCGATGGTGTGGGCAACCCGGTGACCAGTTACCGCAAACCTGAAGTGAGTAAGCCAAGCCCGGTAAAAACCCTGCCGTTTGCAGATGATTTCTCCAGTGACGAGCTGGCACAGCAGTGGCAGTGGAATGCCAACTATGAGGAAGATTGGTTCAGCCTGAGTGAACGCGAAGGCTATCTGCGTTTGTTCGCTCAGCAGAATGTCGATCCGGAGAACGACAACCTGTGGATGCAGCCTTCACTGTTACTACAAAAACTGCCGGCCCCGGAATTTATCCTGCAGACCACGCTGGAAATCCCCGAGTCGCTTGGTGAGGCCGAGGGCGGCCTGTTGATGTTTGGTGAAGATTACGCCTGGATTGGCTTCCGTAACTTGCCGGGTACTGGCGAAGTGGAAATCGGTGAGGTGAGTTGTCGCGATGCGCGCAAGGGGTGCACGGAACACTTCCAGCCACACACGCGAATCCAATCCGGTGAACTGACCCTGCGTATGACGGTAAGCCAGGGGGGGCAAACGGTGCTCAGCTACCAGAAAAAAAATGGTCGTTTCCGCGCGCTTGGAGAACTCTTCCAGTCCCGTCGCGGCCGCTGGGTTGGGGCCAAAGTTGGTTTGTTTATTCGCACCGAACATGAAGGACAGGTGCATGCGGAGAACTACATTGATGTAAAAGAGTTTCGATTTATTCCCCCCGTGGGCTGATCCTACGACGGACAGTTGACGTTATGACGGATTACCTGGATGTTTGCCGTCAACCGACTACAGGTGAATGCGCGCAATTGGAGCTTCTGGACTGAGGGACGAGCGTGTTTAACGCCTGTTGCACTCGGTTTTCGACATTTCCGCGCAGGATGGTGTAGGGAATGTTGCGAGCTGCCAGCTGTTGTTCATACCAGTACTGTTGGACATTTCTGAACTCGCTATCGCGCCGCGTGCCATCTTGCACAAAATCGAAATCAGCAGCGCACAAGAATACTTGTGCATATTGACGCTTCGCGAGTACGCGAAGCTCAGGTTCGCAACGATCAAACAACTCCAGTGAATAGAAATAGGTGGTGAGTGGGCTGCTGTCGCAGATTAGATAGCGTCGGGAAGATGCAGCGAGGTTATCTTCTCTCGCAATTTGCGTCTGCGCAATGTGCAGCATATCAGGGTAGATTAGATTCCCCCCTTTTTCTTCCCACAATTCTCTACCGTACTCTGCCACCCAGCGAGTATTAAGTGCGCTTGCAAGTGCCTCTGCCAGTGTGGTCTTTCCGGTTGATTCACCACCGAGAAGCGCGATGCGCTCGACAAAATCCGCATAGATCTCAGGAGCGAGAAATGTCCTCTGGCCATGAGGGTCTTTGCGTAGATCTGTGCCAGAGATCGGCACGACTTGGCGGGCTTTGTCGATACAACGATGGACAACAGCTTTAGAATCTTTTTCGCAGTCGCGAAAATACTGTGTCAGATATTCAGCGAATCCATCACCGTAATCCTCGCTGGTAAAAACGGCATCGGGGTAGTAGCGCAAGAGATTTTTACAAACCCAGCCTACAAAGTGTCGCGACTCCAGTTCGGGCGCATCGTTCGCTGGTAACGGTAGTGCATGCAGATTGGATTCTTTGGCTACTGCTTGTAAGTGATCTTCGTCCAATACCAGCGATTTTAAATGTGCAAAACGCCTTCTCAGCCAGGACTGGCGGCGGTGACGATCGCAGCCTGGAAGTTCCGGATTACTCCAGCTGAGCAGGACTACCTCATCGCACTCTGCTTCTGCCTGTCGGATTAAGTATTCATGACCCAAGTGCAGGGGACTGAACTTTCCTACTATCAGGCCGCGTTTGAAGGTCTTCATGTCAGGCCGTGCCCGCAATCACTGAGCCAAATTTTTCGCTGGATACCATCTGGCTTCGCCAGTAACGATAGGCGATGATCGCGTTTATCCAGTAAACACCGTATAAAAATGCTGTTAGATAGAGTCCGCGACTGGCGAACAATGGTATGGCAATGGTATTGACCAGCAGCCAGAATAGCCAGCACTCAAGCCGGCGTTGCATCAGTAACCATTGGCCGATGACGCTGAAGACCAGAATTCCCGAATCGAGAAAGGGCGCGTAGGCGTCGGTAAAATAGTGCAGCAAGTACCCATAGGTCGCAGTAACCAGAATACCTATTGGTGCCAGCAGCGCGATTTTCCGCGGACCAGCCCGGCTGATCGGCTTTTCACGGCCTTGCTCACCATAGAGCCATTGCCACCAACCAAATCCACTGGCACCAATAAAAAATAGCTGTAGTACTGCGTCGGCATACAACTTCGCCTGATAAAACAGCATACAGAACAATATGCAGCCTATGATCCCTATCCACCAGGTATGTATACTATTTCGGCCGGCGAGCAGAATCGAAATGGTTGTTGTCGCGCTGGCAGCGATTTCCAGGATTGTCATTAGATAGCCGCACCTTCAAGGTTACTGGTGTACTGTAAAACTTTGTCTTCACTGTCAATGGTGCCGACTGTTATGTCTGGTGTTTCGAACAAGGCCTGTAAAGATTGACGCGCTGATTCAGCATACATCATAGAAGCGGGCGCCAGCCGCAGGTGCAGTGTTGCGTCGTGGTTCTGGTGTAGGGCGAACTGGGCCAGGGGCAAGTGCTGTAGTGCATGAGTAATATCAATATTGTTTAGCCAGTGCCCACTGGCACTGCGGAACCGCACCGGCTTGCGGCCAGATAGATCTGCCAGTAATGGGCCTTCGTTCGTGAAATGCAGTGCAGCAAAGTCACCGGTTCGGTAACGTACTAACGGTAGGCAGAAATTAAAACCACCGGTCAGGGTGATTTCTCCACGTTCCCCCGTGGCTACGGGCTGCCCCTGCGGGTCGAGAACTTCTATGTACAGGTCCGGTTGCAGCAGGAGGTGGCCATTGAGCTCTCTATCGTACACTCCTATTGGGCCAGCTTCATTCATGGAGTAGATGTCGAGCACGGGTGCGGAAAAGTGGTCTTCGAGCGTTGCGCGCATTCCGTTTGAGAGCATCATGCCCACTGATATGAGTGCGCGCGGGCGAGCTTTCAGGGGCAAGGTAAGCAGTTCGGCAAACGATAATGGGTCGCCGGTATAGACCTCGGGATTCAGGTCATCCAAGTATGCGGCACGATCCGCTGGGTCGCGCCAGTCATTGGGGTGCAAGTTGATCTTGGCGAGTCCGGACTCACCCATTTGTGGCGTTACCGACACGTAGGTGAAGCAGCGTTGTTGGAAGCCGACCAGGACCACCCCGACCTGTTGAGGCCCGGGGGTTAATTCGATACCAATACGGCGCAAGGCGCGGCGGTGAAAGCTCAGATAGCTTGCGGCAACCCGCGGATGCGAGGGCAATAGTAAAGGGTTGCCGCTGGTGCCGGTTGTGCGGAAGTTCATAAGGCGCTCAGTTGGCACGCTGTCGGGTACGAAAGCCGCGATATCACGACTAAAGTCGGCACGACTCACCGGTTCAATATCGGCAAACCGGGGTGTGGCCCCCTGTGCGCGATAGTACGGTACTTCATGCCAGGCTCGCGCTATGAAGGAGTCCAGCCAATCAGGCGGCTGTTGTGTGCTCCATTCCGGTCGACGGCAGGCTTCCTGCTGCTCGAAAGCCTCTAGCGCAATCAGGTCTTCGACCTGCAGGCGGTTTCCACTCTGGTTCCGATAATGGGGAGCTTGTGGATGTTCGCGCAGAAATTGCAGCATTCGACAGCCATCTTCACTTAAGGTCGGGTAGCGCTCGGTGTCGAAATAGCCTGTCATTCTCTGGTCCACTTATCCGCGGATTCTTCCGCCGCTTTGCGGGCAAGCGCTTCGCGGATTTCGCGGGCTCGGCGTTCAGCTGCCTGGCTTTCTTTCAGGAGGCGCTGCCGTTCGATGCTAGATAGTGCACTCAAGCGGTCGCTTGCCTGGGCTTCGCTTTCTCCCTCGGGGCGGTAACCGAGTCGCGCTAGCACAAAGCGGGAGAATTCCTCGCGTCGCTCGGTGTCATGCAGACATTTGTCTACTTGGCTGGATTTCGCCAGTTCCGCCATGTCTTTTTCTAACAGGGACAACAGGCTAGCGCCGGTAAGCCGGGCATGATGAACCCACTCCGCATCGAGCAACCATAAACTCAGGGCGACCAGCTGAAGGTGCTTGCGGTCTGCTTTGTCGTTCCTGCTGTCGAAACTTGTCAACTCCGCTGAGCTGACACGATATCCGGCGCGCCGTAGGCGGTCGGCAACTAGTGCGGCGACTTCGAGGCGGCCCCTATTGCCAATACGTGGTTCGTCCAGGAAATCTGCGGGGCACTCAGTAATTCGTTGTAGAACGGATTGTAATGGTGGTCCGGTCATTTTCATGCGCGCTCTCCGTAATGACGCCGGCTGAATTCACGCGCGAAGTCGACTAGTTGTGCGAGGTCATTGACCATGTGGATGTGCCAGCCCTGTTCACTGTGGGCCTTCTGTAGATCTCTACTACATTGGGTATCGCTGGAACGCCAGTCCTGCCAGAGGTTCAGCGCCATGGTTCCTCCCGCGCGGCCGCGTTGCAGCGCTTGCGCGGCGACCTCCCAGCCGCTGTTACCACGCTCATCTTCACTGAACATTGTGGTAATACCGTCATCAGAAATATGCAGGATGTGACAATCTCGCTCATGCTCTCCACGAGAGCTGAAGGTATCGCGCAGTTTGTGAATCGGAAAGGCGGTGGCTCCGCCAAAATGACCCGTGAGAATACGCAAGATCGCTTCCTCGTCTCGAACAAATCCATGCGTACTGATGAACTGGTTCTTGCCGCTCCACAGGGTTGCCTGAACCCGGGAGCCACTGCGCAGGGCGGAAAGGCAGATCACCGCTCCGGCCAATGCCATATACGAGATACGTTGTTGCGGATTGGGCATAGACCCTGAGCTGTCTACATAAATGTCGAGGTCCATTGGTTTGGTGTCTGGTTCGGGGCCGGGTGCTGTTCCATAGTGCCGCTTCATGGTGGTTACACCGGGCACAGGTTGGGGAGAGAGGCTAAGGCTGGCAAGCCAGTCGATTTCCTCCAGGGCATCGCCGAGCTCCCAGGCTTCCAGTCCTTCCATCTGCTGTTCCAGGCTTTGGAATGCCTTTTTCTTTGGAAAGGGAATCAAGTAGGGCAGCGCCGCCTCGCGATAATAGCGTACGGCCATGTCGCTATTAGAAAGCTTGAGACCGGCGGCACGTAGTATCTCCCCGTACTCGAACGGCTCGCGACGTTGCCCACGACTGGGTAGCTTTTCTTCGGTCAGAGAGGGGGCTGGTTTATCGGTATCGTTGTCGCCGGTGATATTGTCGTTAATGAGCGGATCCTCGACCGGATGGATCGGGTCCTGCAATTCATTATCGTCATAGTCGACGAGCCCACTTGGTTCACAATCGATACCCGCCTCGCGCGTATCGTGCAGGTGTTCCAGCGTCGCTGCTTCCTCTTCCGCTGCCGCGTGCAGGTAGGGCAGTAAAAGCGCCGCGAATCTGGCACCGCCGGTGAGCCAGTCATTGGCGTACACGCGCACGAGTCGTGCGCCGAGCCAGGCGTGGGTTTCAAATAGAGGATCTTCTATTTCGATACCAAGCGTGCCGCGTTCGAGCGTCCACAGGTGCTCGTAAATCCGCATGTAAAGAGCCCAAACACCGGGCTTGGTGATCCGCTGCTGGCCGCGCACGAGCTTTTGGTAAATCGCGTGCATCCGTAAAGTACCCTGACGTTGCAAACGGTCATTGATGAGCAGATCTGTATAGAGATTGGCGACCACTGCCGCGTGTTTTTCCAGGGTCGGTAGCCCCTTGCGAATACAGGCGAGCAAGCGGAAATGATCGCTGGCGTTTGCCGGTGCCAAAACATGGTGGCCGATTTCGTGAGCGAGGACTTCTATCGCGTACCCCTCTAGGCCGAGCTTGCGCACGGCTTCCAGGTCAACCACTACACTTTGGTCCGCGAGACGAATCATGGCGAAGGAAGTACTCAGGCCCTCCTTTGCGGCAGCCACGGTGGACGTGCACAAACGGGGATCAGATAGCCGTGTGAACTGACTCCACACCGCCAGCGCTTGGGGCCAGGCCTTCTGCCAGTGGCCAAGCAAGTCTGACGTGACGGTACTTGTCATGTGAGGGGCACCACACCAATCGAGAAACTGTAGGGAGAAAATACGGCAACGCTGTGTTCGTTCCAGGCGAGCTGCACATCGTCGTGGCAGAAGTTGTGCTCGAACTGCCCGCGTGGAGTACGCAGGTACCTATCATACAGTTTGGGCGCGTGCGAAACTGCCGCTTTATAGTGTGACGCGGCAACGTATTCCTCGACACTGGCAGGTATTAGAGCCTCTCCAAAGCTGTCGACAAGCAGGAGAAAGTAGCGATTTTCACTTTTTACCAGAAAACCCTGTTCGCAGGCGCGCACGATTGGTGGCGCGGGGAACTGGCCTCCATAGCCGTTAAATTTACCGATTTCGCGTATTGTGGAAGTGGAGTCTGCAGGGGTAAGCGCCCATGGGTTGCTTTCGAGCGCACTTAATTGTGTGGCCAGCGCAGGTGTTTCGGGTAATCCGAGCATCGCTTGTGCTATAGCTGGCAGTGCTGCGGCGATTCGCAGTGCGGCTGGACGAAACTGTGCGCCCCCGGAGCGCCAGGCAGCAAGAAGGCCGATATCGGTTAACTCTTCGGCCGATGCTAGCGGACCCAGCTCTCGTAATATTTGCAACCACTGAACAGGGCGGGCGCCCTGGGCCTCGAGGTTCAGTAGCGCGTTACATAATGCAGAAACTAGTGGTGCAGGTTGGGGGGGCAAGATTCCGGTCAGTGCAGGGATCACCTCCCTCCATAATTTATCGAGTAGCAAGCCGCGTCTATGTGCTCCGCAGAGCTCACGGCCTACGAGGTCGAGTGCCACGTCGAATGTCGCGTTGGTAATTCCGACCCGGCACTCATCGTTGGCAGCTGCCACGATTGGATCAACGTTGTGCGTAAGAAAGCGGTTGAACAGCTCGGGGTCGAACTTCGGGTAGCGGCGGCGGGCCTCTGCTACACGCGTATTAAATTCAAGCCGGCCGGCACGCAGCACTTCGGCAAACTCTGGGCTGATAGTCATTTCTGGGATCGCAGCCAATATAGATAATTCGTATAACGCTGATGCAGATATTTGAGCTTCAGCAGGTCGTCGTAGAGATGGCCGTAGAGTTTTCTGCCCTTGCACCATTCGGCAACCAGACGCTCGATCTTGCCGATACGGGTTCGTGCCTCGCTCTCACTGACGGACTCCAGGCCGAGACTAAACTCTTGTTGCAGTTTTTCCACGGGGTCTTCCTGATCGAGCCCAAGCCTTTCGTACTCGGCGTTGGAAAGATCAAAGAGCTGGCGTAGCCAGCTGATACTGTCGCTGCGATAGGCTGCGTTCTGGGGTTGGGAAAAGAAGGGGGCATCGAGGTCAGGGCGCAGTTTGTCGTTGAGTACGAAGGGCAAGATTTGACGTAGGTCTTCCAGTTCCACCGTACTGTTGCCGCGAAAGTAGGCGAGCGCCTTGGCGTAGATGAGTACGGTCATCAGGTTGCGAACCGAGAGCCCATTCAGGGTCTGGCAGCCCAGATCCTTAAGGCGATCACGCCCGTTGTCCGATGCAACCAGCTGTGCCCAATCGACCGCTGACAATCGCGCGGTGTCCTTGGTCATGTACTCAAATTGCGCGCCGGCAGTTTCTGACAGCTCAAACTGACTGGTGAAAAATTCCAGACGTCGGCGCAGTGGAGCCGGCAACTCCACTTGCAGGATCTCTTTGTTGATCTGGTCAATTTCCGCTTCGCTAAACACGATCTCCTTCGGCACCAGCTCCTCCGGGCGGATGCCCTCTTCGATGCGCACCAGAAGATCACCCAGAAAACGTGGATTGAATGCCAATGCCTGTACGATGACATCAATACGGTCTCGGAGCGCTTCAATTACCTGGTAGGTACCACCGCCTTGATCGTCATTTGCGGTCAGGTACCAGGCTGAATCCGGGCACTCGTACACGTGATTCAATACTTCAGCATAATTGTCCCCCATCACCGTCAGCAGAGCACTTTGGGTTCGGGTAGGTATACGGTTGTATTCATCAATGATTTTCACTCGCATACCGAGCCAGTTTCGCCAGGCAATGCGAATATCTTCCATGCGCTGTGCGCCGACCAGATCGGCCGGGAGCGGGTTGCCAAGTAAGTCAGCAATTGTCATTTGCGGGTGACCGTGCTGCATGGCTCTACGCACTTCTTTGACGGGGTAGCCAGCCAGTACGCCCATCAAAATTGCGCTTGCGGTCTTGCCCCGTCCTGGCCCCCCGACAAACAGGCATTTGCGTCGGGTGGCGAAAGTCAGTAGTGGCAGCAGCACATAGCTGGAATAGCTTTGTGCGGATGGGAGGGTGAGTCGGCGCTTGCTATCGCCAACGATGAAGCTATGGGGAGGTGTATCGTTGTATTCGATATCGTAGTGAGGGCTAATAATCGCTGAGTTGACGATCCAGAAATATGCCTGGCGCAGCTTTTCGTCGAGCGCGACGCCTGGTCCTGTTGTGTCGAATTCACTTTGAAGTGGACCTTGATAGAGGTCGGCAACATCGAAGTTGCGTTTGCGCGGATTGCCTTTGGGATTGGTTGGCGCCTTTGAAACGCGCTTAAAAAGATCGAACGGCATCGACTCTCCCTATGGATTGTTATCGCTTCCCCTGAAAATGATCGCTTTAGCATTGCTGCTGGATACACCTGTAGCCGGATAGCTGCCTGCTCCTGTTGATCACCATGGGTACGTTATACCACATGAGTCGATGGTACTTTTTATCCGAATTCTCGTTTTCCATTCAACGAAAAGCGGCCAAAGACTGGCTCTTTAAAGGCGGGAACAGCTGGTAACCACTGGTGAGCAGGACGCTCGGCCCAACGGCGTTCAGGCTGGTGGTTAAGAATTGCGCTGTATAACCCCACCACGCCTTGTGGGGGCGTGGTGGGGTTTTGGATATTCAAGTGGGTAAGGCAAGGAGGTTAGTGGCTACTGCACTCCGGGAGTGAAAAGCTGCCACTGTGGCCACCTTGGAACCCGAGCACGGTAGAACCGCCTGGTTGCAGCCCGCCATTCCACGGCGCGTTGGATACCGATACCTCACGACCGTCCGGCGACAGGCTGAATTCACCGCTCCAGCCATTCACCAGAGTGATGGGCTCTGCAAAGGTGAGGGTGATTTCCCAGCTCTGTACGGCTTCATTGCCATCATTGGTTACGGTGACGTTGTTAAGTACAAAGCCGTTATTCCAGGTATCTGCGCTGATAGCTTCACAGGTTACTCCATCGCCACCGCCGCTGGATTCAGCCTCCACGGTAATGGAAATACTGTCGGCCGCAGTCAGCTCCGCACCATCCTCTACTGCGCGCAGTTCAATCTGGTGATTGCCCAGAGCGGGGGCGGGGATTATCAGATCGGTGGCACCGCTGCCGCTTGTGGTTAGTAGGCCATCGAGGTACAGGTTGACGCCGTCTGCAAACTGCAGGGTGTACTGCACGGTAATGTCCTGGCCTTCCGCGAAGGTGCTGCCATTGGATGGCGAAGTGATGCTTACCGCGGGGAGGGGTGGGGATTCCACATTAATGGTTACCGTCGCAGCGGGGGAGACTGCACCGCCGTTGTCGGTAACACTGTAAGTGAAATCGTCACTGCCAAAGAAACCGGCGTCCGGTGTGTACAGTAACTCGGAACCGCTGCCACTCAGGCTGCCATTGGCCGGGCTTGTTTCGACGTTGTACGCGGTAATGCTGCCGTCGCTGTCTGTACCGGACAGGGTCACCATTACCTGGGATTCAAAGCCGGTCTGGACATTCACATCGTTCGCGGTCGGTGCGCAGTTGATACCGGAATCACCACCACAGCCTTCGCCGGGTTCCTGCCCCCAGATCAGATTGCCGTCGTCATACAGTGCGATTAGCGGGGCCTGCTCGCGGCTGCTGCCGTAGTTGTCCCAGGATGGATCGTTGTTTGGATCCCAGGGCAAACCCTCGGGAACCGCCACCCGGAACTGGACCTCCTTCTTACTCTCCGACTGACCGCCGGGATAGATATCCACACCGGCGAACGAGACTTCGACATAGTAAATATTATCTGCGGGATCGCCCCACGGGTGCGGTCCGCTGAAGCCGCTGGCCTGGCTGTAGGCGCTGGAGAGCTGCAGGTTGCTGGCGGAATAGCCCGCATCCACCAGTTCGGAAATATCGATCCAGTAGCGCAGGCTCAGGTTATCGGTGAGCCGCGCCGGCCAGGCGCTGCGATTGTGCGGCCGCGCGCTGATTTCCGTATGGCGCGGGCCACTGGAATTCAGTTTGGCGTCGACAAAAAATTCTGTGTCGCGGTTTTCCGGCGCTGGAAAACTGTCTTCGGGTATCGGGTTGCCACCGAAGTCGAGCCACAACCTTGCCAGTGCTCCTGTGAAGCCCGCGTTGTAATCGGTGGCGACTTCGTTCAGCACATAATCGCCTCGGTCATTCTGGAAGTTGTCACTGGTATCCGGGCCTCCGACCAGTGCACCGACCAGGGTGTGCCGGTTATCCACAGGGTCGGAAAGGCTGTCGTTCCAGGAACCGTGCGCAGTGCGATGATGGGGGGAGGTCGGAGAGATTAGACCGTAACCGATCTGGTAACTCATATTCATCGGGTTGTCGCCCAGCAGATATTCCATCTGCCCTACGGCAAAATCGTAATAGGTTTGTGCCCGGGGATTGCCTGGATCCTTGCTGTTCAGGTAATCCGAATAGATCAGCGCGATAAACGAAGTATTGGATGTGTAGCGGGCCGCGCCCCACTGGTCAAGGTGCGCGAGGCCGCCTGGAGTATAGGAAACCCGATTGCCGTTGTAGCCGGTCGTCCAGAAATCCAGCCAGCGCTCTGCATCGGCACGATACTGGGGATTGTCCGTGAGTTGTGACATCAACACGTAACTGCCATAACTCTTGTCATCCCAGGCGTGGGTCCACTTGTAGGATCGGGTGGTGGATTGCTGCTCTGTGGATAAGTTGTCGTAGTAGTTGTTGGCCTTGTCGAGGTAGGCTTGATTGCCGGTCGCGCGATACAGCCACGCTGCACCCCACACCAGTTCGTCGTTATAGCCACTCCAGGAGTTATAGTAACTGGTGGCATCGGTGATGCAGTCACTGTACTTGCCGCGGTAATTGTCTGCAAAGCTGTAAAGCTGCTCCGCGTGCTGCAACAGATTATTGGCATAGGCTGAATCTGTTGGCTCGAATACCATTGCCATTGCTGCCAGCGCCGCCGCGGTCTCACCGGCCAGGTCTGACCCGGGACAGCTCGCATCCACCTTGTAGGAAGGGCGCGCCATCGGCATCACCTCCGCCGAACCCCACCAGGCGTGATCGGCACCGCCATTACCCACCTGTCCCCAGAGTTCATTGGGTGCGGTGTGCGCTTTGACAAAATAATCGGCGACAAAGCGCAGGTTATTCTGGATATGTTCCAGCTGGCCAGTCTGCGCGTAGGCTTCTCGGTTCTCCACCACGCCCCAGGCCAACATGGTGGCGCTGGCGGCCATCGGAAAACCGAACTTGACGTGGTCACCGGCGTCGTACCAGCCAC
>NZ_LZDE01000263.1 GCF_002009015.1 Microbulbifer mangrovi | reverse complement strand
ACCACCAACCACCCGCTCGCTACGTTCTCTGCCAATATTTAGGAATGATTGATGTCAACGAAACGTCAGATGACTCTCACTTCAGGCCCGCAACTGCGGGCCTTTTTTATCTGCTGTTATTTATTGGGAATGGAAGACAGGACGATTCAACGGCGTAGCTTACGATACAGGTTCTCTTCGCCATTGAGGTAGAGGGGTGCGGAAATGGTTTTGCCCCAGAAGGCAGCCACATCCAGGTTGTCGTTCAGGCGCGCATTGGACTCGGCAAAATATCCGGGACAGTTCTGGTCTAGTTGCTGGCTCCACATCGGCGAGTATTCACTGTCGTTCCAACGGGCATTGATATAGGAAATAGCCCGCACAACATCGCGGTGGTCGCGCACATGCTGGTCGAAGGTGCTGATCCACTGTTTTGCCCGCTCGGGTTGCTCGGCCAGGTCGATTTGATCCGTGCATTCCCCGGTGTGCGGCGTCACTTCGGCAATGAACACTTTCAGGCCGTGCTCCCGCGCAAACCGGCGCTCTTCCAGTCCCACCTTTTCATTGCTGTTGGTGAAATAGGAATAACCGATCCAGTCCACATAGGGTCCTTCCCCATCTGCCTGGGGATAAAACTCTTGCAGGGTTTCGTAGCTCGCGTAGCCGTAGGACTGCATCACATAGGCAACGTTATCCACACCCTTTTTTTCCAGATAACGACGGATATACTTGAAAGCCGCCTTGTACTGCTGCGCATCGTAGCCATTCCAGGGACCATCAAACTCGTAGCCCACACGCAAAAATACCGGACGCTCACCCAGCGCGTTCAACCAGCTCGCAAAGTCATCGAGCAGGTAATCAAACTCACCGCGAGCAATACGCGCCGTGTTGCAGTGCTCCTCTCCGGTACACACTTCACCACCACCTTCGCCCTTTTCCCCAAGGGGGCCCGCGATATACAGGCCGATAGCGACCACCGCCTCGTCAAATTCAGGCTCGTGCAACAAACAGTCCGTGCACTGCTCGCCGCTACCCCAGTTGGTGCTCTCCAGCAAGCCATCGTTACCGCGATACTTCCTGGGGTACTCCGGAGCCACCTTTGGATAGCGGTTACCTACCTGATAGGAAACATAATCGGTAAATCCGGCGGGCCTGGGCACGAGATTGTTTTCCGCCAGTTGATAGTAGGCCTTCGTTGCTGCGAGGTTCTGCCCCGCTACAACGAGTACCCGCTCATCTACCGGTTCAAACTTGGATATGGCGGTCGTCTGCTGGGGCGGTTTCGACATCCACGCCCAGGCACCGGTGCTGATACCGGCGCTGAACGCAATAGCCGCAGCAATGGCGGTCACGCTGGTGAACGCGGTGCTTTGCAGATTTTTAGTTTCACATTTTTCTGTGGCGGTCATTTGCAAGTCCTTTTATTGATCACGGCTTTTTCAGGTAGCGGAGGGGGCATTCCCTTCGTTGCCACCTTTGCCATCGCTTTTTTGTGCAACCGTATTTTTTCTGGCAGGGCATTCAGTATCCGCCGCTGCCTGCTGATGCAGCCTGCGCATTTCGGCACTGCTCAGCCGATAGAATCTGATGATAACGCCGTTGGCGAGGCCACAGACGGCCGGCAGCAATGCCACCAGTACCACAATCCCGGTGAGCGCCTGCGCGGTCTGCGCCTGGTTCGCCTCGTAGCCGTAGTAAGCCAGCAGCCAACCGGTCATGGCGCCACCGATCGCCAGGCCCAGCTTGATCACCAGCAAGTGGGCAGAGAACGCCATCGCCATATTCTTGTTACCGCCTTGGCGGGCACCGTAGTCGACCGTATCCGGCACCATGGAAAACATCAGGGGAACCACAATCATCTGGCAGAAATTGGCCAGCATGAAAGCAGCAAACGCGAGCACCAATTGGTCCCCGGGCACAATGAATAGCAGCAGATGAAACAGGACCACACCAATATTGGCCAGCTGGAACAGACGGACCTTGCACAGATATTTGGTGAGGAAGTTGGTAAGCAAGGCGCCGGCTACTGCCGCCATCATGCCGGCGGTAATGAACTGGCTCACCAGCTCTTCGCGGTCGAGAAAATACTTAACGTAGTAAGGCGTGACTGCACTGCGTACGGCGACCAGCACCAGCAGGAAAAACGTGATTCCCGCGATGATCAGCCACTGGCGATTTGCCAGCAGCAGAAACAGGTCCGCGGCGATGGATTGCTTTTGTGCTCCCGCTTCCTCCTGTACCCGTTCGCGGGTGGTCCAGAAGCAAACCATGAAACACACCACTGCGATTGCAGACAGCAGCCCCAAGGTTATCTGATAGCCGCGCGCCAGATCTCCGTCGACACCGCCAGAAAAATGATGCACCAGGGGCATGGTCAGCGCGGTCACGATGGCACCACCCACCATCGCCATCGCAAAGCGGTATGACTGCACCGAAGCACGCTCCCTGGGGTCTCCGGTGATAACACCACCGAGTGCGGAATAGGGAATATTGATAATGGTGTACACGGTCATCAATGCGGCGTAGGTGATGTAGGCATAGATCAGCTTGCCGTTATCGGATAAATCCGGCGTGCTAAATGCCAGTACCGCGAGGCCGCCATAGGGAAGTGCCGCAAACAACAGCCACGGGCGATAGCGCCCCCAGCGGCTGCGAGTGCGATCCGCCAGCCCGCCCATTACCGGGTCGGTCACTGCATCGAACAGCCTGACCGCCAGCATCAGGGTACCTACGGCAGCGGCGGAAATACCGAAAACATCCGTATAGAAAATCATCATGAAATTGATGACCACCTGAAATACGATATTGCTGGCGGTATCGCCGAGCCCGTAACCCAACTTTTCTTTCAGGGTTAAGCGCCCTGTCGGCTGCCCAACATTTCCGCCCATCTCACACCTCACCTTTATATTTATTTAATCTGCATCGTCTGCGGCTAACAGTCGTATCTAGCGGTTACGTCGCAGAGACATCAATTGCTTCAACGCCTGGGCACTTGCCTTCGGTGTTCTCTGCTGACTCATATAGTCCACGTGGAAAAGCCCGAAGCGTTTGTCGTAGCCCTCCGCCCACTCGAAGTTATCCAGCAGGCTCCAGGCAAAATAACCGCGCAGGTCAACGCCCGATGCAATCGCATCCTCCGCCGCGTTCAGGTGTGCCTGCAGGTAAGCAACGCGCACCGCATCATCCACCACACCGTTCCGTATCTGGTCATCCGCTGCCATGCCGTTTTCTGTCACATACAGGGGCGGGCAACGAGGATGGCTGGCAAGATGCTGCAGCGTACGCGTTAGCCCCTGGGGGTAGATTTCCCATCCCATCGCGGTCGCATCTGTGCCACGGTAAGGTGACACCTCATATCCGGCACTACCGTCGGCCGCCTTCACCTGATTGCGGGTGTAGTAATTCAGGCCGATAAAATCCAGGCCGGCCTGGATAAGCACCATATCCCCCGGCAGCACCAGAGGTACGCAGTCCGGGTGTCGATTGAGAACCGGCTCTGGGTAGGTGCCTTCGAGCAATGGCTGCAGGAAAAGGTCACGATTTTCCATATCTGCCAGCGCGCAGGCGTTTTGGTCGGCGAGGGAGTTCTCGATCGGGTCCGACGGGGAAATATTCAGAACAATCCCCACTTCAGCCAGCGGTGCATTGGCACGCAGCTTGGGAAGCGCGAGACCATGGGCAAGCAGCAGGTGATGCGCGGCCTGGTAAGCATGCTTGCGATTGCGTTCGCCCGGTGCGTGTATTCCATGCAGGTAGCCCAAAAAGGCGCTGCACCAGGGTTCGTTTAAGGTCGAATAGGAAACAACCTGATCACCAAACGCCCGGCTGACCACATCCGCGTAGTACGCAAACGCATAGGCAGTTTCCCGGTTCAGCCAGCCGCCGCGATCCTGCAGGTATTGCGGCAAGTCCCAGTGGTACAGGGTGACGTAGGGCTTGATACCCCGCTCATTGAGGTAGTTGAGCTGACGCCGGTAATGATCGATCGCCGCCTGATTGATCGCCCCCCGTGTATCGGTAATCACCCGCGGCCAGGCGATGGAAAAGCGATAAGCGTCCACTCCCAGATCCTGGACCAGGGCGAGATCTTCCTCCCACAGGAAATAATTGTCGCAGGCACGGCTGCCGTCATCACCATTGGCCACCCGGCCCGGTTCCTTGCAAAAGGTATCCCAGATACTGGGTACACGACCATCGACATCCGATGCACCCTCGATCTGAAAAGCGGCGGTCGCCACACCGAAAATAAACTCTTTTTTCAGCAGCGGCGAATCGGGTTGCAAGGTTAATTCAAAGCGGTTTTGGTTACGGGAGGTACGCGGAGCACTCATGGCTACAGGCTCTCCACCGTTGTTTTCCTGAACGCCTGCGGAGTAACGCCGAACACACGTTTGAACTTGCTGCAAAAATGCGCGCTATCGCTGAACTCGCACTGAAAGGCGATATCGGCGATACGCAGTTTGCTGGTAGATAGCAATTGCACCGCGTGCTGCAGCTTCCTCTTCAGCAGGAAGTCCTGATAACGGATATTCAGTGTGGAGTGAAATAAGCGGGAGAAATGGCTGCGTGAGATATCGCAGAGTTCTGCTGCCTGATCCAGGGTGAGCGACAGCTTGCTGCTGTCCTGGAAATATTTCAGCACCGGTTCCAGCCGCCCGAGCCCGGTAGAGCGCGAAACATCGGCTGCGTCTTCGCGAATAACAACTTGCTCCACCTGCACCAGCAGCAACTGCAAAACCCGGTTGCGAATCAGCAGCTGTTCCGGATTGCTGTTTACCTCGCAACACCAATGCAACATCATGGTCAGCCGCTGCAACATATTTTCCTGCAGGCGACAGATTGCACTGGGCATATCCTGCGCTGTGTAGCCGAGCGATAACTCGTCCATCACCTGCGGTTCGAACTGCAACAGAAAAAATTCCTGCTCGCCAAATTCCATCACCATTTCGTGCACGGAAAGGGAAGGAAGGTAGAGCAATGTTCCGTCTTCGATGGGAAATTCATCCCCATCCAGAAATATTTTCCCCGCCCCCTTCACGAACAACATCACCTCGAACATCATGTGAAAATGCGGCGCGATATCGCACCGGTCCTGGGGTGAAAACTGGTAGTAGGCGGATTTTACCGTCTGCCCCTGAGGCAGCTCGATATTTTCGTACAAGAGGGCACTGTTCATCTCAGTTTTCCTCGCTCTCAATCGCGCTAAATGCTCTTCAATTTGCAAAAGAGCAATATTTTTATATTTATTGGTAATTTGCTTACATATATAAGCAGTTCATATCAATATCATACTGCAAAGAACGATAAAGTCTACGGAGTAAGCGGTGACGCAATTTATTCAGAACCCCATTCTTCCGGGTTTCAATCCCGATCCGAGCGTCATCCGCGTGGGCGAAGATTTCTATATCGCGACCTCTACCTTTGAATGGTTTCCGGGGATCCGCATCCACCATTCCAGGGACCTGGTGAACTGGCGTCTTGTGGGCCACGTGCTTACCCGACGCGACCAGATCGACATGCGCGGTTTCAATAATTCCGATGGGGTATGGGCGCCGGCGCTGAGTCATGCCGACGGTAAGTTCTGGATAACCTTTTCCTGCACCCATAACAGCCGAGGTGGTGCCTGGATGAGTACACCCTGCTATGTGGTGACCGCTGAAGATATTGCCGGCCCCTGGAGTGACCCTACCCCCATTGGTGGTTCAGGATTTGATCCAGCCCTGTTTCACGATGACGACGGCCGCAAGTGGGTGGTAAACATGACCTGGGATGGGCGCGCCGGATACAACAATTTCGGCAGTATCACCGTGCAGGAATTTGATACGGAAAAAGGGAGGCTTGCCGGTGAGCGCATTGGCATTTTTTCCGGCACCGAACTCGGTTGTACCGAAGGGCCGCAGATTCTGAAAAAGGACGGTTTCTATTACCTGGTCACTGCCGAAGGCGGAACCGAGTGGAACCATGCGGTTACTGTTTGTCGTTCCAGAAGTCTTACTGGCCCTTATGAACTCCACCCCCAGAAATATGTACTCAGCTCCCGCTTCCAGGAAGAAAATCCCTTACAACGCGCGGGCCACGGGTTTTTCGTCGATACGCCAAGCGGCGAGTGGTATCTCACTCATCTGTGTGGGCGCCCTGTGTACGACCCCGAAGCGTATTCCTACGGCCCCAGGTACGCGACCGGCTTTTCCATTCTCGGGCGGGAAACCGGCATTCAGAAAATCCTCTGGCGAGACGGCTGGCCGTGGCTTGCCAATGGCGGCAACGCACCGGAATTTCGTGTGGCGGCACCGGACCTCGCCCCCCATCCCTGGCCCGAGCAATCGGCCGGCGATGATTTTACCGGCGATACACTCTCGCCCCAGTGGCAGACGTTGCGTGAGCCCGCAGAGGAAACCTGGTGCACACTGAATGCGAAGCCCGGCAGCCTGAGAATGAAGGGTCGCCACTATCTGTCTTCCCGGTTTGATCAGAGCCTGCTGGCGCGACGTATCGAGCACCACAAGATGCGCGCGGAAATACTGATGGACTTCCACCCGGAGTCGCCCATGCACATGGCCGGTCTGGTGGTGTATTACGACAACAGTAACTATTACTTTCTGAAAATCAGCCGCGATGACAATGGCGATAAAACCGTACAGGTGTGCGCTTCAGTCGCCGGCGAATACCGCGAACCCGGGGGCAGCGGCCAAGCGGGCGATACGGCGCGTATCGAAAGTGATGCGCCGCTCTACCTTCGCGTTACCCTGGACACCCAGTGGTATCAATTCAGCTATTCAGCCGATGGCCGTCACTGGGCCAATATCGGCCCGCGTCTGAACAGCACACCACTCTCCGACGAGTACGGGAATCTGATCTTCAAGTTCACTGGCAGCATGGTGGGCATCTTCGCCTGCGATGTAAGTGAAGGTGGAATCCATGCGGACTTCGCCCACTTCAAATACCAGCCGCTGGGTAACGAAAGTAAAACTGCGCAGCCGAATCAAGATCTGGCACAAGCGGACGCAGTCCAGTGATGCTCCGGGATCACTCGAACCCTTAACAATAAGCAGAAGCAAATAGAGTTTCGTACGAGCGAGGTTATCGAACAATGGACACCCAACTATTGGCAAAGCAATTCTGGGATCAGGGCTATCTGGTGCTGGAGGATTTCTTTCCCGCGGCGCTGATGGATCAATACCAGGGGCTGATTCTCGACCACTTCGGTGAAAACCCCGAGTTTGTCCACAACGACGAGTTTCTGGAGAAGTCCGCAACCCAGGTTATCCCCTGGTTCCCCCAGCGCGAGGGCTGTGCAGCATTCGATATCGCAGAACAGGATGCACGCCTGCAGGCTCTCACCGAAGAAATTCTCGGTACAGGCTGGTACTCCCAGTACAGCATGGTGATGTTCTCCCGCCAGGGTACCAAGGGCCAGGCGTGGCACCAGGACTGCCGCACCGACAATCCCAACCTGTTCAATGTCAATCGACTGATTTATACCGCCGATATTACCGACGAAATCGGCGGACAGACGCTGGTGGTTCCCGCGTCCCACAAGCGCGGCACCATCTCGGTGGGTCCGGTGGATGAAGATTTCTCCGACCAGGTGGTGTTAAAACCCAGCAAAGGTACCCTGGTTCTCCTCCACGGCCACACCTGGCACAGGGTGCTACCAGTGAGCGGCAAGTACCGGGTATCCACAAATTACCGCTGTGCGTCCATGGGGACACCGGAAGACATTACGGATATCTGTGTATATCGGAATATGCGCTATCAGTTTTCCACCAGCGAAGTTATCGAGGATCGCTTACTCGCAGTTTGACGCTCCACAGCTTGTCCGCGACTCAGGTGATTTTCGGGTCGCGCTCACGGACAAGCTGCTCTCCTTCTCCCCGCGCGCGAAACCACTTGGTGATAATCACCTTTTCCCCGCGGGTGACCGGCATCCCACAATGTAAGCTATCCGGATTTGGCCGCCCATCCTGCTTCAGGCTATTCCAGATCACCGCGCTGCCGGCTTGCGGTGCAAACCCTTTATCCAAACGGGTAAAGCGGGTCTCACCGCCGTCACAGCCCGCATTCAGATAAATCATAAACGTCCAAGTGCGCTGTCCGCGCAGCGCTGCATAGCGACGATACTCGCCGCTGCCCGGCTCAAAGTAGTCCGTATGCGGCTTGAACTGCTGTCCCTGCCTGTACCACTGGGCCTGGATGGATTCTGAATATGCCGGGTTGATTCCCAGGGTTCGGCAGATCCGGGTATCCAGCTCGGCAATTGCGGGATCGCTGATCAAACCGAGATCGCATGTGCTGCTGGTGCGGTATCCGCGGTATCGGTCCTGTTCGTTGGTGGTAGTGGAAGGTCGCAACTTGGGACGCACCAGGTTGATGATCCCGGCACACTCATCCACAGACAGGAAGTTTTCCAGGAAATACAGTTGCAGACGTCCATCGGTATCGATCTGGCGGGCTCCACGCGGTATTACCCCGGCAGCCAGGGCTTCGCCCATGGTCGGCAAAAAATCATCACTGCGGGGGACGGTGCGGGATGCCTGAGAAGGGTTAACCGGCCAATAGTTGAGGGTGCGGGCGGTGAGGTCGGGACAGAAATTATTCGCCACCAGTATCCGGTATAACTCACCCGGATTGCAGCCACGGCCCACGTTGGTCTCGATCCAGTTACGCCAGCTGGTATCAAATTCGGTAATCATCTGGCTAAACCTCTTTTATTGTTTTTCTGGGTTTTGCGTTAATTTTTGTACGGCTCTCTGCTCTGCAGCACAACTAATTCTTTCTTTTCGCTTGCTCTACTGTCAATACACAACGCCGGCGCCCACCCACAGGCAGGCAAGACGCCGGCGTTTCAGCCTCAATCAGTCTCCCAGGATAAATCCGTTTTGCCCGGTCACCAGTGACTTGAAGTGCGCTTTGATATTCGCGTCAATCTGCACACGTGTATCAGAGTACTTGAAGTAGTTCTGTCCGGCCTGATCCTGTGCATTCGCCCACTGCGGCTGACTGCTCCAATCGGCGTTGATGTAGTGCCAGGCTTTGGTAGACGTGCGTTCGACTTCAGCCAGCTTGTTATTGAACCACTGCAGGTCGTTGTGCAGGGTCACACTGCCGTCGGGGCTGCTACCGGTGCCGTTGAACGGCAGTTTGAAATCGTACTGGTGGAACAACGCTCCGTGTGGCGTGGCTTCGGCGATAAAATGCGGTAAGCCTTCGGCTTCCGCTATCGCCGCTTCTTCCCCGACATCCGAATCAAACTGTGAGGAACCCACCCAGTCCACATACTGTTTTCCGGGCCAGTAGCCCTGCTCGGTATTGCCCAGGGTTGCAGTCGTTCGACCGGTGCCATGGAAGGAGTCGGATTGCCAGACATGAGCGACGTTTCCTACACCGTGGCCATCCAGGAAAGTACGCACATATTTAAACGTCTCACGGAAATTCACATCGGACCAGCCGCCCGCATCGCCGTTGAACTCGTAACAGGTGCGCAGCAGGAATCGGGTATCGCCGTGGGCATTAAAGAAATCCGCCAGCTCTGTGAGCAGATCGTCGTAGGCACCGCCATTATAGAGGGAGGGCATACGGTCGTTACTCGGGCACCACAGACCGATGGAAACCACTTCCGGGCTGTAAGCATTGATCAACCACTCGATATTCATCTCACCGGAGCCCCAGTGATTCTGGCGATAGCCATTATCAAAGCAGCCGCTGGCGGAGTTGGAATAGTAGTTGCCCACGCTCTTCAATCCGTCCAGCCCCTTGAAGCAGTAGCTGCCATCGTAGTTGGACTCACCGCGAGACAGGGTGGTGTACATGGTGAAACCGCTCGGGGAAGGCAGGTCGGATTGCGCCATGTAACCCTCGATAGACGCCTTGTCCTGGCCGACGATAAAGTAGCGCTGACCGTCCGCCGGGATCACCGGTTTGCCCGCGCTGGGAGTCGGTGTAGGCGTTGGTGTCGGCGTCGGGGTTGGCGTGGGCGTCGGTTCCGGCGAGGAGCTGCTACTGCTGAACTCGATATAGTCGACGTTCATCGCTGCGTCGCCATTTTCAAATACCAGTGCAACGGTCGCACCCTCTGGAATTTCGACCTGATGTGTAACCGATGCATAGTTGCCGGTCCAACCGCCGGTAGCACTGAACGGTATATCACCCGCATCACTGCCATTGATTTTCAGCGATACACGACCGCTGTTCTGGGAGGCAAAGTAAACGGTCAGCGCATTGGAAGCTGGCACATTGCTCAGGCTGAAACCCGCACCGCTTTCATAGATGTAGGCAACGCCGGCACCACCGGATGCAGCGCCGTCATTGTAAATTTCCGCCACGCCGGACAGGCTGCCACTTTCCGCCTCCAGTTTGGTGATCGACGGTGTGGGCGATGGACTCGGGCTGGGTGTCGGAGACGGTGTTGGGGTAGGTGTGGGTGTCGGGCTTGGCGTGGGAGTCGGTGTGGGCGCCGGTGCACCGGTACACGAGTCCGGTGTCGTCGCCGGATGCATTTCTCCGTACTCTGCCGGCGAATAGTAACCGTCTACCCCGGGGCCCTCGAGACGGAACTCCACTTCGCCACCGCTGTAACTGATAGTGCTCACGCACTGCCCTGGTACACAGCTGGAGTCCGAGTTCCATATCCACTGGCCGTCGTTGTACCCGGCAATCCATACGGTGCCGCCGGCGGTAATATTGGAATCGTTGAATACCAGGTTGCCGTTTTCGGTACACACGGATGCGGCTTCAACGCCCTGGGACGCCAGACCGGAACCACACCCGACCAATGTACAGGCGATCGCCGTCGCCAGCATTTTGCGCTGCTTTAATCGCTTCATCTTCGCTTTGCCTTTTCTTAGGTTTTTATCGGACTTTGGAATAGAGGCCCCGACTACAAACATCCGGGGCCACTACGTTTGGGGGGAACAGAAATAGTTCGCTTACAGAGAGCGCAGGAAGCGCACTATGTTCGCTTTCTCTTCAGCGGTGAGCGCCGGCACCGAGCCATTGCCGTGCGCGTCAATCGCATCCTCAAGAGAGGTGGCGCGACCGTCGTGCATGAACAGTGTGTTCTTGCCATTGCGCTCCAGCAGCTCGATGTTCTGGCCGATAGCCCACAGTGCCGGAGTGCGGAAATCGCCACCGGTGCCCACATCCCACAGCTTCATGTCGGTGTAGGGGCGAATTGAAAGGTTCCGAGCCCACTCCGGTGCATCGCTGCGGGTTTTCTGGGTCGGCTGGTGACAGCCGGCACAACCCGCTTCATGGAAAGCAACCTCACCGTCTGCCACCTGCGGATCCACATAGGTATCGTAATCGCGCACCGGTACGTGCAGGGTCTCTGTGTACTTCACCACCTGGTCAAAGGTCTTCGCACCGATATCCGACGGGGTCAGGCCCAGGTCGGCCAATAGCGCGTTCTCCGCCTGTTCGCGCACGGTGGCGACGGAGCCATCCCAGGTCAGCCCGGTCTCGGCACCGGCAATCCACTCCAGCAAACCGACACCGAAGGTAGGCGGTGCCAGCAGTGGGCCTTTCGCAGTCTGCACCACGAAATCCGAGCGACCGTCGCGGAAGTGACAGTCGCCACAGGAGCCCTCACCCGCATCCTTGATGACGATGCCGTTCACATCCTTGATCGCTGTACTGCCGGCGAATCCGGACGCGTTCGGCTTGCCGCCGGTTACCTGTGGCACCCCGTGAAACGCGTGATGGCCCCAGATAAAGTCATCCACATCCTCGGCGGTCTGTACCGTGGTCAGCTGCTGGGTAAAACGCGCGTTACGCTCTTCGCCTTCCACCGGGTTACAACCATTGGAGTGCACCATCCGCACACCCGCAGGACCGGCCAGGTTCAAGCGCGGGTCACCGGTAGCGGTGGTGAAGCCCTGCCCCAGCGTGGTGTTCTGCATGGTGTTGTACACCTGGGAACTGATCGAGGTGCCGCCCGGGAAATTGTTCTGGGCAGTGGGGAAAGTGGCTTCCCAGCTGATGATCTGGCCGTAGTCGAAACTGTTCGCCGGCAGCGGATAGCTGTTGACGATGTACTGCGGCCCCTGACAGTTACCGGCACCCCACTCGAACGCCTCGATGCGCAGCGGCCCGGTGCTCGCGTGGGGCTGGATCGCAAATTCCCCTTCACCGTCCACAAAGGTGGTGGTGTAGCGCTCGAGACCCGAGGTCAGCGAGTTGTTGTAGGGCGTAGCATCGACGGACACAAACTCTTCCGGGCGGTCCCGTGAATGCGGGTGACCATGGCGCTGCCAGTTGGCACTGGTGTAAGTCCTGGTCGGGCGGTCGCGGGGATCGATACGATCATCCGGGTCGTTCTCGTCGTACTCAAACAGCGCGGTATAGACCCAGTTGTCTTCCGGCTCGGCATTCACCGTGCCGTAAATGCGGTAGCGTAAAAAATAGTAGAACTTGCCGTAACAGGCCCCGGGAATTTCCGTACTGTAGGGACCAGCCAGGGTTCCGGGTATATCTGCCTTATGGAACTGGATCTGGTTGTTGGAACACCACAACTGCAGGTTAGGGTCCTTGGCGGAGCGCGGATAGCCATCACCACCCCAGGGCGAGAACTGCGCAATCAGACCACCGCTAAGATCCGGCGTGTGGCCGGGTCGCCAGGTCAGGTTGCGCCCCTCGATATCGATCGCCATACCCATGACCCGCGGCTGCAGGCCGTTGACCGCGGTTTTCAAAGCGGGGGCAGGGTGTTTCACCAGCGGCAGCTGGGGAATCAACTGCGCATCGGCAAGTTCCCAGGTGCTGAACTGGGTACCGTTGGTGTCACCGGGGCTGTTGTCTCCGGCATAGAAGTACAGCGGCTGTCCGTTGTAGGTGACCTGGTAATCGGTCACCTGCACGGTGTTACCGCACTCGTCTTCCTCGGTATAGGAGCGCTCGATGGTGCCGAAACTACCGGTCACACCACCAGCACCAACCAGGTCCTCCGGGTCGGCAACAATCACTTTTGGCCAGCTGGTTTCACAGCCGTCGACACAGTTGCTGACGTTGTCACTGTCATTGAGGAAGGTGTACAGGGCATAGCCCTCGCGCCCGGTTGCCTCACCGCCAACAAGTCGCGCAAGGCCTGCGTCGCCATCGGTCACTACCATACCTACCGTCGGCTCGGGTGCCGGTGGCGTTACCGGTTCATCGCCGCCACTGCCGGCGTCGTAACAGACCGCATCGGTAACACCCTCACCGGGCTTGACGGTAATCTGGGAAATACACTGGCCACCGCCGAATTCGCCGCCTTCCAGGCGCATTTCCAGGGTGTAGGTAGTTTCCGGGTCGATAGCACCCAGATCGGTTTCGTAGCGGTAATAGCTGTTGCCATCGGCGGTAGTGTGCAGCACCTGGTTACCGGCCTGATTCGGTGCACTGCCCTGCAGACCCCAGATGGCAAAGCCGCGACTGACACCGGCTTTTTCGGAGTGATAGGCGATGCCGCTCGTCGTCAGGCCCGCTTCAAAGCCATCACCAAATTGCGCACCCGCGTCTGCGCTCGGCCCTTCGCAGCTCGGCGTCGGAGTTGGCTCCGGAGTCGGTTCGGGCGTGGGTTCGGGAGTAGGCTCCGGCGTGGGCTCGGGGGTCGGTTCCGGGGTGGGTTCTGGCGTGGGTTCCGGGGTCGGCTCAGGCGTGGGCTCCGGGCTCGGTTCACCCGTATCGGTGAACTCGATGTAGTCGATGTTCATCGCCGAGTCGCCGTCTTCGAACAGGATTTCCAGCGCATCGCCCGCAGCGAGAGCCACATTCAAGCTCGCGGTCGCATAATTGCCACCCCAGGCACCGGTAGTGGTAAACACCAGATCGCCGGCATCGCTACCGTTTACTCGCACGCTGAGCTTGCCGGCATTTTCAGAAGCGTAGTGCACGCGGATACCGCCTGCCTCCGGCGTGTTGTCGATACGGAAGCCAGAACCATCGGTATAGATATAGGCCACACCCTGGCCGCCCGATGCTGTGCCATCATTGTAGATCTCCGCATCTCCCATCAGCGCCGCAGATTCGGCTTCCACAAGGCTGCCGCTTGGTGTCGGTGTGGGGCTCGGTGTTGGGGTGGGTGTCGGCGTGGGAGTCGGCGAGGGTGCAGGCGAGCCATCACAGGCTGCAGGAACAACAGCGGCATGCATGCTGCTCTGGGGATAAGGCGAGTAGTACCCCTCAACCCCCGGGCCTTCCAGGCGAAACTCTACGTCACCACCGCTATAGACGATATTACTGGCACACTCACCCGCAGCGCAGGTCAGTTCTGAAGTCCACATCCAGCTGCCGTCATTGTAGCCGCCGACCCAGACACCGCCATTTGCGGTAATAGCATCATCCTGAAACACCAGGTTGCCATCCTGGGTACATACGGAAGCGGAGAATGCGGGCATGGCCGTGGCCGAAACGAGACTGGCGGCCGCAACGGCCAGTTTCAGCCGGGACCTTTTGCCATTAAAAGATTGGCTTGCGGGCGCAGATGGGAAGGAGACGGTGTAACGCCCCCGGCGATTGCGCCATTGAGACCATTGAGAGGTTCGATTCATGGTTCACCCTGAATTTATCGCTATTGGTATTAGGGCACGCGCTCACGTGCTTCTCTCATTCAGGATTTGTTGCGCACTCTCGACTCCCTGTCGCTGAAGAATACTTCCGTCATCGTAGGTTCACAGACATCCGATAACCTGCCGCGCGAGCAAATCCGGAGCCAAGAAAAACACACGGAAAGTCCATTGCAACCGGAATTGGGATCGTTATTTTAAGGTTCGATTTATTTTGGTGCGCGAAGATTATTTTAGTGCGTTCGCATTACCGGCAAGCGAGAAGAAAACCCGCAGATCAAGGCTACATGCGGCCTCCCAATCCTTTCAAATGTTGCTGATCGCAGTGTTCGAATAGGCGGCAATCCAGGTTCGAATAAATATTTTTGGTGCATATCGTCTATTCGAACCTGAAAAAGCTTTTTCCCACTTAAAATCCGAGATTCACAGCGAGGTAGAAAGTGGGCGCACCGAGGTCACACCAAACTTTTTCCGATATTGGCTCGGTGTCATTCCCACCCACTTTCTGAACAGTGTGTTGAAAGAAGATTTGCTGCGAAAACCCGCATCCTCGTAAATTTTCTGAATGGGAACCCGGCTGGGATTCTCATGCTTCAAACGAGACTTGATCTCTTCGATACGATAGTGGTTCACGAATTCGTAGAAATTCTTCTCAAAATGCCGGTTGATTGCATGGGATACCAGTTTTACCGACACCCCTGCAGCCTCCGCAAACTGGTCGACGGTTATATCCGCACGTCGGTACCAGTTCTCCTCCACCATCAGGTGCTCGAGCTTTGTGAGCAGCGCGCTATCGAATTCCGGCTCGCGCGGAACCTCCGGGATATCTGTAGTTTTTCTATCCGGAAACACGTTAACAATCCGCACCCCCTGGGAGAGCCCGAACAGTATCGCTACGGTCAGCAAGATAACCTCGAGAACACTGGGAAGATGGATAATGACCTGCTGCAGTACGAGCCAGCGGTCTTCCTGGGGAATAAACGGGGGTATCAACGCCATGGTCCAGATAAGTCCGAACCCACCGGTAACGATTACCAACCAGCGTGCGTCTACGGCATCCAGATTGCCAAAATAGTGCTGAACCTGCTTCTGATAACGGCGAAGATGCCAAAGAGTGAGCACTGCCAGCACGGCGTTGAGCGCGAAGGCGACGGTGGCAACGAGTACGTAAGGCCGCCAGAACATCTCCTGCAATCGCCCGTCAAACAGCCCCAGAAAATCCACCATAAGCGCCATAAAAAAAAGGGCAACGGGAATAAGGAAAAAGTAACGACTCAGATTTCTCCGATAGATAAGCGATGTCACATAGCGAAACAACAGCGCACCCGGAAAGAAAAACACCAGGGCAATCAGGCTGAAAGACCAAATGCCTATATTATTCGCCACCCAGCCAGACAGGGTTGCGTTGTAGGTCAGCAGAAAAACGAGCTCCGATACTCCCACCAGCAGCATAAAGTCGGATAGAACCACCGCACTGTAGCGACGCCGGCGCAGCTTGCTCTTTGATTCATCTGCCGACCTGGCGTAAAACTGGATAAGTACCTGACTGTGGAAGAAATAGAAAGCGGAAAATATTACTGACTCGATAAAGATAGTCAGAATCAATACATCATAACCATTGAAGATGGGCTGGCCAAGCGCTCCCAACAAAGTCTTCATGCATCGCCACTCGCTATTCTTATTTTAGATGGGGCAACTTACCCGGTATAATCGAGGCCTATGACTCATACCGGTTATGCTCAAGAAAACTGGCTTTTTACTTGTTCCATCACTCGCTGAAACGCCATGGATATTTCCGGTGTCACCAGATCAGACTGTATCTTGCCGGCCAGGATATCTTCACTGGCTGCGGAAATTTCGTATTCGAACCCCAGTCCTTTACGGTCGTCCGAATAGCTGTCGATACATTCATCCAGCTGATAAAGACTGCAACTGTCCGCACGCCAGAAATCTGGAATCGCGATATAGCCCTCTTCGCCGATAATATACGCCCAGTTCTGTAGCTTGCAGCGGAATGACGTTGCCAGGGTAGCTATGACACCCTCGCCGTAATCCGCTACGATCACCACATCATCCTCAACGCCATTGGGTGCCAGATGTGACCGCACCGAAAGCTCATCGGGTTCGTCACCCAAAAAGTACTGGGCAATGGCGACGGGATAGATCCCCATTTCCAGCAGGCAGCCCCCGGCCAGGCGGTTGTCGTATTCGCGGCGGTCATTGGAGTAGGGTATCGGGTATCCAAAGTCAGCTTTGATATGACGAACTTTACCGATACGCCCCTGATCCACCCACTGTTTCGCCCGCTGAATTGCCGGCAAAAACCAGGTCCACATCCCCTCCATCAGATATACACCCTTGTCCCTGGACAGGGCCGTAAGCTCTGCACACTCAGCCGCACTGACTACCAGGGGTTTCTCACACAGCACGGCCTTGCCGGCGTTGAGCACTTCAATCGTTTGTGCGCAATGAAAGTTGTGCGGCGTGGCAATGTATACGGCATCCACTTCATCACAGTCCATCAATGCCTGATAGCCCGCGAACGATTTCCTTATCGCATACTGCCTGGCAAATTCAGCCGCTGAATCTCCATTGCGTGCGGCCACAGCGACGAGCTCACCGTTTTCTACAAACTGCATATCACTGGCGAATGAATGCGCTATACGCCCCGCCCCAATAATTCCCCATCGAACTTTCTTCATTGTGCACTCCAACTAGCGGGCGGATTCCGACAAGGGGTTACGGCTGGACGATATGAGTACCGAGCCCGCGGAATTCGCTCCTTCTTTTTTGACTCCGAAATCTTTCTCCAGATGCTCCAGGGTTTTGCCTTTTGTCTCGGGCAACAGCCAGGCGACCAGAATGAAACCCAGCACGGCAAATCCGCCGTAAATACTGAAGGTACTCACGATACCGAGATGCGCCAACTCCCATGGGAAGGCGAGCTGCACCACATAGCTGACCGCACTGTTGGCCACGCCAATACAGGAAATAGCGACACCGCGCAGGGTGTTGGGGAAGATTTCTGATAACAGAACCCACATTACCGGGCCCAACGAGAATGCGAAGGAAGCCACAAAGCCGAGAATCCCCACCAGCACCATTTTTGCATCGACCTTGATCGACATCTGCAGCAGTGCACTCTGGTTGTTCAGGTATTCATTATGGTTCAACAAAGATTTGATCGCATTTTTGAACGCAACGTCGTCCTGAAAGCGACTCCCGATTAGCGGTTCCAGCTTTTGTCCGCCGTCCAACTGCAAAATCTGTTGACGCTGTTCCTCGGGGAGCTGGTAGGTTGCATGGCTGAAACTACCGGCACACATCGTCATGCTGATCACCACGCCGGCCAGACCGGCAAGCATCAGCGGCTTTCGCCCCACCCGGTCGATAAGATACATCGCCAGCAGGGTAAACAGGATATTGATGACCCCCACCCACACCGCCTGGGAGAAAGCGGCATCGGTGCCGATCCCGCTCTGCTCAAAAATCGCCGGCGCGTAGAAATAAACCGCGTTGATGCCGGTAATCTGCTGGGCAATTCCCACAATCAGCCCCAGTACCAGAACAAGCCGCATGGGCCGGCTGAACAGCTTGCGGACTGCGAGCAACCCCGACTGCCGTCCCTGGGCCACGGACTCCTGGATACACGAAATCTGCGTATTCATTGCCTCCTGAGTCATCAAGCGGGAGAACACGTTTCGCGCTTCGTTCTCGCGACCGTTCAGCAACAGCCAGCGCGGACTTTCAGGAATAAAATACAGCAACAGCAGGTACATAAGGGCTGGAATAACTTCGATGCCCAGCATCCAGCGCCAGGTATGACTATCGACGCCCATTATCACGGCCCACGCGAGGTCGCTAGCGCTCAACTTGAGAATCAGGAAATTGGCAAAGTAAGCGGCAGAGAACCCCAGCATGATATTCAGCTGGTTGATGGATACCATGCGTCCGCGGGTGTTGGCCGGGGACACTTCGGCGATGTACATGGGCGCAATGTGTAACGAAGCAAATGCCAGCCCGCCGATAAAACGCGCAAACACCAGCAGCGTGTAGGTCGTTGCCAATGCAGAACAGATTGCGGAAATTACATACAGGGCGGCAATCAACTTGAGTACCGAGCGCCGTCCAAACCTGTCGGCCATGGGTCCGGCAAGGAATGATGCAAGGATAGCCCCCAGTGTGGGCGCGCTGACTACCATGCCCTGCTGGAAATCACTCAATCCGAACTCGATCGCGGTAAAGCCGACAACGCCGGAAATCACCGAGGCGTCGAAGCCGAAAACGAATCCTCCCAGTGAAACGATCAATGCGTATCGCAGTGCCTGAGACATAACCAGCCCGCTCTTTTTTATTGTTCAAAAAAAAGCGGCAACCCGTGTCCGGATTGCCGCAATAGTCAAAGAAGAGAAAATCAAAATGACGCTGACAATTGACGTAGCCCGGGCACCCATACAAAAGGTTACAGGCACCCGGGTTCACCCGGATCAGAAGTTAGCGCGCAGCCCCAGTGCGTAGCGCGCACCGAATTCCTGAGCACTGATCAACTGGTTGCTGAAGCGACCATGTTGACGGAAATCCTCGCCGGTAACATTTAGCCCTTCGAGGAACACGGTCATGTTGTCGCTGATCTCATAGCTGGCGCTCAAGTCCCACTGACCGTAGGCTTCAGTGAATACGGGCTCGTCCGGAGCACGCAACTGATCGGTTGAAGCCAGGAAATCATCACGCCAGTTGT
>NZ_LZDE01000262.1 GCF_002009015.1 Microbulbifer mangrovi | reverse complement strand
TTTCCGTCTGCAGACGGAAATTTACAATATTGAAGTGGAAACAGACCGGCCACCGGAATACACCTTCGATTACCCCAAGGACAATGTAACGGTAGTCAACGTCGCCAAGGACAAACAGGCAAGCCTGCTCAATGTCAGTGTACGGGTAAGCGACGATTACCAGCTGCTGGAAACCGACCTGCTGCTTACCTTGGCGAGCGGCAGCGGCGAGAACGTGCGCTTTCGCAACGAACGGATAAGACTGCAACCGGCCAGCATCGATATCGATGCAGATGGCAGTACCAATCACTACCGCTTCAATATTCCGGTGGAACGCTACGAGATCGAATCCGGCGATGAGCTCTACTGGTATCTCGAAGCAAAAGACAACCGTATACCGCAGGCGAATGTGCGCAAGAGTCAGCACTTCATCATTCGCTGGCCGCAGGAAGAAATCTTCGGGCTCAGTGATGCGGAAGGCATGGCGATAAAAATCCTGCCCGAATATTTCCGCAGCCAGCGCCAGCTGATTATTGATACCGAAGCGCTGCTAGAGGAACAAGCAGAAATCAGTGAACATGCATTCCGCAAGCGCGCAGAGAACCTCGCGTACGAACAGAATCTTTTGCGCATGCGCTATGGTCGTTTTCTCGGTGAGGAGGACTCGGCAATGGAGCACAGCGATGATGCGGCCAACAGCGGCTCCCGCGAGGATTCCCATGGAGATGAAGGCGAGGCACATGGGAATCGCGACGACCATAACAACCATAGCGACCACGCTGACGAGGATAGCCACGCTGGCGGATCGCCGCAGCGCTTTGGCGATGCGAGCGGCGTAGTAGCGGCGGCCGGCCACCAGCACGACAGCTCCGAGCATGCCACCCTGTTCGATCCGCAAACCAAGGAACTGCTGCGCAGCGCACTCAATGCCATGTGGAGCGCATGGCGGGACCTGTCGGTTATCGAACCCAGGGCATCCCTGTCCCATCAGCACTCGGCGCTGCGCTATATCAAGGAGGTGCAGCAGGCTTCGCGAATTTATCTGCAGCGAGTGGGCTTCGAAGCGCCCGCACTGGATGAAACCCGCCGCTTGTCCGGAGAAAAAGAGGAAATAAAGCTGGCCCCGGTTACCGCACAGCGCGATGAGGGCGAGCGCGCACGAGTACTCGGTCTGTTGCAATCCGTGCGCCGTGGCGAACCCATAGACGAAGCGCAATCCACAGTGCTGCAGCAATCACCGGCGGTATCAAACTCCGCGTCTATCCGCATCGAGCTCGCCAAACAATTGCGGCGCTACCGCCAGCAGCCCGCATGTGATGACTGCCGCCGGGCGCTGTCATCCCTGCTGTACCACCTGCTGCCCGCACCGCAGGCCGAGCCGGGATTGCCCAACATCAGTGTAGAGCGCGGCAGTTACCGCGCGTGGCTGCAACAACAGGGAGAGAGCCGCTAATGCTGTTCTGGTTCAACCTGCTGTGTATCGCCGGGCTATTGGCCTCCGTGCTTTTCACGCTGCGACATAAAACAACCCTTACCGGTCGCATCGGCCACGGCCTGTTGCAGACAGCAATCTGGGGCCTGCTGTGGGTGCTGGCCCATCCGCCGACGCTGCTGCCGGCGGAGGTTGGTAGTCAGCCGGTCAGCCTGAATAGCGCGGACGGCGCCGCCGCGCTGGCAGGCTTTACACCCACAGAGCTCAGCCGGTTGCGCGCGCTGCAACTCGATGGCGACGGTCTTAGCCGCGACTTGCTGCGGGATATGCCACCGGTGCGCCTATATCCCGACGAGCAGCGTCACGCCGAGGCGTGGTCGCTGCAGTGGCAGCGCGATCTCACCCTGGGCAGTCCTTTGGAGCTGACCATCACCCGCACCGACGGCAGTGCCGCGCCCAGCAAAATCACGCTGGAGGATCCTTTCGGAAACGCCGTGGACACTGCTGTACTCTCCGCGGACTCACCCCAAATCAGCCTGCGGGATCGTCCGAAACTGGCGGGAACGTTGGAATACCGGGTGCAGATAGAACCCGCAACAACGGCAGAGGAATCACCGCCATCAGCGCGCTCTGAAATATTACCGGTATCCGTACACACCACACGCAGGCCCGCGGTGCTGCTGTGGCTGGCACGCCCGGGATTTGAATCTGCGGCCCTGTCGCGCTGGCTGCGTCAGTCCGGTTCACCGACACAGGTGTTGACCCGCCTGGCTCCAGAGTTGGTGCGGCGCCAGACCTTCAACGATCTGGAACCCGTCGAAAGCAAGTTCCTCGGGACCGACAGCCCGTTTGACCTGCTGATTCTGGACAGCCGTCTCTGGCCGCAGCTATCCGCACAGGATCGCCAACAGCTGGCTGTCGTCGCCGGGAAAAAATCCCTGCTGTGGTTGCTGCACGCGGATACCGACAAAGCGTTTCTCGAGTACGCCGCCGCGGACGGTATGCAACTGGCTAAATCCGATGCGTTGGAGGTGACCTATCGCCCGTCCGGTTCTTCCAGTGAGGCCGACATACCCGCTATTCAACTGGCAGACCTTCAGCCCGCTGCCGCGGCTGCCACGGATACCCGGTTAACCGCCGATGAACAGGTGGTCTACTGGGCGCGCACCCGGCCACAGCAATCTGTCGGCTTTGTTTTTTTCCACAACAGTTATCGCTGGCAGACCGCCGGTTTTGACAGCGAGTTTTCCCGCCTGTGGGCAGATATTTTTTTCACGCAGCTCAGTGCGCTGGGTGGTATGGCGCCGATTACCCTGCAGCAATCGCTACCGATGGAAAAGGAACGGCTTACCCTGTGCAGCACCGGCTTCAGCGCAAACTCGGCACCGACGGTGCACACCACCACAACACCCGCAGATGACGCGTCCACAGGTTCCGTCCTGCCGATGTTGGCGGCGGGGATGGCTGCCACAGGCAATTGTTTCAACTACTGGCCGAAAAGATCAGGATGGCATCAGGTAGGAGATGGGGACTTCGCGTTCTATGTATTCCCGCGGCAGAGCTGGCCGGAATGGCAGACCCACTTGAGACGTAAAGACACGGCCCAGATGGCGGCCGCGCGACTTGGCCCCGCGGATACTTCACAGAGTTCCGGTGGAGGCAATCCGCTGCCGCGCTCCTGGATAGCACTGCTACTGCTGTTGTTGCTGGGCGCCACCTGGCTGCGCGAGCGTCGCACCCTGCGCTGATTAGTGGAGTTGTTACAGGCATAAAAAAACCACCCGGAGGTGGTATCAGTACAGGGTATATCGACGGTTACCCAAACTTCACTGGAAAGTGCCTGTTGCCGGTGGGGCCACAAAACACTGGGGTCGACACTTTAAAAACCCGCGAAATCCTTCGCTCTCCTTGCGCAATCCCTCACGCAGACATCCCCAAAGTACCGACGCCAGTATCCTGTTGCATACAGGTGGCAGTTGCGCGGTGCCGGGCTGATAAACAGCACCGCGACTTTTAACTTACTTCTCGCAACTTATTTCAAGCAACTTACTTCTCGACGAAGGCCCGCTCGATCACGTACTCGTGGGGCACGCCTGCTCGGGTTTCACTGAAACCCCAGTCGTCGAGAATATTGGTCAGGTCTTTCAGCATCGCCGGCGAGCCGCACAGCATAAAGCGGTCTTCTTCCACATTTGGCTTGGGCAGGTCCAGATCGCTGAAGATCTTGCCGGACAGCATCAGGTCGGTCAGGCGGCCGTTGTTGCGGTAGGGCTCGCGGGTGACCGTCGGGTAGTACCGCAAACCCTGTTTCACCATCTCACCGAAATACTCGTGTTCGGGCAGTTCCTTCTCGATATAGTCCTGGTAAGCCAGCTCGGACTGGAAGCGCACACCGTGGGTAAGGATGACCTGATCGAAGCGCTCGTAAACATCCGGGTCCTTGATGATGCTCATAAACGGGGCGAGGCCGGTGCCGGTAGACAGCAGCCACAAACGCTTGCCGGGCAGCAGGTGATCGGCGACCAAAGTGCCGGTAGGCTTGCGGCTGACGAAAATCTCGTCACCGGGTTTGATCTTCTGCAGCTGGGAAGTCAGCGGACCGTCCGGGACCTTGATGCTGAAAAACTCCAGCTCGTCCTCATAGTTGGCACTGGCAATGGAATAGGCACGCAGCAGCGGGCGGCCATTGGGCTGCTCCAGTCCGATCATGGTGAAATGGCCATTTTCGAAGCGGAAACCGGGGTCGCGGCTGGTCTTGAAGCTGAACAGGGTGTCGTTCCAGTGATGGACTTCGAGCACCGTTTCCTTATTCAAATTTGACATAACAATAGAACCACTTATTCCTGCGCCTTTTGTCCGGTGAATTCTAGCGCTGGCTTATCTATTGGCAAAATGGGATATTTCGATACTCGTTATCTATTTTATAGATATTTAAAAGGTCCCCCCGAGAGACTCACCCCATGCGCTATTCCCTACGTCAGCTGGAAGTGTTCCTCGCCTGCGCACATTACCAGAATGTGAGCCGTGCGGCGGAGAGCCTGAACATGTCGCAATCGGCGGCGTCCACCGCGCTCAAGGAATTCGAGCAGCAGTTTGACCTGCGCCTGTTCGAGCGCACCGGCAAGCGTCTGCGCCTGAATGAACTGGGGAGACAGCTGTGGCCACGGGCGGAGGAGCTCCTGGAACGGGCCCGGGAGCTGGAGGCAACCCTGCTGGTGCACAGCGATCTGGGAAGGCTGAAGATCGGTGCCACCCTCACCATCGGCAACTACCTCGCCGCGGGCATTATGGCCCGCTATATGGAAGAGCAACCGGGGGCGCGGGTGGAACTGGAAGTGGCCAATACCGCGGCCATCGCCCAGGGCGTGCTCAATTTCGAGCTGGACCTGGGACTGATCGAGGGGGAGCTGAACCATCCTGACCTGGAAATGATTCCCTGGCGGGACGACGAACAGGTGGTGTTCTGCGCACCGGAACACCCCCTGGCAAAACGCGCCCAGCTGAGCGACGCAGACCTGCGCGAAGCCACCTGGATTCTGCGGGAAACCGGCTCTGGCACCCGCCAGACCTTCGAGCGGGCGCTGGCGGGGCTGTTGCCGGAGCTGAATATTCGCCTGGAGCTGCAACACACCGAGGCAATCAAGCGCGCGGTGGAAGCCGGGCTCGGCATAAGCTGCCTGTCCCGGGTATCCCTCACCGATGCGTTCAAGCGCGGCGCGCTGGTAGAACTGCCGGTGCCGCAGCGGGATTTCAGCCGCGAGTTTTATTTCGCCCTGCACCGGCAAAAATACCGCAGTGCCGGTATCGAGCGCTGGCTGGAACTGTGCCGACTTGCCAAATAAATATCGCCTGACATTGCTTTCCAATAGCTATTACAAAAAAGGCCACCGGGTCAGGTGGCCTTTTGATACTTGCAAAGTCAGTACTTACTGAATAGGAATAAGCTGAGACTTCAGCTCTTCAGGCACCTGCTCAATCGACGCAATCGTCAGAGAATCGAGTCCAGTGGATGCAACTGCCGGCTGCAAGTTCACATTTGCACTCTCCGGCAATTTCCACATGGCACCAGTAGCGGGGTCAACGATCAACATTCCAAGCAGGCCGCCAAAAAGAATATTACCGATGTACCAACCGTCGATTCCAGCACGCAGCTGGAATGCGCGCTCATGATAGCCGGCCATTTGGAACTTGACGGTATAGCTCGCGGAAGAAAAGAAGCCATCTGAAGCCGCAAGTGTAATCGTATCTGGAGTTACACCGCTGTGCACATCGAAACCAGATTCATTGGTAACGACGAAATTGGCACCGCTCGGGGTACTGTTAATGGTAACAGGGTAGTTACTGTCGCTAAGAATACTCGCGCAGCCACTGACCAGAGACAGGCCAGTTATTACAGCCCCCAAAACTAATTTCTTCATTATGAAAGTTCCCAAGACATTACTTTTATTAATCTGCGGTGACACAGGTATCATCGCAGGCGGAACTTTATCACATCTTAGGCGCTAAAAATGTTCCTTTCCTGACCGTCGAGCCTCTAACCTTCGAACAAACTCCTGCAGTATCAGACGATACAGTTCCTTGCCCAGGTACTTGTCTTCCACGCCGCTGTCGATGGACGGGTTGTCGTTCACCTCGATGACATAACCCTTGCCTGCGGACTCCTTCACGTCCACACCGTAGAAGCCGTTGCCGATGGGACGGGTGGCCTTCAGGGCGGCCTGCAATACCGGCTTGGGGACCTCAAAGGTGGGCAATGTGGTAAACCCGCCGCTGACATTTTTCTTGCTGCCGTGGTTGTAGATCTGCCAGTGGTTTTTGGCCATGTAATAGCGGCAGGCATACAGCGGCTTGTTGTCGAGCACGCCGATGCGCCAGTCGAACTCCGTGTACAGGAATTCCTGGGCCAGGAGCAGGCTGGATTCCGCGAACAAGACTTCCAGTTGCTGATGCAACTCTTCTTCCGTTTTCACCTTCACCACACCGCGGGAAAAAGAGCCATCAGGGATTTTCACCACCATCGGCAGGCCCAGTTCCTGCAGCGCTGTTTTCAGCCCGGCCTCGTCACCGCGGCGCAGTATGCAGGTGCGCGGTGCCGGCACCTTGTTGTTGCGGAACAGATCCGCCAGGTAGATCTTGTTGGTACAGCGCAGGATACTGGTGGGGTCGTCCAGTACCACCAGCCCCTCGGCCTCTGCTTTTTTGGCAAAGCGATAGGTGTGGTGGTCGATGGCGGTGGTCTCGCGGATAAACAGGCCATCGAATTCCGACAGGCGCATGTAGTCCCCGGGGCCGATCAGTTCCACCGACAGACCCAGTTCGCGGCCGGCGCCGACAAATTTCTTGATCGCCGCCGCGTCTGACGGCGGCAGCTTCTCTTCCGGGTTCACCAGGATCGCCAGGTCGTAGCGGCTGTTACCGGGCTTTTTGTGCTGGCGCCACACCTTGTTACTGAAGTTATCCAGGGCCTCGGCAAACTCGGTTTCCTCCGCCTCGTTCAGTTCGCGGTGGGAACAGATTTTCAGCTCGACAATTTCCCACTGGGGATCTGCGCGCAGATGGATTTCCAGCACCGGGCAGGCAAAACGGTCGAACAACGCCCGCGCCAGCGGTTGCAGCGCCGAATCCGCACAGCGCCCGAAGTAGGACTTTACTACCCGCTCAGAACCCGCCGCCGGCAGCGGCAGTTTCGCCAGTACCGGCAGTGCCTGGGACAGCTGCAGCTTGTACAGCTGGGGCAGCGCCAGGTCGTTGAGCGTGCGCACGCTGGGCAGCACATTGTGACTGCGCGCCTCGGCGAGCAGCGAACAGTAGTAACCCTCGCCGCGATAATCGTAACTGGCACACAGGTTGATTACCCGCACCCGCTGCTGGCGCGCCGGCAGGGCCAGGTAGTCGGCAAAGGTAATGACCCGCTCGCTGGGATAATAGGGAGCCCAGTCGTCGGGCTCGTCGATCACAATAAGGACCTGGGACATGGATGCTGTTGGCGCCTCGGGAGGGAATAAGTGAGACCAAAATAGAGCCCAGAAGAGGCTCGTCAGATGTGCGAAAGATAGAAGACTTTTTACCCAACACCTAATATTTTTTTCATCCAGCCACTAGTTTTTTTCCACCGTTTTGCTAGTTTTCCCGGGCCGCACCTTTGCGGCTCTATTCCGGTGCCCCACCCGCAAAATGCCACACCCTTCCCCCACCCCGAACCCTGCCGAACAGCAGCAGATTCGCGCGGCCGAAATCCGCGATCTCGACCAGCTGTGCCAGCTGGAGGAAGCCAGCTTCAGCGGCGATCGCCTCAGCCGCCGGCGCCTGCGGCACTGGCTCAAAACCGACAACCGGGTATTTCTGGTGGCAGAACAGGACGAGGCACTGTTGGGCTACACCCTGGTGCTGCTGCGCCGGGGCACCCGCCTGGCACGGCTTTACTCGCTTGCCGTTGGCCCTGCCGGGCGCGGCAAGGGTATCGGCAAGGCGCTATTAATGGCCGCCGAAGATGCCAGTAACCGGGCTGGCCGCCTGTATATGCGTTTGGAAGTGGCGGAGCAGAACAGCGCGGCCATTGGTCTGTACCAGCAGCTGGGGTACCGGACCTTTGGCAGCTACAGCAATTACTACGAGGATGCCGGCAACGCCCTGCGCATGCAGAAGCGCATCCGCTATCGCCCGGAAAACCTGCACACTGCGCAAGTGCCCTGGTACGGGCAGCGCACCGAATTCACCTGCGGCCCGGCCGCGGCGATGATGGCCATGGCCGGACTGGATCCCGGTTATGTACCCAGCGGCAGCGAAGAACTGGCCCTGTGGCGCGAAGCCACCACTATCTTCATGACCTCGGGCACCGGCGGCTGCCATCCCATCGGGCTGGCACTGGCGATGCAGAAGCGCGGCTTTGCCTGCGAGGTGTACCTGAACCAGTCGAGCCCGCTGTTTCTCGACAGCGTGCGCAGTGCGGAAAAAAAGACGGTCATCGAACAGGTGGATGTGGACTATCGCCAACAGGCCATCGCTAGCGGCCTGCCGGTAATCGCCCAGGACTTTACCCAGGAGCAGTGCCAGCAGTGGCTGGAGGAAGGTGCGCTGGTGCTATTGCTGATCAGCACTTACCGGCTGGACGGCAAGAAAGTGCCCCACTGGGTAACCCTGACGGGAATGGACGATGCCTGCTTTTACGTGCACGACCCGGACGTGGACGACGAGGACAACCCGCTGGACAGCCAGTACCTGCCCATTGCCCGCGATGCGCTTTCGCAGATGTCACTGTTTGGCAAGGACCGGCTGCGCACCGCGGTGGTGGTCAGGAACGGCGGTCGCAACTAGTTTTCCGCAGCAAACAATTCGCCGAAGAAATCCCCGCGGTTCCAGCGCGGCTTGCGCTCCGCATCTGCCACATCCCACGCAATCGCGAAATTCACCTCGGCAAACTGCTGGGCGGCAATGTAGCTGATCTGTTCATCCGCCTCGTCGTCCGGGCGGTGGTAGCGGCTGATCAGGAAATCGAGCTGGGCCTGGGTGCCATCTATATTCTGGTCGATCGCCTCGCGACCAGTGATCAGGTAGATCGACGGCACCCCCTGGCGCACAAAACTGTAGTGGTCACTGCGCACGAAAATCACCTGCTCCGGCATCGGATCCGGACTGAGCTTGAGACCCGCTCGCTGCGCGGCGTGCGCGGCGCTTTTGCCCAGGCTGGAGTGCTCGGCACCAAAGGCGATCACGTCGCGGAACGGGTACAGCAGCATGGGCATATCCAGGTTGATGTTTGCCACCATCGACTGCGGCGGCACCGGCGGATGCCGGGCAAAGTAGTCGGAACCCAGCAGCCCCTCTTCCTCGGCGGTCACAGCCACAAACAGGATCGAGCGACGCGGTGCGCGAGCGGAGTCCGCAAACAAGCGCGCCACTTCCAGCATCACTGCGATGCCGGCGGCATTGTCCTGGGCACCGTTATTGATTCGGTCCGGGTTTAACTGATCGTGGACATCGCCCTGCCCCGATCCAGCGGCATCCACCCCGATGTGATCCAGATGGGCAGTAAACACCACATACTCATCGCGCAGCTTGGGATCGCTACCCGGTAGCAGACCGACCACATTCGGACTGACGACCTTGCGGTGTTCGCCACCACTGGTAAGGGTCGCGCTATAGGGCAATGGAAAGCCTTTGGGCACTACGCCATTGTCCATCTCGGTAAAAATGGTCTCGAGGCTGCGCTGGGCCCCCATAAACAGCTGCCGTGCGGCGGGGATATCCAGCACAACGGCGGGGTGCATGCCGGGAATGGCGTTACCCGGCACATCGTCCGCACGCAACCAGTCGAATGTTGGCTCCTGGATATGTTCGCTGGAGCGGGCAAACGAACGCCGCGCCTCCAGCGCCGGGGTGTTGAGGTTGATAAAGCCTACCGCGCCGTGGCGGGCGGCGGTTTCCCGCTTGGTACGCCCGGAGGCATAGTGGGCACCCACTTCGCTGGGGAGTTGCGGCGGGCGGCCATCCAGCACCACAACGATTTTGCCCTGCACATCCAGGCCCGCGTAATCATCGAAACCGAATTCCGGTGCTCCAACGCCGTAGCCGACGAACACCAGACCCGCGGAAGTAACAGTATCCTCGCCAATGGTGGGTGGTTTGGCGAGAAAGTCCGCGCCCAGTTCAAAGGTGATATCCCCATCGCGGCCGTGCAACATCAGGGTTGCCTGATGCTTACCCCAGCGCGCCTCGCGAAACGGTACCTGCTGGAAATAGTCATCGCCGGTAATCGACTGCAGGCCGAGTGCAGCAAAGCGGTCGGCCACGTGCTGTGCGGCCTGCTGATATCCCCGACTGCCGGTCTTGCGCCCGGCGAGGGCATCGGCGGAAAGATACTCCACGTCCGCACGCATGCGCTCAATATCCGCGCTGGGAATAGGGAAAAAGGCACGGTAACTACTACAGGAGCTGATACCAGCGCCAATCAGCGCGGCGAGAGCGCCCGCCGCCACGGCGCGGCAGGAGAAATTCTTGATACGCATACAGGACTCGTCGAGATCGGATACGGCGCCAGCTTAGCACGCTCGCGGCCCCGATCTCCGACGATTGGCGGGCATCAGTGGCGTGGTGCAAGTCTCATAAAGCTGCTGTCGACGGCGCGCTCCGCGAGCTCATGGGCACGATCCGCGCAGAAGTCTCCGTGACCACCGAGCAGGTGGTAGAAAGGCAGGTTTAGCAGGCGCTGGAAGTCCGCGGCCAGCCAGCGCTGGTTGTTCTCGTGATCCGGGGTGGCGCGGCGACACCAGGCAGGCGCGACCTGCATGCCCTGATGGACGCCACTCAGGCGCAACATCCATTTACCCGCCCAGCTGCAGCCGGCCCAGCCACTCCAGAACTGCAGCGCATCGCAGGTGAGCAGTAGCCCGCCAGAGAGCGGGAGCAACAGCGCCGCCTCTGGCACCCGGCTGTTACTGAATTCAAATACCCGACCGCCGGTCACCGGGCAGGTGCCACCGTCGGCGAGAAACTGGTCCGCCGGCGGTAGTGGATAGTGATCGGAGTGGGCCTGTCGCCAAAAGAAGACATTGAAACGGTCGCGGTAATAGAGGTCATCACAGCCGTGGTAGTACCCCAGCCTGACCGCCTGACGCACCCGCCCCAGTTCACACAGGCGCTCTTCCTCAAGTCGACGCAGGCGTACCGGGTTGACCAGCAGCAGATCGTCGCCGCTGCGCACGATGCCCATATTGCGATTCACGTATACCCGCGGTGCGATGCGCGCAGTACCGCGCACGACAAAAAAGTCCGGCAATACCTGACGGATTCGGCCGTGCGGCAGTGGAGCGGGATAGGCGATATGCATGGTCTCAGGAAGCTCCTCAGCGGCGCTCCCTGCCGGATATCTGTTTTTTCCTTCGCCCGGTGGGGGCTGGTCAGCTGTACTGCAGTCGATTGCTGATGCCGTACAGAATCTGCAGGGCCTGCGCGGCATCGTGCTCGCTCACCAGCAGGTGCTCGTGACAGCGCGCCGACACCACATTGGCCTGGATTCCTGCGTCGGCAAGCTCGCGCACGATTGTGGCAGTGAGCCCCGGCACCTGCAGGCTGCCGGTGTACTGCAGGGTAATCTGGCGGTAGCTGCCGTCTTCCGCCAGCGACTCGCGTTCCGCCACTTCCCTGGGCATCAGCGCGCAGATACCCTCGCGCTCGCGAAAAATACACAGACACTCCTGCAGTAGCGTGCGCAGCTGAGTTTCATCCAGCTGACACATCACCAGCTGCTCGCGGTTCAGAATCGGGGTGAGGCGCTGCAGCAACTGGTCGATTTTTACCTGGGCATTCATGGTGATCTCACTCTCCGGGTAATGACATGGGCGCGATCAGTCAGCGCCGCGTTTTTTCGGTTTCGCCTGTTTGCCGGAGCCACCCTTCACCCGCGCCTTGGCGCTGTTCTTGCGCTGCTGCGGCAGCTTGCCTTTCGGGGTTTTGGGGGCAGGGCCGAACTCTTCACCGTCAAACTCCGGCTCCCCTTCCACCGGGGTGGTATCCACCAGCGTCTCCTGGCGCTGCGCTTCCTGTTCCCAGCGGTCGAGAGCGATATCGATGTCTTTCTCAATATCCATGCGCGGGAACTCGGGACAGGGAGCATCTTTTTGCGGGTTGTGCCAACCGGATAGCGGCGCAACAAATACCACCAGGGATTTGTGCAGGTAATTGCGACCGATGCTGGCTTCGGTCCAGGTGGTCTGCCAGGCGTACTTGCCCTTGACCGCGTAATCGCTCTCGTAGGATTTCAGCGTCAGGAAATAGGGGTAGAGACGGCCGCCGCGGCACACGATGCGACGTTCGGTCTTGATATTCGCCATCTGGGTAAAGGGATCGAAGTACCAGCGGATATCGTAGCCGTAGGAGAACTTCATCTTTTCCCCATGCTTGCTGAACGCGTAAGAGCGACCGGTACCATCCCGGTTCAGGCTCCACACGTGCTGGGCCTCGCCGTCGCGGGAGATCAGCCAGTTCCCCACCCACTGACTCGCTTTCAGGCGGGAGTCCGCGTCCCACCCCGGGTACTGGACCTTGTTGTCCGCCTCTTTGTCCGCCTGGGCCGCACTGTTTGCAATGTCCGCGGCACTGGCTTCGGCGGACGCCTCATCATCCTGCGCCCGCAGGCCGGGACACAAACCACAAGCGACCAACGCGGTCACCAGCAGGACCGGTTTCACGATTCCGGCGGGAATAAAGCGTGGCTGCTTCACGGTTTGTCTCCGCTTGCGCTTTATTCGTCCCTGAAGAATTGGTCGCTCACCTGGGGCGTCGACGGGTCGCTCCTGACCGGGCCGACGCCTGGGTGCTGAATCCTGAACCATCACTGGGGAGCCGCCGCGGCTCAGTTGCCGGCAGACGCAGTCTGATGGGTTTCCTTGCGGTCACCGTCGTACAGGTTCGGGCACTCGGCCCCGTGGTTGGGAGTCTGCCAGTCTGGCAGGCGACGCTGGAAAGACAGAATGCCGCCGTTGTGCTGGCGCCAGTGACGCCCGTCGATAACGTTGAAGTCTAGGGTGACCGGACTCCAACCGGTAAATTGCGCGTACACCATACCGCTGTTGCAGTGCAGGGTGCCGCCGGTGCGGATACGTACGGTATCTCCCTCGATACGCCAGGAAATGGCGAAACCGTGGGTGAGCTGGCCATCGGCGCGGAAGCCGTGGGCAAAGCCAGTACCATCGGCTTTCAGCTGCCACACCAGCTGCTCGTCGCCCTGCCCCACCACCAGCCAGTTACCGGCCCACTGGCGGGCGGCGGACTGATCCGGCGTCTGGCTCTGGGCGGACGCAAGCATGGGAAGTAACAGGAATATCGCGAGCACCAGGCCATAGACCTGCAGCAGGGATAGGAGAACGGGACGGAAGGACAACTGACGCAACAACTTCATGCGGCACTCTTCTCTGTTGGGTTCTACGACTGGCGGTTTTTTGATCAACCTAATTAAAAGACTAGTCGTAAATCTCAACAGTGGCAGCGGATGCGACAAAATTCTTTGTTTCCGCGCCAAAGCACACTAAGAAGTTCCAGTTTTACCCCGTGGGCGGCGCAATCTGTACCACAAAAGCCCGCCAACCCCGAGGGCAATCACGAAAAACAGCGCCGCCCATACGTAGATTGCGCTGCCAGAGGTGGGCTGTAACTGTTCCCGCGCGCGCACCACATTGGCCTGCAGGCGCTGGAACTGTTCAATGATTTCGTTGCTCGGGGCGCGGTCGAGAATGGACTGGCGCAGCGTCTCCCACTGCTGGTCCAGCTGCGCAGTCAGTGCAGGATTGCGCTCGGCCAGCTGCGGTCGGGCCTGGGCGTAGCCTTCGCGCAGACCGAGCATCAAGTGGTGGTAGGCACTCGCGGAATCCCCACTGCGATAGGCGGTCTGCCCGAGGTACAGCAGCCCTGCGGCCCGCGCCAGCGGGTGTTGCAGGTGAGCAGTCTCTTGCGGGTGCGCGCGCCACCACATCAGTGCATCGCGGGCTTCATCGGGCAGCTCCACCGGCCGCAGTACCGCCATCCCCGGTAGTCCCACCAGTGCGGGAAATTCCTGCGCGCGACGCACTGACGGCGCGATTTCCGGGGCGGCAAACCCCGCCACCATTACCGCCAGCGCCCAGCGCTCGCGGCTGCTGAGATCGCCATCGATGTCGCTGTTGTGGGCGTCATTGCGCGTGGGCTCGAGCACGTTGTAGAAGTCGTACAGGCTCAGGTTCGCCATGCGCTCAGGATCGGTCAACTTGCGCTCGGCTTGCGGGGCATCGCCATTTTCGCCGTGACAGTGACGACAGCGATCCTGGTAGAGCGCGCGCGCCTCCTGCGCCGAGGGCAGCGGCTCCGCCGGCGATCGCGGCAACTGGTAGAGCGCCGCCAAACGGTCCGCAGCAGCGTTTGCGCGCTGGCGCACCTGTGCCGGTGGCGCGCGATTTTCAATCTCCGCGGCCAGGTCCTGCAGGGTGCGCTGCAACTGTTTGCGGCCGGGCTTTTCCGGCAGTTTTTGCAGCAGCGATGCGGCCACTTCCACATTGCCCTGCAACTGACGATACAGGTTGCGATCGCGCATCCCGTCGTCGCTCACCGCCTCCGGGTAATCCACCGCCACAAAGGACAGCAGGCTCACCGCGCGCGCCGCCGTATTCTGGGTTTCCTGATCCGCAGTGGGCTGCGCCCACGCCGCAGCCCCACACAGCAAGGTGGTAAGCAGCAGTATCAGCAGCGGGGTTTTCGACTTTATCGGCATTTCGGCAATGGCGGATTTTTTCCGGTATCCCGTTTCAGCCTAGCAGTGTTACCGCGGGCACCGCTCGCGGCGCAAATCCCAGGCATAAAAAAACCCCGCACAGGCGGGGTTTTCAGTCGCGGAGGCTATCAGCCTTTTTCCGCGCGCTCTTTCTCGACCAGGTAGTCCACAACTTCCAGCATCAGCTGCTGGCCGTTGGACTTGCCTTTGAAGCCCGGCAGAGAGGTGCTGACGCGGTACTTGCCAGCCACAACCATTTCCGGGGTGCCGGAAAGCTTGTAGGCGCGCTGCTTGGCCTGGCCCTGCTTGATTTTGCTGTTGATGGCGAAGGAGTTCAGCAGTTTTACCGCCTTGTCACCGTCGGCACCATTGTTGGAGAACATGGCGGCGATGGCGCCCTCGTCCGGGGTCCACTCGCGACCGTTGCGGTCGGCAAACATTTTACGCTGCTGGGCGATGGCACCGAAGATCGGATCGTGAACCTTGTCCAGCACGCCCATGGCGTCCGCCACGTAGAACATGCGCGCGTGCACTTCCATCACCGGCTGCCAGATTGCCGGGATCTTTTTCAGCGCGACATCCGCGGGCATGGTCTTCTGCCACTTCTTCAGCGGTCCTTCGAAGTGGTAACAGTGGCCACAGCCGTACCAGAACAGTTCAGTGACTTCGATTTTGCTGTCGTCATCCTGGGCGACGGCCTGGGGCAGCACTTCGTAGTACTCGCCCGCTTTGAATTTTCCCGGGGTATCCTGGGCACAGGCTGCGAGGCTCAGCAGCATGGTGAACAGTGCAACGACGGCTCTCATAAAGACTTACTCCAAACATTATTCTTGGTTCCGGCGGTCAGTATGGCTCGCATAAGCTGACGCCCGGCTGAATATAGACCGCGGGAATTATTGAAGTTCCCGCACCGGGGTGCAACCCGGGTGCGATGGCCGGACAGCAAAAGGCCGGTCAGTGACCGGCCTTTTGTGAACTGGGACCGATTCCGGTGACCCGGTAGGCACCCTGTTATTCGGTCAGGCCCGCAACGTAGTTGGCCACGGCCTTGATCTCGGCGTCTGACAGCTGCTTGGCTACACTGCGCATTACGCGGGTGTCGCCATCGTTGTTACGCGCACCTTCGCGGAAAGCCTTCAGCTGCTTCTCGACGTACTGTGCGTACTGACCAGACAGGCGCGGATAACCTGCAGGAGCGTTGCCCTGACCGGTGGGAGAGTGACACCCCATACAGGCCGGAACACCGGAGCTCGGGTTGCCGGCACGGAAAATCTTGCGCCCCAGTGCCAGACCGTCGACGTTGTCGCCGTTATTCAGCATGACCGAGAACGCCTCGGAGCCGGAGATCTGGATGTTCTGGGCGGCGAAGTAGGCGGCGATATCCGCCAGGTCCTGATCGCTCATGTTGTCGAGCTGACCGACCATCTCGGGTACCTGACGCGCACCGCTCTTGATGTCGTGCAGCTGCTTGAGCAGGTATTTCTCGCCGAGACCGGCGATTTTTGGAAAGGTCGGCGCCGGGCTGTTGCCGTCCGCACCGTGACAGGCGGCACAGGCGGCAGCCTTGGTTTGCCCCGCAGTGGCGTCACCGGCGGCGTGGCCCACCTGGGCAAATGCCACCATCCCCAAAGCCAGAGCGGCCTTCTTTATAATGCTGTTCATACGTCGTCCTGTTGCGCGCTGAAGTTTTGCATCCGATCTTCGCTGCTGGCAGCAACCTTGCCCGGCAGCCATCAGCGACGATAAAACCGCGGCATTATATACTTGCGCGCCATCTGAGTGTACCGGGAAGACTCATGTCTGAATCCAATGTAGAACGAATCAATTACCGTCGTGCGGAATTTCTGATCAGCGCGCCCACCCTGGCGGAGTGTCCGGAAGATTCCGGCGCCGAAGTGGCCTTCGCCGGTCGCTCCAACGCCGGCAAGTCCAGCGCCATCAACGCACTGACCGGCAACGGCAAGCTGGCGCGCACCTCGAAGACCCCGGGGCGCACGCAGCTGATCAACTTTTTCAGCCTGAGCGAGCAACAGCGCTTGGTGGACCTGCCGGGATACGGTTACGCCAAAGTGGCCCGCTCCATGAAAGACGAGTGGCAGCGCCATCTGGCGTTCTATCTGGAGCAGCGCCGCTGCCTGAAGGGGCTGGTGCTGTTGATGGATATCCGCCAACCGCTGAAAGACTTTGACCTGCACATGCTCACCTGGGCGGTGAATGCGGGCCTGCCCGCGCATATCTTGCTGACCAAGGCAGACAAGCTGAAAAACGGCCCGGCCAACAATATCCGTTTTGCGGTGGAAAAAGAGCTGAAGGCGCTGGAACTAGACAACAATGTCACGGTTCAGATTTTTTCAGCGCCAAAGCGCAAGGGACTGGACAAGCTCGAGGCGCGCCTCAACCAGTGGCTGACACTGGCGCCAGAGGACATGGAAGCAGACGTCGACAACGACGCCAGTGGCGACGACGACAACGGCTAGACCCGCTGCGGGCACGGCGGAGTGGGTGTTCACTCCCCCGCCAGCCCCTCCTCTTTGAGGCTATCCAGCAGTATCCGGCGCAGTGTGCGCCGGGCGGTGGGAGTCAGGCCGCGCAACTGTTCGGCAGTGAGATGCCGGCCCGCGATCAGGGAAGTCAGGGTCTGCTGGCTGATCTGGATTTTGAGGTATTGATTGGTGGAGGCCATGGTCTGCTCCCGGTTGAATGTCATGGCAATCCGGGGGGATCAATGCAGGCGCGGCGCCGCACTGTCGCCGGCGGAAGTCGCCGAGTTTCCTTTCATCTGTCCGCGCCAGCTCTCCGGCAGGCTCGCCTCCGCGGTGTAGAGCGTGCGGATACAGTCCGCGGTCAACTGGTAGTGGGACCTGTCCACCAGCTCCCGCGCCAGGCGCGAACTGGCTCCGACCAGGATGTAGTTTGCGTGGCCGGTGGCGCCGTACTGACGGTAGGCTTCCATCAGCTTGTGCGCGCTGTCGACAAACCGTGTCGCCGCCACCGCATACCCGGGGGCACGCTCACTCAACAGGAAATCCGCCAGCTCGTAGGCGCACCCCAGAAACGGGACCGCCTGCTGGTACTGCTTTTCCTCACACAACAGGCCACCCTGCTCGGTCCATTCCAGCCAGGCCTGCTCCGCACGGCGGCTGTCGCTCATCAACCACTGGCGGTGGTTGGCACACAGAAACTTCAAATTCACAGCATCTCCCCAGTATTTCTTCAACGGATCCCCGGTAGGCGTCTGCGCCTGAGCAATCCATGCTAATGCGAAGAATTATCATTTGCAATTGAATAATAGGCGATGCTAATTGAACGATGTGAAATGGGCCGCCAGATTTCAACTAAACTGAATTTAACGGCACCCTGCCTGTGCGCGATGGCCCGATCGGCCATGGGGAACGAGGTACCGGAACTGCCGCCCGACAGGTGGTAGTACTAATTATGCGGGCAAAAAAAAGCCGGCAGATTGCAGCTGCCGGCCAGGGGTCAGTGCCCTTGGGGATGGGCACCTTGGGGAACACGCCCAGGGGGACGGGCGCGCTCTTGGGTTCTCACCCAAATTCCACTGCATCCGATGCGTTTCCTTCAATACAAAGATTAAGCTGGGCCGCTAAGGTTCCCCACTCTTTTCTCCGCGTTGTTTTCCCGTCTACGGACACGTGGAAATGTATCCCACAACTATTGGGCGCTGGGACAAAAAATTCTTTATTTGAGACTTTATTCCCCACCGCCGGCCAATTTTTTCCAGCTTCGTGCAATTAATCGGCAACGCTGATGAATCCTCAATCAGTGACTTTTTTTGAAGCGCACAAATTTTGGGCAAAAAAAAGCCCCGATGGGGGTAGCTTCGGGGCGAGGGGCTTCTGACTAAGCTTTGGGGGATGATGTTGCATTCCAACGATCTTGCTTAGTTAGAGGATCCCTTTTGCGGGTAGTTCCAAGAGTTGCGAAAAAAATTTAAAAAAATTTCGTGGCGGTATCGCTGCCGGGGGTGGCCTTGCGAGACACGCCGTGAACCC
>NZ_LZDE01000261.1 GCF_002009015.1 Microbulbifer mangrovi | reverse complement strand
TATTCACAGCGGTCCTGAAAACCCGCCCCCAGTGCCTGACCGCCACCGCACCGGAAATAAATCCTGAAGGCGGTGCCGTCAGCCTGAGGATTCCATGCCCAACCAATCTCCTATAAGACTTGCCATCAACGGCTACGGCCGCATAGGACGCAGCGTTCTGCGCGCCTTATACGAGTCCAATCTGCGCGACCAAATGCAGATCGTCGCCATTAACGAGCTGGCCGACTGTGCCACCATCGCGCACCTGACCAAATACGACACCGTGCACGGCCGCTTCCATGGCGAAGTCACCGTCCACAACGACGCCTTACAGATTAACGGCGACCAGATAGCCGTCACCCACTTTGAAAACCTCGAAGACCTCGACTGGCGCCAAGAGCGCGTGGATGTTGTTCTCGAGTGCACCGGCAGCTTCACTGAACGCGAACGCGCGGAACTGCATTTAAAGGCGGGCGCCAAGAAAGTTATCTTCTCCCAGCCTGCTACCAGCGACGTCGACGCCACCATCGTCTACGGCGTCAACGACACCGCACTGACCGGCGCTGAGACCATCATCTCCGCTGCCTCCTGCACCACCAATTGCAGCATTCCCGTCATTGCCGCGCTGGAAAGTGCCTTCGGCATCGAAGCCGGCGTCATTACCACCATTCACTCGGCAATGAATGACCAGCCGGTGAACGATGCCTATCATCACACCGACCTGCGCAAAACCCGCTCCGCCATCTCCTCCATTATCCCGGTAGACACCGGACTGGCCCGCGGCATCGAGCGCATACTCCCGGAAATGGCCGGAAAATTCGAAGCCCAGGCCATGCGTGTGCCCACCGTTAATGTCTCCGCCATCGACCTTTCCGTGCAGCTGCACAGGAATGTCACCCAGGCGGAAGTAAACTCGGTACTGAAGCGCGCGGCAGAAACCCGCTTCTCCGGCGTACTCGGCTATACCGAGGAACCGCTCACCTCCTGCGACTACAACCACGATCCCCGCTCCGGCATCGTCGATGCCAGCCAGACCCGCGTCGCCGGTGGCAAGCTGGTGAAGGTGTTGATCTGGTTTGATAACGAGTGGGGGTTCGCCAACCGGATGCTGGATGTCACCAGACACGTGCGCGTTTGAACACGGTTGCAACGCTGTATCCGTGAAAATTTATCTCTTGACCCACGAAAGAGAGCTGGATAGGCCGACTAATACCGGAAGGCTTGCGCTGGATGTGGGCGTGGATACCGATGGCGTTGTAGAGCGTATCGTCTGGAACCGCATTGCGCCGAGCCCCAAGCTGCTCTCCGTGCTCAAGGCTCCCAGTGCTGGATTGCTGTATCCGGTATCGGAAGTCCCTGGCGAAGAGATCGCACTCGCGGATTGTGATCAATTTGTCCTGCTGGACGCCACTTGGCAGGAAGCGCGCAAAATGTTTAATCGCAGCCCCTATTTGCATCCTGTAAAACGTGTTGCGTTGGATACGACTGAAGCTTCCCGCTATACGCTGCGGCGCAATCAGCGACAGGGCGGTTTGTGTACTGCGGAATGCGTTATCGAAATTTTGCGGAGCAAGGGGCGCATGGAATTGGCTGCGTACATAAAGGCGCAATTCGACCACTTCAATATCCGATAGCGTTCACCAAGTTGGCATTTTCTCCGTGAATGAAATCGCGGTCATTGCGGGTTATTTCCCATTAATTTCATGACCAACTGAGCCCCTCTATTCAAGCTCCGGAGTCGCTATTCCACAGGTTTCGTCCCACGTTGGACGGGAAGTGATAGTGGGAGAAGTGTCGCCAAACCGAATTGGTAGATTGGAGGTGCACGCTGCAAAGCGTGCCTCAACCAATGAGGGAAAACGACGATGCATAATAAAAATAGATATAAAAAGTTGCTTCTCACCGTCGGCCTGACGGCCGCATTGCCGGCTTTCGGCCAGCAGTGCCAGTCTCCGGCGCCGGTGTGGGAAGACAACTTCGACGGTACCACTTTGGACACCTCTAAGTGGGAACCAATGATTGGCGATGGTTGTAGTTACGGTATTTGTGGCTGGGGCAATAGTGAGCTCCAGTATTACAAAGCCGAGAATGCCACCGTGGCCAACGGGTTGCTCACGATCACCGCACGCAAGGAGCGGGTGCAGAGCAAGGCCTACACCTCTGCGCGCCTGCGCACCGCCAACATGCCCAACGGCGGCGAGTGGACCAATGGTCGCTTTGAGGCGCGGATCAAGGTGCCGGACGGCACCGGTATGTGGTCGGCGTTCTGGATGCTGCCCACCGATCCCACCGAGGGCTGGCCGATCAGCGGCGAGATCGACATTCTCGAGTCTATCGGTCAATCGGATGAGTATGTATTTGGCACGCTGCACTACGGCGAGCTTTATCCGAATAATTCTTTCACCAGTAATCGCTTACTGACCCAGCCTGAACCCTGGTCGGCAGATTTCCATGTATATGCAGTAGAGTGGGAGACTGAGGAGATGCGCTGGTACGTGGATGACCAGCTTTACGCAACGCTTACCCCCGATGACCTGACCGACGCAGCCTACTGGACCTTCGAGAACTACCAGTATCACTTCCTGCTGAATCTGGCGGTGGGGGGTAATCTCGGCGGTGCGGTAGATGACTCCATGTTGCCGCAGACCATGCAGGTGGACTATGTGCGGGTCTACGACCATGGCCAGCCCAGTATCACGGGTGACCGTATTGTGGATAACGGTGAAACCACCACCTATTCCGTAGCCGGCGCCATTGGCGGCAATTCCGGCTATTCCTGGAGCGTGCCGGCCGACGCGACCCTGGTTGCCGGTGGCAACAGCGATACTGTCACCGTGCGGTGGGGCAGTGCCGGCGGTGCAGTGAATGTCAGCGTGAGTGACAGTTGTGGCAGTCGCGCGCTGAGCCTGCCGGTGCATGTGGGACCGAAGCTGGTGCAGGAGAGCGTGCTGGATAACTTCGAGTCCCAGCGCAACCTGACCTACAGCGTGTTTGACGGCACCTTTGTGCAGGACGCCGCCAACCCGCAGGCAGATGCCACCAATGGTTCATCCACTGTGGCGATGTATACCCGCTCTGCGGGAGCCCAGTACGACGTGATCGCTGCCGATACCTCGGCGATACCCGATGCCGACCCGTTCCTCTCCGGCGACAAAGCGTTTTATTTGGACGTGTTCACCAGCGCCGCCCCGGGTACCCAGATCCTGGTGCAGCTGGAGGACAGCTCTACTGCTACTGCCAGCAATTACCCTACCGGGCGTCACTCCAAGTTCGCCGCCTATGTGGGCGAGGGCAGCGGCTGGCAGCGGCTCAAGTTCGAGCTGGATGACCGAATTGATGGCGGCACCCCGGCAAACGCCGTGGACAGCCTGGTGATCCTGTTTGATCCCAACACCTTCAACGGGGACACCTACTACTGGGATAACTTCGACATCTACGGTCTCGATACCGGTGCCAACCAGTCTCCCTCCGCAAGTGCCAGTCACGCCTGCACCGGTCTGGACTGCAGCTTTGACGGCAGCGCCAGTGCGGATAGCGATGGTTCGGTTGTCGGCTACCAGTGGGACTTTGGAGATGGTGCTTCCGCCGCCACCGTTTCTGCCGGCCATACCTATGCGGCATCAGGCACCTACACCGTAACCCTCACGGTCACCGATGATCAGGGCGCTAGCGGCCAGACAAGCTTCGATGTAAGCGTAAACGACGGCGCCGAGGCCACTACCATGTATGTATCCAGTGTGGTGATCGGTACCGCGCCCGCGGGCAGGGGGCAGAAGTACGCAACCGCAACGGTAACCGTATTGGATGATCTGGGCCGCGGCGTGCCGGGCGTGTCAGTGAGCGGTAACTTTAGTGGCGGTATTACCGAGAACGGTGCGAGCGGACTCACCGATAGCAACGGCATCGCCAGCATCACCAGTACGGCTACTGCCGGTGGAAACCTCTCGGTCAGCTTCTGTGTCAGCGACCTGAGCGGTGGCCTGAGCCACGACACGGGTACCAGTACGGGACTTTGCCAGTAAAGCAGTACGTGCGCGGGCGGTGGTAGCCACCGCGCGTGATGAGGATGCTGGATTTCCAAGCAGATGGGCCTGCCTCCGGTGACGCCGGACGCAGGCCTTTTTATAGCTAGTTGAAAGGGCATTTGCACAATCAACTCGGAAATCAGAGCAGAAAAGCAATATTTAAATAGAGATGCGATCAAATACTATCCATCGCCATTCTGACTAGATATATTCCCCGTTCAATCACAAAAATATCAATAATATTTTGGGGGTAATATGGGTCGGTTATTCGAACCCTTTCGGTTGCTATTGCTTGCATCCCTGTTAACACTGACGGCTTGTGGCGGGGGCGGTGGATCCGATTCCGCCTCCACACCGGTCACACCGTCTCCTCAGCCTGAGCCTGAACCGGATACCACGCCGGAGAGTATTAGCTTCTCCAGTGTGACCGACGCAGACTGGGAGATCTGGGTTGAGTCGGAAGCCGTCACTATCCAGGGTATTGACCAGGCAATTGATATCGCCATCGAGGGTGGAGAATACTCCATCAATGATGGAGCGTTTACCGCGGCCGATGGCCAGGTTGCGAATGGCGATTCACTGGTTGTCCGGGTCATGACATCCCCAGAGTTTGAAGTCGAGACGCGGGCAACGGTCACTGTTGGCCCTCTGACCGCAATCTTTTCCGTCACTACCGACGCGGAGCGCGAAAAGCCTACCGCGGCGATCGGGTTTCCTCACGTTGACGGCCTGGTAGCCAGACTTTCCTACAATGGAAACCCTGCTCTGATTACTCTGCGCGGAACCGCTGCGGATAATGTCGCCGTACAGCGCGTCACTATTGGCGGTGTGGAAGCTTCCCCACAATCCGGCGATTCGTTGGAAAACTGGACCGCGGATATCTATCTGAGCGATGTGGGTGAGAACGCGCTGATCGTCGAAGTGGAAGACGTGAATGGCAATATCAATGCGCAGGCCGCAACCCGCAATGTAACCGTTACCGATATCAGTGCGTACGGAACCTGTGGCCCAATTGCCTATGACGCGGCGAACAACCGTGTACTGAAAGTGACTTCCAAGGTTACCGCGACGGATATCAATACCGGCGCATCGACGCATTATCCGGTATCCGGGAATTATCACGGATCGGCGTTCAATACGGAAACTGGGTTGCTGTATGCCTTCGACGTCGACGGCAATGTATTCGAAGTCAGCCTGTCAAATGCGCCAGACAATGCAATCTCATGGGATGGCACTAGCGGGGTCAGCTTCAAACCCGGCATGGCCACCATCGATGGCGCTACCAATACGCTGTATATACTTAACAGCAGCTTCGGGATATCTGAATGGGCTGTCTACAGTGTCGATTTGGCGTCTGGCGTCCGTGCGGTTGTCACCAGCGATAGTTACGGAAGCGGTGAAGATATTTCGGAAACTTTCGGAATTTCCGCGGCAAATGGGCGACTGTTTGCGCACTCGCGGGAGGCTGGCGAAGACCGGATTCTCGAGATTGACCTCGCCACGGGCAATCGCACGCTTGTCAGCGGCGCAGGTGTCGGCAACGGCTACGAGTTGAACTGGACGCACGGCTTCACAGTGGGCCCATTGGCACAGAAAGCCTATATTGGTGACTTTTACGATGAAATCATTGAGGTCGACCTTGTCAGTGGGGATCGTCGCCTGGTTTCTGCCAAGTACGATCATCTAGATACCAACCTCGTATTCGAGCAGGGGTTTGGTATGGCAATAAATGCCGATGCCGATGAGCTCTATCTGAACTGTTCCGCCAGCGAACTGATCGCGATCAATTTGACAACCGGCGAGCGGCGTCAGGTTACCCCGGCCGTGCGTGGTCAGGGGGTGCCGATGAACAACGGGCAGGCCGTTCGCTATGATTCGGTAAATGACCGTGTGCTACTGATCAATGGCGTGTATCAAAGCTATGCGCCAGAAATCATGTCTGTTGACCCGGTCACAGGCGATCGCACCATTGTGACCTCGGAAGTGACTGGTAGTGGCGTACAGCTCGAGCGCTTTAACGATTTTGCCGTAGACGATGTGTCTGGAGATATTTATCTGGCGCTGAGCTGGTGGGATAGCGCTTATCGGAACGCATTGGTCCGTGTTGACCCTGACAATGGCGACCGATTGCTGGTGTCAGGTAATGGCCGGGGCTTGGGACCCGTATTTAGCGAGATTCAAACCGTGGAGTTGGTGGAGGAAGAGGGTCTTGCCTATGTGCTTGATAAGGCGGTGGACGCTATCTTCAGAGTGGATCTGGCCAGTGGTAATCGGCAGGTATTTACGCAGCCAGGCAGTACCGGTAGTGGTACCGATTGGACACAGCCAGCTTATATGGCATTGAATCGGGATAAAACCCGGCTATACGTTTCTGAACAATCGACTGCAAGCATATACCAGGTGGATCTGGCGACCGGTCATCGGGAAGTTTTCTCGAGCGATACGGTGGGTGAAGGGCCGACGCTTGGCGAAGTTACACAAATTCGACTGGATGCTTTCCGCAATAAACTGGTTGTTCAGAGTTACAGTATTTCCGGGGGACAGCCGATAGTTTATGTAGATCTGGAAACCGGTGATAGAGAGTACCGTGAATCCCGAAACGTCAATACCAGTCAGCGCGCGGGAGTTGATCCCGAGACGGGCTTCACTTACATGACGGACTACAATGGCACTGTGCAGGTGTATGACCATGAAAGTCGACAGGCATTGATTCTGTCGCAGTGAATTCCATATTTCGCATGAATGATAAAAAGCACGGCCTTGCCGTGCTTTTTATTTCCTGGCGTGAGAACTCCCACTTTTTCTCTACCACGCTTAACCGGGCTGTACCCCGCAGGAGCCCATGCGGACCTTGTAGGGCTGATATTCTTCGAGGAACACCGCGAATTCAGAGCGGAAGGCTGTACAGGACTTGGTTTGGTCGTCCGACGTACCGCAGCAGCGGATCACTTCTGACAGCGCCTGCTGTGAAACGCTGTCAAACGCCTCGGACTGACCGGCACCGTACATGATGCTGTCTGGCCAGCTTTTCGCCGGGCGCCATGAATTATTGCCGTAGGCACCGCCGTAATAGCAGCCCGCGCCTTTAAGGCAGTCGAGCCCGATATCCTCGGTACCCCAGGCCGGGGTGCACTGGGAGCCGAAATACTCATCCTCGGTGTTTTCTGACCAGGTGCAGCAGGAAACCGTGCCGCCGTCATCGGTTTTACATTCACCGGCTTCGCTGCGGTTGTGACTGACGCAGGCATCCTTGCTGTCGAAGGTGCTGCAGGCCGCGCTGGCGGAGAGGGTATATTCGGAGGCAGGCTTGAAGCTGTTGCACCATTTTTCGCAGCCTGGACCATCCAGGTTACCCCATTCCCGCGATAGCTCACTGGGCCATCCGGTCACCGGAGATCCGTCGGCATTGGTACCGCCGTCGTACAGGTCAGCGAGGCCAAAATTGTGGCCTACCTCGTGCGCCACCAGATTTTTTAGATTAAACAGCGCGGTATCTGCGTCCGGCCACTGGCTGTCGCTGCCCAGATAGATGATCTCGCCACCGGAAGCCCCGTAGCCGGTATCCGCTACCACCACCTTGATGACACCGTGGATATCATCGACGTCGCACTGCTCGAGTATCGCCTGGTGAACCCGGTCATCATCACAGGCAAAGGAGGCGCCGCTGCTATTGCCGGTGGCTTCACACCCGAGTGCATCTGCACCGGTCAGGTCGAGACGGAAAAAGGCGAAGTTGGCCGAGTAATCCGCCAGTGGTGCCAGCTTCTGGAACTGGTTGTGGATTGCATCCTCGAGGATCTCATCGAAATAGGGTGCATTGTCCAGATTGGCGAATAGCAGCTTGAATTCCGCCAACTCGCTGCCCGCGACCAGTGGGCAGCTGGAGCTGGAGCTGGCCGCGACGCGAGCGTACTCTCCAGGTTGAACTGCTACCGGTGATCCAGAAGAACCCGATGACGTATCAGTAGAACCACCGGAGCTGTTTTGTGAATCGGTGGGGGCATTGGATGGTGGCGGTACCTGGGTGAGATCCTTATCAGGCTCTTCACCACCACCGCCGCCACAGCCGAGTACGAGGGCGGAAAAAATACACAGGCCACACAGCCAGAAAGTACGGAATCGCATCTTGAAAGGATTGAGGTTGCCTAAGTGTGGACACTTGGCCATAGTCCACTGGTTATTGGTATTTGAGCCCAATCCCTTGTGCGTCTGTCACCGGAGCCCCTTTGATCCTTTCCGGCTGATTATGTTTGGTGCAAAAGTAGGCGATTCTACGGTTGAAAAATGATCGTTTCCAGCGATAAAACCGCAGTTTCAGAATTGAATGGAAAGTCAGATTGATACCCGGCCGCGGCCGGACAAGCCTGGAGAAAAGTGATGAGAAAATTGTTCTTTTTATTCGCCATTATGGCGATTGCTTTGCCTGCTTCTGCGCTGGAAGTGGGAGATATGGCCCCGGAGTTTTCTCTGCAGGCTTCCGATGGAAAAACCTATACCCTGTCCGATTACAAGGGCAAACAGGCGGTAGTCGTCGCCTGGTATCCCAAGGCGTTTACCAAGGGTTGTACCATTGAGTGCAAATCCCTGGCGGAGAACGGTCACCTGATCCGTGAATACGATGTAGCCTACTTTATGGCGAGCACCGACGAAGTAGAGGACAACGCCAAGTTCGCGGCAGAGCAGAAAGCGGACTTCCCGCTATTGAGTGACCCGACTGGCGACGTCGCGGCTGCATACGATGTAAAAATGCCGGTATTGAACATGGCCAAGCGGGTAACTATCTACATAGGCAAAGATGGCAAGGTGCTGAAGATCGATCGCGATATCAAGCCCGCCACCAGCGCCCAGGATATGGCCGCTACCCTCGGACAGCTGGATGTGGCTCGGAAGGAATAATCCTTCCCCCAGGGAATAAGCCGAATCAGAAAAGGCCGCTCACGCGGCCTTTTCTTTATCTGGGTTTTATGGCGGCATCCTGCAAATAAAAAAGGCCGCAATTGCGGCCGAACACTGGGGGTATTTTTTGAGATACTTTTGCCTGCACCGTTAGTCAGATCTCTTTGCCTCGAGCAATTCCAGACCCTGCAGCTCGGGAATTGTTCTGTGCAGTTCGGTTTCCAGAGCATCCAGTTCAAGTAACTGGGCACACAGACCTTCGGCACGAGCCTCAATTCGCTCCGCTTTCTTTTCCATAACCTTTTCTACCTTTTCGGCAGCAAGCTCGGCATCCCGCTCGATACTGGCACCACCGGTGAACGCCGCTTTCAGTGCGTGCCAGGCGATTTTGCCTGCGGATTTCTTTGCCAGCGCCTCGAGCTGCGGCTCTAGCTCGCGCTCGAAGGATTCGCCCATCGCATGGTCAATCCAGGATCCACCGAAGGTGTATACGTCACCCGGGCGCTGGGTTTGCACCATTAGCTTGGTGCGCAGGGCCCGTGAAGATGTGAGAAATTCCTGGGTGTCAGGATCGTCCGCGCCGGCGAGGGCTGACAGGGCGATTCCAACTCCATCCAGTGCGATATCCATCGCGTCTGCAGCGATCAGTGAGACATCGCGACCAGCACTGTGCAGGCCCTGCTGGTAGGACTGCATCAATACCTGCTGTTCCGGAGTGAGGATGACCCCGTCGTCGCCCACCGCCAGTTGGTCAGGTGCGTGGTATGCGATCTGTGGCGCACTTTTGTTTCCTGCCCAGGTCTCTATGAAATCCGGCCCTACGGTTACCTGCTGGTGCAGGTCCACCGAGCAACTGCTGTGATTGTCTGCATCGATATGCACCTCAGTGGCCAGGGCCACTGAGGAAGAAAGGGCTGCAACTGCAAAGAATGGGAGTAGGTGCTTCATCGCTGTATCCGTATTTATTCATCTGCACCTATGACGCACGCAGTGATCCATCTGGATGCACGGGGGGAGTAAAAAAATCTGGCATGCATATTGCTCTATACCGTGTAGCGCTCAGAAAAATACCTGAGAACTGCTGATTCCGGTGGTCGCGGGGATCCCCCGCACCGCTCTGTCTCCCGGGTGCGGTTGGCCCGGACGTATCTGAAAGTGCCCGTTGTATCTGATGTATTGCGAGCTGTGTATATCCGCGGATTACACGGCACGGGATGCTTTTGCCCAAAAATTATGGTTATGGCATTTATTCAATAAGAAGGGTGGGTTATGAAGCGTAAGTCTCTAAGTTTTGCCGTGATGGCAATTATCGCCGGCGGTGCACTTGCACCGGTAGCGCCGGTATTGGCGGAAGAAATTGAGGAGGTGGCCGTTACCGGCGTGCGCGGCAAGCCGCGCTCGGTTTCGGATTCCCCAGTGCCAGTCGATGTGTTCGGCAGTGAAGCACTGGAATCGGTATCCCATACCGATACCAACGATGTGCTGAAAACGCTGGTACCTTCCTACAACGTATCCCGGCAGCCGATCAGTGACGGTGGTACATTCATTCGCCCGGCACAGCTGCGCGGCATGCCTACAGATAAAACGCTGGTCCTGGTGAACTCTAAGCGCCGTCACCGCGCGTCCCTAGTACAGATTGGCGGCTCCGGCACCCAGGGCCCGGATATTGCCACCATTCCAAGCTCCGCACTGAAATCGGTGGAAGTGCTGCGCGATGGTGCGGCGGCGCAGTATGGTTCAGATGCGATCGCCGGGGTGATCAACTTTATTCTCAAAGACAACGCTGAGGGTGGATCTTTCTCGGTAAATACCGGGGAATACAGTGAGGGTGATGGATTTCAGACCACTGCCAACGGTAATTTTGGCCTGGCACTGGGTGCCAATGGTTTCCTGAGTATTTCCGGGGAGGTTTCCCAGCAGGATTTCACGCAGCGCGCGGAACAATACTGTGGTGACTGGTTCTGTCTGGATCCAGATAACCCCATCTACGACAGCAACGAATGGTATGCAGCCTATACCGAAGATCCTGATTTTATCGCAGCGTCCAAAAAAGCATCTCTTGCGGGCGACGTAGTGCAGCCATGGGGACAGCCGAATGCGGAAGCGGCACGACTGTTCTTTAACGCGGGTTATGATCTCGGCGGTGGCAAGGAGCTGTATGCCTTCGGTAACTACTCCGAAAGTGAGGCGGACGGCAGCTTCTATTACCGTTACCCCAACAACGGCACCATCATGGACCTCCGTGAAGAAGATGGCTCCATTTACAATCCACTGGAAAAATTCCCGGGTGGTTTTACACCGCGCTTTTTCGGTGAAGTTACCGACTACTCCCTGGTCAGTGGCTTAAAAGGCGAGCTGAGTTCCGGGATTCTGTACGACTTTAGTGCACGTTACGGTTTCAGTGAAGTAGCGTACACCCTGAAAAACACCATCAACCCCTCCATGGGCCCCGACAGTCCCACCGCATTCAAGCCGGGCACCCTGGCCAACGAGGAAGTGCAGCTACAGGCAGATTTCTCCAAAGAACTCGACTGGGGCATGACAGCACCCGTGGTTGCCGCGTTCGGGCTCAGCTATATGGATGAGTCCTATGAGCTAACCGGTGGTGATCCGGATTCCTACGCTGCTGGTCCCTATGCGACGCAGGATCCCTGGGGTTTCTGTGACGCGGGTATGGAAACCGCTGCGGGACAGGCGGTTATCGACGCCGGTTCCACGCTCGACTGTGCCAACGAAGATGACCCGGTTTACACCGCGGTAGGCGTTGGCTCCAACGGTTTTCCGGGCTACTCTCCGGAATACAGCGGTAGTTACACTCGTGACTCCTATGCGATCTACGGTGACTTGAGCACGGACCTTTCCGATAAACTGTTTGTGCAGGCTGCGGCGCGCTTCGAAGATTATTCCGACTTCGATTCCGAGCTGGTCGGTAAGCTCGCAATGCAGTATGACCTGACCGAAACCATCGGCCTGCGCTCTTCCATCGGTACCGGCTTCCGTGCACCGACGCCGGGCCAGCAAGGCACCACCAACGTTTCAACACGACTGCCCAACGGATTCCCGGTAGCAACCGGTCTGTTCCCGGCCAGCAGTTCTGTTGCCCAGGCACTGGGTGCCGAAGCGCTGAAACCGGAAACTTCGACCAACTTTACCTTTGGTTTCACTGCCGACTTTGACAAGCTGAACCTGACGGTCGACTTCTATCGAATCGATGTTGATGATCGCACCTACGCGATTTCCACCCTGGATGTCGCCGCGGATCCATCCGATCCGGCAGCTTATGCAAATTACCTGGCACTGGTTGACGCGGGCGTTGTAGGGGCTGAGTCCATTGGCGGGGTGTTCTATTTCACCAATGCATTCGATACCCGCACCCAGGGGGTGGACGTGGTGGCCACTTACCCGCTCGAATGGTCCGTGGATAGTGTGACCAACATTACCGCCTCACTGAACTACAACAAGCATGAATTTGCCTCGGATCCCAGTGAGTACCTGAACGAGGAAGACCAGTACGATTTCGAGAACTTCAACCCGAAACTGCGCGGTGCGGTAACCGCAACGCACGAGTTTGGACCGCTTGCACTGATGGCGCGCGCCAACTGGTATGGCAGCTCCGAAAACTATCAGGGCGGGGAAATCCAGGATTACAGTTCTGTTGTTCAGGTTGATCTCGAGGGCAAATATCACCTGACCGAAGCCACCAATGTGAGTGTGGGTGGGCGTAATATCTTTGACGAGTACCCGGACGAGGACATGCTTGGAGACTACTGCTGTGGTGCCAAGTACCCCTCAGATTCCATCGTTGACTGGCAGGGTTCCTACTACTACATGAGCCTGAATCACAACTTCTAAAACAGCAGTGTCTTCTGCAACGTTGAATCCCCGCCTCGGCGGGGATTTTTTATGTCTGGAATAAATCCCTCTTGCTGTACATATGTCGAAAAGGTAAGGGCGCAAGCCAGTGCTGGTTTCGGACTGCTGAAGTGAACATTGGAGAAGGGTAACGTGCAATATTTCTACGTGTATTTATGAGCCTTTCCTGGCGACAGAGTCGGGCAAGTAAATACTGGAGATCGTAATGCTGAGCGGAGAAGTTTATGTCTCCGGGGAAAGAATAGCGGGCACAAAAAAGGCCAGCAGAGCTGGCCAGTGGAGCGACTTTGATTCTGTGTCTGACTAAATCAGCTCATGCGGTGCAGTACCTTGGGCAGCGCGGACGTGTATTTCTGCACATCTTCGATATAACCCATGCTGACCCGCGACCAGTTGGTGTAGTCGCGGTAGATACCGCGGATCAGCACGTTCTCTTTTGCCATCTCTGCGCGGAAAGTTTCCGCGTTGAGGTCGCCCAGGTTTACGAACATGAAGTTGGTGACAGAAGGCAGCGCAGTCAGGCCGTTTTCCTTTACCGCGGCGCTGACCATATCCCGAGCCTCTTTGACCTTGCTGCGGCAGTAGTCCATGAACTTGTGATCTTCATAGCAGGCGATGGCGGCTGCCAGGCCGGCCTGGTTGAGGCCATACCAGCCCAGGCCGTAGCGTTCCATTTCTGCAATCTTTTCCGGCTGTGCGATCAGGTAGCCCACACGCATGCCGGCGAGTCCGTAGATCTTGGAGAAGGTACGTGCAACGATAATGTCGTGGCCGTCCTTGATCAGGGGAATCACCGTATTTGCATCGCTGTTGTCGGTGAGCTCGTTGTAAGCCTCATCCGCCAGCACGGTGCACTTCTTGGAAGCCTTGATACAGAAATTGCGCATCGCTACCGGATCGATCAGCATCCCGGTAGGGTTGTTCGGGTTGGTGACCTGCACCATGGAAATGGAATCGTCGATGGCGCCGTACATGGCGTCCAGGTCGATGGCGAGGGATTCCAGTTTGGGGAGTCGTTTGATCTCGCCAATCTTCTGCATTTCAACCACCCGGGAGGTGGTGTCCCAGAATAGATCCGGTCCGAGAATATTGCCTTTCTGGGCAGCGGCTATGGCCGCGGCGGCGAGACCGGCGCTGCTACCGGAACCGAGTGTGACATGATCCGGCGTGAGTCCGTGGCGCTCGGCAATCATGGTTTTCAGACGCATCACGCTGTCGTAAACGTAGTAAGCACCCTTCTGGCTCGCTTCCATCATGGCCTTGAGGGCCGCGGGGCTGGGGCCGTAGGGGTTTTCGTTGGCGTTAAGCTTGGCTACGCCGGGGGGCGGTCCGTACAGGGGGGTAGGTCTCACGATCTCTTTTGCGGATGCGCTGCTGGCGAGTCCGCCGACTGTTGCCGCGGAGAAGGCGGCAGTGGCGCCCTGTAGAAACAACCTCCTGCTCAGTGATTTATGCATTATTTTGCTCTCCCCGTTATTCGAGTGTTGTGTTGAATTCAATGAAATGTTGCATCACGCCTTGGCGAACATCGCCAGGGATACCGCGATCAGGTAGACCCCGAAGAGACGCTTCAGGTGTAATTCGTTCAGGCTGTGCGCCCAGCGCGCACCGATAGGAGCGGAAATGATCGAGAACACAGAAATCGCGATCAGCGCCGGAATATTGATGTAGCCAATGGAGCCCATGGGCAGATTCGGTGCATTTAGCCCCATAATGAGGAATCCTATGGCGCCGGGCAGGCCGATCAGGAAGCCAATCCCGGATGCGGTTGCCACAGCCTGGTGCGTCGGGCGGTTGCACAGCACCATGGTCATTACGGTGATGGTGCCGCCGCCGATACCGAGCAGTGATGAAAAGCCACCTAAAAAGCTCGCCAGGCCGGCGCGCGCAATACCCGTGGGCATTTCCAGTTTGCCTTTGAGGCCATCAAACAGGTTGGGAAACAGGAAGTAGATGGAATACAGCAGTACCCCAGCGGCAAATACATTTACCAGGCTCTGACTGTTGGTAAAGGATGCAATATAGAGACCGGCTCCGACGCCCAGTACGATCCAGATCGACCAGTCCCTCAATACCTTGAAGTCCACGGCCCCCCGCTTACTGTGTGCCTGCACCGAGCGTGCTGATGAAATGACGATAGAGGCGAGGGAGGTGCCTACCGCCACCCGCATCATTTCGTCCGATGCGCTGTGTAAAAACGGGAATACCGCCAGCAACGCAGGTACTACTACAAAGCCACCGCCATTTCCGAAAAGTCCCGCGGTGATACCCGCAATAAGGCCCGCGGCGCAGAGCAGCAGGATAAACAGTGAAATTTCCTCGACGCTCATATACTTCTCCGACGTTCTCCATTGAACAGAGATGGAAAAGCATTAACCGTGCCAAACGACGCGCCAATTTTTTGCCGATTCAGTGCTTGCGATAAAGCGTCGCCGGCGAACGGCAGAACGAGTTTCGGTAGATTGTGCGGCCGGTGTCGCGTTACGCAGAGGGTTCGTTCTTTATTCCTCCGCAGTCTGGGCTTTCGCGCAGCTGCAGGTTTACGAATGGCTGACAGGTGTTAATCTCTGTGGCTGATTTCCGGGGCAATCCGCGCTGGAAAAGTTTGAGTAACCCTGCCGGGGGAGACATGTTTAGAAAAATAATCATTACAACCGCGCTGCTGTTCAGTATTTGCGCTCAGGCGGAAACCATCACTGGTCTTACTGCAGGCCTGGACAGGCAGCAGGGCCTGTTCGACTTTTATTGGGACGACAGAAAAGGTCGGGTGCTGTTGCAGATCGACCAGTTTGATCGTGAGCTGTTACTGCTCACTGGTCTTGCCCAGGGCCTGGGTTCGAATCCGGTGGGGCTGGATCGCAACCAGGCGGGCGAAAGTCGCGTGGTGAAATTCGAGCGGGTCGGCAATAAGGTACTGATCCATCAGGTAAATCTCGATTATCGGGCGCAGTCGGATAATCCGGCAGAGCGGCGCGCAGTAGAAGAAGCCTTTGCTTCGTCGGTGCTGTGGGGCTTCGAGATCATTGCACAGGAGGGTAGTGGTGTACTGGTGGATTTCACGCCTTTCCTGTTGAGCGATCAGCACGGTATTGCTCAGCGTCTGAAAGATGCCAAGCAGGGCAGCTACAGTGTGGATGCCAGTAAATCAGCGGTTTACCTGCCACGTACCCGCAGCTTCCCGCAAAACAGCGAGTTTGAAGCACAGCTCACCTTTGCCGGCAGCGAACCCGGGAAATACATGAAAGAAGTAGTGCCCACCCCGAAGCTGGTGACACTGCGACAGCATATTTCCCTGGTGGCCTTACCCGAGACCGGTTACCAGCCGCGCAAGTTCCACAGCCGCAGCGGTTATTTCCCGCTCACCTACCGCGACTACGCCACTGAAATTGATCAGCCGATGGACCAGCGACTGATTTTCCGTCACCGCCTGCAGAAGAAACCCGACAGCAATGAAGTGGTCGAGCCGATTGTGTACTACGTGGATTCCGGTGTGCCGGAACCTGTACGCAGTGCCCTGATCGAGGGTGCCAGCTGGTGGAACCAGGCGTTTGAGGCAGCCGGCTTTGAAAACGCATTTCAGGTAAAACTGCTGCCGGAAGACGCCGATCCGCTGGATGTGCGCTACAACGTGATTAACTGGGTGCACCGCTCTACCCGCGGCTGGTCCTACGGCTATTCGGTCTACGATCCTCGCACCGGCGAAATCCTCAAAGGCAATGTCACGCTCGGTTCCCTGCGGGTGCGCCAGGACTTCCTGATCGCCCAGGGACTGCTGCAGCCCTACGCTAAAAAAGATGCAGATACCGAGAAGCTCAAGGAAATGGCGCTGGCACGTATCCGCCAGCTCTCCGCCCATGAGGTTGGCCACACTCTGGGGCTCGCGCACAACTTTATTGCGAGCACCGCGGGGCGCGCCTCGGTAATGGACTACCCCGCACCGCTGGTCACCCTGAGCGGCAACGACCTGAAGCTGGGGGAGGCCTATGACACCGGCATCGGCGCTTGGGACAAGCTCGCAATCCGCTATGGTTACGGAATTGCCGATGAGTCAGAGCCGGAATACTTGGCCGGGATCATCGATGCGGCGCAACAACAGAAATTGCGTTTTATCTCTGACCCTGACTCCCGCGCAATCAACAATGCGCATGCTGAATCCCACCTGTGGGAAAACGGCGAGGATGTGCTGGGTGAGTTTCAGCGTATGACCGAGCTGCGCCACCATGCGCTGGAAAACTTTTCCACCGCGGCCAACCGTCCGGATGTTGCGCGTTCTTCCCTTGATGAAACCCTGGTGCCCGTATATTACGGTCATCGCTACCAGGCGGAAGCTGTGGGTAAGCTGATCGGTGGACTGGACTACAACTACCTGTACAACGACGCCGAGGGTGAAAGCTACACCATGGTGCCGGCGGACAAGCAGCAGCAGGCGATAGACTCCCTGGCTGAGACGCTGAAACCGGAGTTCCTCACCCTGCCGGAAAAGGTCCTGAAGTTGTTGCCGCCGAAGTCTTACGGTTACAGCCGCACCATTGAAAGCTTCCCCGCATATACCGGCGTGACCTTTGACAGCATCGCCATGGCGGAGGCCGCGGCTGGGCATACATATTCAATCCTGCTCCATCCCGAGCGCGCAGCACGATTGCAGCAGCAACAGGCACGCAGGGGCGAAGGGCCGGGCTTCAATACCCTGCTTGCCCAGTTGACCGAACAGGCTCTCGACCATGAGGACTATCAGGGGCTTCAGGCGGCAATTCACCAACGCGTCAACCACGTGTACATTCACCAGCTGATGGTACTGGCAAGTAACAAGAATGCGTCCGAGTCTGCCCGCGCTCGCGCCAATTTCGAGCTGGCGAAGTTCCAGCACGCGATTGGTGAAATGAAACTTTTCGGGGACGATCTGCACGGCTACAACGCCCATTACTTCTATGAGGCGAATCGAATAGCGGCTTATAGGGATGGGGAGCTGACAGTGGAAGCCGGTGATATCAAACCGATGCCTCCGGGATCACCCATCTAAGCGAAAAGAATTTGTTCGTTTATAAAAAAAGGCCGCGCAGAACCTGCGCGGCCTTTTTTAATGTCAGGATGGTACCGGCCTTAAAACAGGCATTGGCTACCCCACCAGAAGCGACAGTTGATGGTGACACTTTTGGAGACCGAATGGCTGGCGCCATCGTCGTCGGTGACGGTGAGGGTCACCGCGTAGGTGCCGTTTTCGGTGTATGCGTGGCTGGGGTTCTGTGTAGTTGCACTGCTGCCATCGCCAAAGTCCCAGGACCAGCTGCTGATGCTACCGTCACTGTCGCTGCTGTTGTCGGTGAAGTTTGCGGTGACACGGGATACGGAAATGCTGAAGTCGGCGGTTGGGGGCTGGTTCTCCACCGGTTCACCACTGCTGACCGTCACCTCCTGCGAGGTGGAGTCGGTCACGCCATCATTGTCGCTGACCGTGAGCGAAACGGTGTAGGTGCCGGCGGCAGCATAGCTGTGGCTCGGGTTCTGCGCGCTGGAAGCATTGCCGTCGCCAAAATCCCAGTCCCAGGCAGTGATATTGCCGTCCGGATCGCCGCTCTGGTCCATACAGTCGATGGCCAGTTCGTCTGTGCTGCAACTGAATGCCGCCTGGGGCGGCCGGTTGCCGGTGGATACTGTATCCAATGCAGCGCGGGCATCCACGATGCCGGCGCCACAGCCCCCGGAGCAGCTGCCGGGGAGGGGGCGGGCGGTGTTCTGCAGGATATTGATCACCTCGTCCGGGGAGATACCGGGGCTGGCCTGGTAGAGCAGTGCGGCGACCCCGGCCACATGGGGTGCCGCCATACTGGTGCCCTGGTA
>NZ_LZDE01000260.1 GCF_002009015.1 Microbulbifer mangrovi | reverse complement strand
GGGTTCACAGCGGTCCTGAAAACTCGCCCCCAGTTCTATGCCGCCACCGAGGGAATTCAGAGCTCCATCGAGCTGGCACCAAGCTCATCCTACCCCGCCCACCCTGCAAATCATCCCACCCAACCCGCTACAATAGGGAAGACCAGCGATTCAACCATTCCAAAGCAAAGATTGACCATGCGAATTCTTACCCTTCCGGCGCTACTTGCCGGACTGATGCTCCTCACCGCCTGCGGACCTGACAACAAAACCAACAGCGACCAGTCCGCATCGAAAACCACCGCCAGTGAACAAGCGGCCACCACAGAAACCGCCGCGCAAGCACCCGGCCCCAGCGTCGAAGAGCAGCCACCCGCCGGCAAACTCCCCGACGGCGTACGCCCCACCGCCTATCGCCTCGACCTCAACCTGGATCCGCGTAAAGACCAGTTTGGCGGGCAGGTAGAAATCGACATAGACATCGACGAAGCGACAGACCACATCTGGATGCACGGCAACAACATCGACGTCGCCGACATCAAAGCCCTGGTCCCCGGAAAAGATACCCCCCAAGACAACAAAGAAGTACCCGCCCACTACCGCCAGATGCTCGACAGCGGCGTCGTCCGCGTCGACTTCGCCGGTGGCGTACCCGCAGGAAAAATCACCCTACGCATCAAATACAGCGCCCCGTTCGATAAAAACCTCGCCGGCCTGTTCAAGGTCGAAGAAAAAGGCGATGCCTACGCCCTGGCCAAATCCGAGTCCATCCAGGCACGCCGCTTTTTGCCCGGTTTCGACGAACCCGGCCTCAAAGCCACCTACGACATCAGCCTCACCATTCCCGAAGGCTACAAAGCCATCAGCAACGGCCCCGAAACCGAGCGCGTCGATGCCGGCGACGGCATGGAAAAAGTCACCTTCGCCCAGACACGACCGATGCCGACGTATCTGCTGTCTCTAGCCGTGGGCCCCTTCGACGTGGTCGAGCGCCCGGCCATCCCCGCCAACCAATACCGCAAGGAGCCGCTGCCCCTGCGCGGCTTTGCGCGCAAAGGCCGCGGCAAGGACATGAAGTATGTGCTGGATAAAACCCCGGAAATGCTGCGCATTTTCGAGGAACAGCTGCAGCGTCCCTACCCGTTCCGCAAACTCGACATTATTGCCGCACCCCAGTGGCCCAGCGGCGCCACCGAACTCTCCGCCGCCATCACCTACCGCGAACAGCGCATCCTGGTGGAAGGTGACGAACCCGCGCCCGGCCTGCGCCTCGCCCTGCTCGGGGTACACGCCCATGAAATCGCCCACATGTGGTTCGGCAACCTGGTCACCCCGCCGTGGTGGGACGACCTGTGGCTGAAAGAAGGCTTCGCCACCTGGGGCACCCCACTGGCACTCACCATCATGGAACCCGACGGCGGCCACGACCTGAACGCCGCGGTACGCGCGATCAGCGCCATGAACCTGGACTCCCTCGCCAGCACCCGTGCCATCCGCGAGCCGATCACCGACAACAACAATATCCGCAACGCCTACGACGCCATCACCTATGCCAAGAGCCTGGGAGTTATCCACATGGTGGATCAGTACTTCGGTGCGGACACCTTCCGCCCGGCGCTCGGCCGCTATATCGAACAGTTTGCCGACGGCGTGGCGGATTCCCCGGACTTCTACAAGGTCATTGGCGATGAAACCAACAGTCCTCAATTGACCGAGACATTCCGCACGTTCGTGGAGCAGAAAGGCGTACCGCTGCTGTCCCTCACCGTGGATTGCAGCAAGGACGGCGACGCCAAAGTGCGCATCAAGCAACAGCGCTACAAGCCATTGGGCTCGCCGATTTCTGAGACAGGCCAGCAGTGGAGTATTCCCTTCTGCATGCGCAGCAATTCGGGCGATACCCAGTGCGAATTCCTGAGTGACACGCAGCAGGAAATCGCCGTATCCGGCGGCGCTTGCCCCGAGTGGGTAATGCCGAATGCCAACGGCAGTGGCTACTACCGCTTCAATATGGATCAGAAGCACTGGGACGCACTGCTGGACCAGTTTGAAAACCTTACCCCGACCGAGCGACTATCACTGATCGACAGTGCCTTCGCCGCTTTTGAGGCCGGCGAGCTGAAACCGGGCACCCTGCTGGAAGTGGTGCGTCTCTCCGCCACCTCCGACAAACGTCAGGTCGTGGAAGCCCCTCTGGGCTACCTCGCCAAGTATGCCGACCACTATGTGGATGATGCGAATGCGGCAAACTGGCAGGCATTCCTTAAGAAGCTGTATGGTAAAAAAGTGCAGAGTCTGGCCGACAAATCCGACTCGGAAAGCAAGCTGCTGCGCAGCCGCCTGCTCGGTTTCCTCGCCCTGGAAGGAAAAGACAAGGAAACCCGCAAACAACTGCAGCAGCAGGCCGAGCAATTTACCGGCTTCGGCACTGAACGCGATTCCAAGGCACTGGATTCCGATCTGTACGAAAGCGCCCTTACGGTTGCTATCCAGGATTCCGGGAAGGACTTCCTCGAGCATTTAATACAGATGCGCAGCGAACTGGACGATCCGCTGTTCGATAATGCCAGTGCCAACGCCATCGGTCGTGTTACCGACCCGTCGCAACTGGACACTATCCACAAGCTTGCCCTCAGCGAAGGCATGGGCGCGCGGGAGGCGTTCGGATTGATTCAGAATGCCCTGATTGAGCCAGACCTGCAGGCCAAAAACTGGCAGTGGCTACAGGATAACTTCGCTGCGGTAGTCGCGAAAATTCCGGAGCAGTGGCGCCGCAACACCCCGCGCTTTGCCGCCAATTTCTGTGATCAGCAATCCCTGCAGCAAGTACAGGCGCTGTTTACCCAGCAGCAAAAGCTGGTACCCGGCTATCAGCGGGCGTTGTCGCAGACGGAGGAGGGGATCAATCTGTGTATGGCTCAGAAGAGTAAGGGGCAGGAACTGGTGGGAAGTTTAAAGTAAATTTTCTATTCCAAAAAAATGGCAGCTTTCGCTGCCATTTTTACAACCCCGCCTTCGCTAACCGATCCCACATGGGTTGCAGCTGCCTCTCAAACCGCTTCCACTTCCCCACCGAAGACCGATAGACAGGCTGTCTTACCTGACTGGCGCTGGCGGTTGAGGTTCCCTGGCGCCCGTTCAGGTAAAACTGCTGCACATCGGTAGACCAATCCAGACCACAAAATTCATACAAACGCTGGGTTTGAGCATCGAATTGATCAACAAGATCCTCGTAATTGAGATCCAGAAATTCAACTCCCTCCAGCGTGCGCCAATATCCCATCAACTCCCGATATTTCATGTAGTAATTGGCCATCTCAACCTGATCATATGAAAATGGATAGGCGTTTCTAAATTGCGTCTTGTAAACCGCATAACAGGTATCCATTGGGTTACGACACAGATGTACGATGCGAGCACCCGGCAATGCCAGACGAATCAAACCGACATACAAAAAATTCATCGGGTTCTTATCCAGGATAAAATCGGATGACTTTTTGGGTACCCGCTCGTGCAATTCCTGCAGATAGCGGCGCCCCAACAGCTCAAAGTCAATCTTTGAGGCTGCGCTAATCATCGAGATGTCACCTGGCTCTGTGCTGGCTGCAGATTGTGACAACTCTGCAACGAGCCGTGAGAAAATACCCGGCTCCCCGGCTGAAAGTACTTTTCCCGATGCACAAAGTACTCTATCCACCAGAGTTGTCCCGGTTCGCGGCATCCCCAGTACGAAAATGACTTCCCGCCCCAGGTCCGTGTTGGCATACTTTGATTGCAGCCCGGAGAAGACTTCAGGTGAAAACACCAAGGATATTTCATCAACCCTTGCAAGGTCTTTTTCCGGAAAATACCGGATTATAGATCGGCGAAGTCTGCACGCCTCTTCGAGCGCCACAAAGCTCTCCTCATACCGCTCAAGGTCTTCCAGTTCTTTGGCGAGGGCAAAGTTCAACTGGCTTCCAGGAGCCGCCTGATCGCCAATCGCCGAAAGTGCCTGCTGTAATTCTTCGACATGGTTACTTGCCGCGGTTTGCCGTCGCAGATCGGAGCGATTTTTATAAGCTTCCGCATCAAGTGGGTTCAATGCAATCAGGCAGTCATACAGCAGCTCAGACCTGGAAAGTTTTCCCATCGAGCGATTGGCTGCGGCGCAGTTGAATAGAAGCTCTACGCTTTCCGGTCGCAACTCCAGCGCGCGCTCATATAACTCAAGGGATTTTTCGTGCTCTTCACACAGGGAATACAGATAGGCAGCTTGCGCCAGAGGTTCTGGATGCGTCAATTCAGCAGGCTTCAGCGCCAGCAATATACATTTGGCCCGCCCCTCTTTCCCCATACTGATAAGTGTGCGCGCCAGGTGCAGGCCCGTACTGGTCCAGGATTTTTGGGAATACTGGGCGGCGTCCCAGGCCGTCTCCAGAGTTACCACGGCATCGTGGGTGCGTCCGCGAGCAACCTGTATATCGGCCAGTAACCGCCATCCATTTACGAGCGTTGGCGCTGCCGCCAGCATATCTTTTGCTATGGACTCAGCGACAGATAAATTCTTTGCCCTGAACGCCTGAAGCGCTTGTTGATATTGGTCCGACGCGTCCACGTACACCCCGCTCTACCCGGCTGTTACAAACAAGATTGAATGCCCTCTAGCATACACAAAAAAGCCGGCCCATTGGGCCGGCAATATTGCAAGGTAAAAAGAGTGAGAACACTCGTAACAATGAACTTTTAGAAGATGTAGCTACCTGACAAACCGATAGTGCGCGGCAAGCTGATATAGTCTTTTGAGGCATTACCCAGGAAATTCTCACTGGGATCCGTACCCATATGTCGCTCGGTAAACAGACCGGTTACACCATCCTCGTTGAACAGGTTTTTCACATAGAATGTGGCCATCCAGCTATCCGTGACTAACGAAGTATTTGCGCCCCACAACTGGAAACCATCGATTTTTGCAGCGGTAACACCGTCGCCGATGGCATTTTCAGAATCTGACTGGTAATAACCGTTTACGCGGCTTACCCAGTCAACTCCCTCACTAAAGGAGGTAGTGTAATCCATGGAGACCGAGAAGGTATTTTGCGCAGTACTCGGCAACCGCGCACCGGCCTCGGCTATGGTAACGCCGGTAGGTGTCACAAAGTCCTCGGTTAGCTCTGCATCGACAAAGGTATAACCGGCAGTGTAGTGCAGCTGGTCGGTCAGATTCCCTTCCACCTCGGCTTCAATACCCTGTACACGAGCCTCATCGCCATTCATCGCGGCGAAGAAACCCCAGTTCGGCGTAGACGTATTCAACTGCGGATCTTTCCAGTTGGTATAAAATCCGGAGACGGTATAGCGCAGCAACTCGGTCATACCTTTCACACCCAACTCGTAGTTGAGCACAGAGTCGGATTCGTAACGGAGATAAGCAGGATCTTCTGCGTAAAAGCCAATGGTGGGCACCGCATTAGCACCACCTCGACGGTACCCCTCAGAGGCCGTGGCATAAGCCATCGTGGTCTCAGAGACATCCCAGGCCAGGTTAGCTTTGAAGAGGGTGTCTTTGTCTTCTGTTTCGAAGGTCGCATCTCCGTTGCCCAATCCGGGCCAGATCGGCAGTGATAATTGAGACTCGTTCACCAGCTCGTTCTGGAAGCTCCTCAGGCCGAGTGTCAGGTGCACCGCGTCGCTAAGGTGAATGGTGGCTTCGCCGAATATCGCCTTATCGACGAAGTTCTGATTGCGGCGGAAGTAAAAATCCTGATCCTGAACATCAGCGCCAAACATTTCCAGCTCTTCCGCCTTGGTCAGTGGCGGATACCAGTCAGCGGGGATCTCCGCGACCCAGTCCGCCCAACCCGGCATATAGCTGTTCTGCCCCGCATTGGAATCCTGATCCATGTAGTAGAAGCCAACTACCCAGTCGACGCGGGCATCATCCGCATTACTGACCAAACGCAACTCCTGAACCAGTGCCGAGTCGTCATAAAAACGCTCGGCTTTCGCCAGTGGGCGGGGGGTCCCGTAATAGAGCCCTTCGAACCAGTTCTGCGCCGCATAGAAACCGGAGTTATCACTGACACCGAGCCCCGAATGATTGTAGTCGGCAGTGCTTGACGTGAGTGTGGCGAAGCCAAGGTCCACCTCTACTTCCAGCGAAGTCATATCGACTTCGCGCTCGGATGGTTCCAGCGTTACCGCACCGTTTTCGTAATCGTCATAGGACGCCTCGGTGCCACTGACCCAATTGGTACCGCGCGTTACCTGACGGCGCCCACCAATGTCGTCACTCTGCTGCTGGTAGGAAAGTTGAATACTCGCATTGTCTGTTGGCTCGAACAGAAGGGATGCGCGGCTATAGGTAATATCCACATAGTCAGCATCTTCTACATGCTTGAATACCGGAGCGCCATTTGCAATGTCCCCGCCTTCAGCAACAGGGGTGCCACTGGCATCTGTCTCGTATACATTGGCGTAATCAACAATACCGTCGTTGTCGATCATGCCCACATTTGCACGGAAGGCGAGTTTTTCGCCGAGCGGGACATTAACCAGCGCATCGCTGTTGAGGTTGAACCCTTCGGAACCTTCGGTCTGGCTAAAACTGGTTCCCACTTTCGCTTCGAATTCGCCAAGCTTCGGTTTGTTCATAATGTAGCGGACTGTACCCGCCAGCGAACCGGAACCATATAAGGTTCCCTGCGGACCGCGCAGCACTTCCACCCGCTCTATATCTTTAAGCACAAAGTTCGCATACAGGGGAGTATCGTCGACATAGGTGGCGACGGTTCCAACAGCGGATAGAGGAACATCACCGTTAGCACCGGTGTCGATGTTCATGCCACGGATTACAACACCATTTACTGTACCGGAATTACGATATCCCCGATCTACCACGGTAAGACCAGCAATACTGCGCATCATTTCCGCAGAGTCAGTCACCTGATTGGATTCCAGCTCATCACCCGCAACGGCTGAAATATTGTAGGGAATATCCTGCACGCTCTGCGCCCGGCGCGTCGCGGTAACGATGACTTCCTCAATCATTTCGCTACTCTGCGCCTGCACCAGTTGTGGAACGGCGAACAACGTACCGGCGGATACGGTCGCAACAGCACTGGCCAGAATGGACTTGCTGAACCCCTGCTTGATTGGTTGTTTCATATTGCCCTCTGCTAGGTTTGGATCTCTTATTCTCGGGTTTCTCCGCTGGCCAAATTGCGCCGGCTATTGTTGTAATCCGTTTGTATAACTGGACCCTGGCCCATACCTAGTGCCAGATAGTCTATATCGACTGGTCCAGTTTTTGGGTAGCGAAACTTCATCCTGTGAAAATGAATTCTTTTCAGGCCAGCCTTATTCCGGCACCTTGAGCTCACCGAGCTGTTCCAGCGCCGGCGATACGGCGCCGGGTTCGTATTGGGGGTAGTGCACCCGGCCATCGCGGAAGCTTTTCAGTGTCTGCCCCAGGCCTTTCATGCCGCGCTCGCGCACCTGGGTAACTTTTTCTGCATTTACTTCAAAAGCAATTATTTCTTCCTCAACTGACGCTTCATGAATGGTTTCACCTTCCGGGCCGACGATAATTGAACGGCCCACACCCTGGGCGCCCGCGGAATTCACATCGACGATATAGCACTGGTTCATCGCTGCACTGGCGCGCACCATGGACAGTTCATCCAGGCGATCAATGGTGTCGGTTTTGGTGGGATGGATGATGATTTCTGCCCCCAGCCATACCATGGCGCGGGTGGTTTCCGGGAACCACATGTCATAGCAAATGGACACACCGAAGCGGCCGACTTCTGGCACATCGAACACCACAAACTGGTCGCCGGCAGTCACCCCCTTCTCATAGGGCAGGAACGGGTAGATCTTGCGGTAGCGGGCAATCACTTCACCAGCGGGGTTGATTACCGGGGTCGTATTGAATACTGCGCTGCCGCACTTTTCGTACATGGAGCCGGGGATCAGCCAGATACCCAGCTCTCGTGCGGCACGACAGAAGGCCTCCTCCTCCGCAGATGGCAGTTCGCGGGCATGCTGCGCACCCACACCGCGCAGCGCCAATTCGCTCAATACAATCATCTTCACCCAGGGATAGCGCAATTTGGTGCGCTGGATTTTCTGCAGCAGCAGTTCCAGGTTATCCGTCTCGTCGAGCTTCAATTGCAGCGCGGCGATCCCAAAACCGCGGGATACGAAATTACTGGATTTGCTACTCATCACACCGATTCCTGATTGCGCATTTTGTTTCTTATTGCCTGGGTCCATACTGGCCCAAGTGGCTGATCTGCTATAGGGCCAGATTTAAAGGGTGCATGAGTCCAAAGTGTGTTTTCGCTCCGCAATAGCCTGTTCGCGAGGGATGAGGGACGAATTGGCCCCAACGGCAATGCCAATCTGGCACTATCGCGTGCCATGTAATAAGTTAGCTTTGGTCCGGGAGCTGGCCGTCGATGCAACCAGCGCAAACTGATAAGAACATTCCAATAAAGCGTTACCGGAGCAGGCATGCAAGACCCAGCCAACAGTGCAGCGACTGAAACCCCCGACGGCGGTGCGCCGTCAGCCGTCCCTTCCGATGGAGATGGCATTCAACTTGCGGCGGCCAGCAACAGCTGGGCGGCAAGTATTTTTCTCGCCTTTCTATCATCGGCTGGCCTGTACTATGTGAATATTTTCCCGGTCATTGTGGATGCACTGATGGCGGGCGCCGGGCTGAGTGCCGAGCAGGCGGGGCAGATTACCTTCGCCAATACCATGGGAGCGGTGATCGGTGCCTTTACGGTTTCCTGGCTGATTCGCCACATCCCCCGCTGGAAGCGCGCTGCGGCTATCCTCCTGTGCTGTTCCATTGGCATGGACGTGTTGACCATTCAGCTGGCAAACCTGGACCTGCTGATCCCCTTGCGACTGGTACACGGTATGCTCGGCGGTGCACTGGTAGGTCTGGGCTTTGCAGTGATTGCCCGCAGTGGTATCGCGGGGCGGAGTTACAGTATGGTGCTGCTGGTGCAATATACTGGCGGCGCTATCGGTGTGGGATTCCTGCCGGCGCTGGTGGTGGAGCACGGCACTTATGTTCCGTTCTTTGCGCTGATTACCTTCAGCGTTATCACCCTGTTGATGCTGCCGCTGATTGCCGACTACCCGCTACCGACGGAAGCAGAAAGCCGCGCGCACGCAGAAAACGCGACCCCACTGCCGATGCTCCCCATCATTATCACGCTGGTCGCACTGTTCTGCTTCCAGTTCGCGAATATGGCTTTATTCGCGTTTATTTTTGATCTCGGGAAAACCTTTGATCTTCCGCTCGGCTTTATTAGCCAGACTCTGTTCTGGGCGAACCTGATTGCTATCGGCGGCGCTGCGCTGGCCGCGGTTACCGGGCAGAAATATCCCCTGGCCAAGCCACTGGCGGCAGCCCTGGTGATTACCCTGCTGGGATTGCTGCTGTTCGTGTACAGCGATATTCGCCCGGTCTTTATTCTCGCGAATGTGGTAACCGGAATAACCTGGGCGTTCTGTGTCCCCTATTTCCTGACCATGGCTTCGCGGTTCGACAGCGCTGGACAGATGGGGGCGTTTGGTGGCTTTGCATCCAAACTGGGGCTGGCCTGCGGGCCGCTGTTTGCGGGGTACTTCATTACCGGCGGCGGCAGCTATACACAGCTGATCATCCTTACCGTTATAGTGCTGGGCATCTGCCTGGTTTCGGTTCCCGCCGCCGCGCGACTCGACCGCGCCGCGAAAACTTGAGGGCCGCCAAGCTTATTCGTTGGCAATAATCGCCGCATCAATCAGATTGCCGGTTTCATTGAACCACTTGATGCGGTGGCCATCGGTCACGACATGGAAGCTCGCCCTGCGGCCATAGGACCAGGTGCGCCACTGCCGTACCCACTGGTCGCCGTCGAGCCACCAGCGACCGGTATCGGTCTCATCCATCTCCACATCATTGCGCGAATAGCCAAGCATGGTGCCATCGGGTTTGAGCTCAATACGGTAAGATTCTCCGAGGGTATTGGTACCCAGAAAAATCGCACCGGGCATTTCATGCTGCAAGTCTTTTGCACTCAGGCGACGTCCGCTAGCACTGCTCAGATTTTCTTCGCCCGCATGAAGTTCTCCGTTTATCAGTTGCGCCAGCACCCGTACACCGCCCTCGATTCTATCCGCGTCGATGGCAGAAAAGCCGAGACGTACAGCGCTTCCGTCCCCCACCGGTTCCAGCAACAATCCATTCTGTTCCGCACTGATCTGTAGCTGAGTACCGTCGATGTGTTCTGGCAACTCCAGCCAGCAGGCGGTGCCGCAACTGGCACGTCGAACTTTCAATTTTGGCAGGTGGTACATCAACGCTTCACCCAATGCTATCCAGCGCTCTTTCAGCTGCTGAGTAATCTTGAACAGCGCCGCATCCAGGTGGCCGGCTGCGACAAACTTTGCCAGCAGGCGCTGATTTAGCGTGGGGACCCGCTCACGCAACGTATAGCGCAACGCGCGTAATCGCTGGATTACAGGTTTCGGCGCGACCATAAAGGCCAGCTGCATGCCGGGATCTATGACCTTGGGGAACTGGTAAAGATAAATGACCGAGCTACCGCCCTCCATGCTTTTCAAGGGTGGTAGTGGGCTGCCGTGATAACAGAAGTCATGATCGCAGTCGTTTTCGATAACCACGGCCTGCTGTTCACGGGCTTGCTTCAGTAGCCGTCGACGCCGTTCCAGACTCGTGGTAACAGCGGTGGGGTTGTGCACATTGGGCTGCAGGTAAATACAATCGGCTGCCTTCAGGTTGTCGTCCAATTGCGGCCCATCGGCATCCTGTGTCAGCGGAAATATCTGCGCACCGGTGCGACGGAAGATCTCCCCGGTTTCTCCACCCGCGGGCTGCGCCAGCGCAAGTTTACGCTGAGCACCCAACAGTAATTCGCCGAGGAGATAGCAGGCCTGCTCTATGCCGCTGGTCAAAAGAATCTGGCCAGGGTCGACATAGATACCGCGACGGGGTAACAGGCGGGTACAGATTTGTTCAACCAGGTGACGATCATCCTCGTTGTTACCCAGGGTGGCCCACTGCGCCACCTCCCTCGCAGTAAAGATATCCCGGGTGCACTCCCGCCACTCTGCGCCGGGGTACAGGCGCGGATCATATTCATTACTGACAAAGGGATACGGGTACTGCAGCCAATTGGCCGGTCGGGTTTGCAGGGCGCGGCGGCTGACGGAGACCGGATTGCAGTGGTTGCGCCAGTAACTGCGGTCATCTTCATCCCGCTGCGGGGATCCCGCGCCGTGACTGATAACCCCCTGCTGAGATACGGTTTCACTGACGTAAAAGCCACTGCGTTCGCGGGTAACCATAAACCCGTCGTCCACCAGCTGCTGGTAAGCGAGCACCACGGTATTGCGCGCAACCCCAAGCTGCTCGGCCATACGCCGGGATGAAGGCATTTTATGTCCAGCGGGAATGCTGCCAGACAGAATTCCCTGAATCAGTTTTTCACGGATTTGCTGCTGCAGACTTTTTTCCGCAGCGGGGTCGAGAACGATCAGTGCTTCGCTCATGTTTGGCTCGTTATATTTGTTATCGCCTAAATGGGATTCAACCGCTGCTGGCAGTTTGCCGCGGGCCTGAAGGACATTCAAGGGCAAGCGCCGCTCCAGCGACGCTAGCCCCGCATAGAAATCCTGGCGATCGCCAATCAGGTATGCGTTTTATGTGCCAATTTGCGCAAGCGGAAGGCGAGCCATACGAGAATGATACCGAAGGCGATGGCGTAGCCGCCGATCAGCCACAACAGGGCGAGGGCACCGGCACCGGGATTAACAAGCAAAACCAGCCCGAAAATCACCGACATAAATCCGGCAAAGATCAACAACCACTCGTTGTCGATCTCCTTACGCAGACGCACCGCACCAATGATCTCAAATATGCCGCGCACCAGCGCCCAGGCACCGATAAAGATTACCAGCACCAGCGCGGTTACCTGTGGATAAATAAACGTAACAATACCGGCAGCAATACCGGTGATCCCCACAAACAGCAGCCACCACAGGGAGGAGCGGCTGACCTTGCCGCGTCCGGTGATCGCCCCGTAAATGGCGACCGCGCCATCCATCAGCGAGTAGACACCAAACAGAATAACCAGGCTTAGCAGGGAGATACCCGGCCAGATAAAAGTGAGCACGCCGAACAGGATAGCGAAGAGGCCACGCACCAGCGCCACCCACCAGTTGTCCGCCATGGCGCGCAACAACGGACGGTTCGACAGATAGTTGGAGGATGGATTCAGATCGTTTTCTGTGGCCATAGCTCGCTCCAGGCTAATTACATTCGCAAGAGCGGAAGTTTTAGTCTCTACAGACACAGAAAACGAGTTTATTTTCCCGGAAAGGGTAATTCGGGATCGTGTGCGATCACACGCCCTGCAGGTACTCCGCCACATGGCGATACAGACGACTGCAGGCATCCGGCACCAGATTTTCGACATTCATGAACGCGTGGATCATATCGTCGAAGTGCAGGTGCTCTGCATTGGCGCCCCCCCCACGCACCTTGCGCACGTATTCCATGCCCTCATCGCGCAGCGCGCAGAACTCCGCGGTGACTACCAGACTCGCCGGTAGCTTGCGGGTAAATTCCCCGTGCAGCGGGGAAACCAGCAGCGGGTTTTCGCCATTCTTCAGGTAGTTGTCGAAATACCAGTGAATCTTTTCCTTCTCCAGCAGATAGCCGCGCCCGTTTTCCTCGATGGATGGGGTCTGCATGGTGTAATCGAGGCTCGGGTAAATCAGCACCTGGGCTTCGATGCAATGGGGCTGATGCTGTAACAGCCTGCTTGCGGAAGCGCACAGGGCACCACCGCCGGAATCTCCCATCAGAATCCAGCGCCCGTTATGGGCGATATTTTTTCTATCCAGCGCCGCGCCCAGATTGCGCACCACGCTGAGCAGGTCGTTGAGTGCGGCCGGGTAGGGGTTCTCCGGAGCCAGGCGATATTCGACCGAGATCAGGGTGCGCCCGCAGGCTTCGGCGAAGCGGCGACAGATGGGATCGTAGACAGACACGCTGCCCGCCATATGACCGCCGCCATGGCAGTAAATAATGGCCGCGCCGTCACACTTTTCCTGCGACGGGTCTTTTGGCTGATAGATACGCACCGGCACCGGGTATTCACCACCCTGCACCAGAGTTTCGCACACTGGCATTTCCGGACCCGGTTCGACAAAATTTTTCGTCAGGTTGGCGAGGCTTTCGCGCGCAGAAATCGGCGTCGGTTCAAAACCGGCTTCTTTCAATTGCGCCACCTGCGCGTTGACGGCGACCAGCCACTCTTCGAGTTTGCTATCAAGCTGCCGCATTTTCTGCCTCCAGGTTTTCCGCTTCGGTTTTCTTGCCGCTTTCAGGCAACAGGAAAGAGAAGATAAACAGTGACGCCGAGCAGGCCACCGCAAAGTAGGCGGCGCTGGCGGGTTCGCCGGTGGCGTCAGCCAGCAGTCCGGCGCCGTACATCAATACGGTTTCCACGCCGTAGGAAATGGACCAGAACATGGCGAAGGTGACGGTAATTCTTGCCGGCGTCATACCCGGCAACTCCTGCGGCAGGGTGACCAGCGCGGTCATGGGCAGGAACATGCAGAAGCCGGCCAGTGCAGCGGCAGAGTAGGCAATGATCGGATCGCGGCTGGTGACCATCAGCGCGGCAAAACCCACCAGTGCCAGGCCTGCGTAACGCAGTACCGGCAGGCGCAGTGCATAGCGCTTGGTGACAATGATGCCGGCCACGGTTCCCACCATGCCCGCAGCGATCATCACCGCGGACAGGTCGCTGCTCGCCACCGCAAACCCGTCGATGAGCGGGAACAGTGCAAATACCGCGATATAACAGAACAGTACGCCGCAATACGCCAGCGGCAGCCACCAGTTAAAGCCTTGCTTGATGCCCTGCTTGAAACCGTATTTTTCTTCCGGCTTGTTACCGCCGCCAGACAGCGAGAAGTTTTCGGCACTCAGCCACCACAGCACCCCCAGCGCGAGCACCATCACCCCATACAGCACTACCACCGATTGCCAGCTGCCGAGCCAGCTGAGCAGGGTGGTGGTGGACAGAAGTGCGAGCAGGTTACCGGTATTGAATGCAGCGGCGTTGATACCGTTGATCAGGGGACGTTCCTCAGGGGTGAAATAGTGCAGCACCACCGGCGCGAAGTAGACGATGGCGAGCGCACCACCGAGCCCCAGGGCCAGGCGCGACAGCAGCCAGCCACCGTAGCTACCAGCGAGGGCACCGAGGCCGCCGGCGGCAATCAGGATAATCGCAAGGGCAAAGGCGCGCTTGGCGCCGAGACGCATCAGCAGCGCAGCGGCAGCGAGGTTGCCGACGATCTTGGCGAGGGTGATGACGTTACTGCCCCAGGTGGCATTGGCAAAGCCTTCCTCGCCGAATGACGACTGAATGGCCGGGGTGAGGATGGCGCCGGAGACCCAGCTCGCCGCGAACAGCGCGTAGGCGCTGAACATCAGAATTTCCAACAGGTATTTTTTCATCGCTCTGATACCACTTTTTATTATTCGGGATATTACGCTTCAGACTGCGCGCGAAGGCGCCCCCTGCCTATACGACCTTGGTCGCATCGGCAGCGCGGATGCTCTGCTGCAGCAGGGCGCGCAGGGCCGCGGGGCGCAGGGGTTTCTGCAGGAACTGCCAGCCCGCCTGCTGCGCGCGGGTTTTCACCGTATTGGTGTTTTCCGCGGAGATAATCACGCAGGGCACTTCACCGTCCCAGCACCCCAGCAACTCCGCCGCCAGGTCGATGCCGTTGTCGCCATCGTCCAGGTGGAAATCCATCAACAGCAGCTCCGGTTCCGGCGCCGCCAGCGCCTCAGCGCGGTTCTGGGCACAGTGCACGGTGCAGCCCCAGCCACCCAGTAACGCGGCCATGGCCTCGAGGATCGACGGCTCGTTATCCACACACAGAACCTGGAGATTCAGCGCGACACCGCGCCCGCTGCCCCGCTTGGCCCGGCGCAGGGTATCCACCTGCGCCGTAGCACGGGGCAGGCGCACCCGGAACACACTCCCGCAACCGGGCACCGAGGCGAGTGCGATGGGCGCGTTGAGCAGGCGGCACAGGCGTTCCACGGTGGCGAGACCGAGGCCGTAGCCGTGCTGTCGCTGGCTTGAGGAATCCTTGGGCGTGAGGCGACAGAACTCGCGGAAAATCGCCTGCTGCTGATCCGGCGCAATGCCCTCACCGGTATCCCACACCTCCAGGGAAACGCCATCGTCCCTGCGGCGGGCACCGATCAGGACACCGCCCTCGCGGGTATATTTGACCGCGTTGTCCAGCAGGTTCTGCACCACGCGACGCAACATTTTCTCGTCGCTCTGTACCCACAGGTGGCTGCGCCGGTAGCGCAGGCGGATGCCGCGGCTCTCTGCCGCCAGGCGCGCCTGGGCCACGGCATCGTCGAGGATGCTATCCAGGGACACCGGGGCGAAGCTGGGCTTGATATCCCCCGCGTCCATACGCGCGATCTGCAGCATATCGGTGATCAGGGTTTCTGCCGCGGCCAGTGCACTGTCGGCGCGGGTGAGCAGCTGGCGACTGTCGTCCTCCAGCGGATGCGCAGCCAGCGCATCGATAAACAGGCGGCTGGCGTTGAGCGGTTGCACCAGGTCGTGACTGGCAGCGGCGAGGAAGCGCGTCTTGCCGGCACTGGCTTCCTGCAGCTCGTGGTTCAGGGTCTGCAGCTCATCGTTGACGCTCTCCAGCTCGGCAGTGCGGTGCGCCACCTTGTGCTCGAGCGAGTTACGGATATCCGTCAGCTCCGCCAGCGCGCGCTGGTAGTCGGATACATCGGTATAGGTAGTTACAAAGCCGCCGCCGGGCAGCGGGTTACCGCGAATCTCCAGCACGGTGCCGTCGGTGCGGTTGCGCTGCACGCGGTAGGCGGTGCCATTGCGCAGGTGTTCCACGCGCTTGTTCACATGGTCTTCCACCACACCGGGGCCGCACTCGCCACGGCTCGCGTTGTAGCGCACCAGCTCTGCCACCGGGCGGCCCACGTAGATCATCTCCGGGGGATAGTGGAACAGCTCCAGGTAGCGGCGGTTCCAGGCCACTAGATTGAGGTTGGCATCCACCACAGAGATGCCCTGATCGATATTGTCGATGCTGCTCTGCAGCAGGCCGCGACCGAATTGGTAGATATCCGATGCCTGGTCCAGTTGCTGGGCGGCGATTTCCGGTTCGCTCAGCTGGCGCACCAGGCGCCGGGCACTGGTACTGCCAACGATGCCGGCGAGGATTTTCTCCACTGCATCGCGGAACTGCTCCGCCGAGGCCCGCGTTTTTTTTGACTCGCTGTTTTCGAGTACCGGTGCCAGTGCGCGATCCGCCGCGTCGTCACCGACAAAACGCGCCAGCAGCTGGCGCAGACGCGCGCGGTCCACCGGTGCCACTTCCGCGACGGCGCTACCCGGCAGCCAGCGCTGCTGTAACAGGGAACAGGCAATCAGTGCAGCTGCATTGATGCCCAGGCCGAATACGCAGGCGATGGAGAGCGGGCTCCAGGCGAGCCCCAGTGCACCGGCAATCCAGTCCTCGCCACCCAGGGCCGCGGGCAGTGCGGACAGTGCCCACACCAGGGTGCCCAGCAGCAGTCCGCTCACCACCCCCGCGGCGCGCAGCCGCGGCCAGCGCGCAGGCCAGGTAACCGCGGCAATCATCGCCGGTGCCAGCTGCGCCGCCAGCGCCAGGGAAAGCAGGCCAAAGGTACCCAGGCTCACCCCGGAACCGATCAATTCGCTGACGCCGAAGGCCGCCAGCATCAGCAGGCCGATAATGACGCGTCGCACCCGCCGCAGGTCGCTCCCCAGGGCAACACCTGCGGGACGCTGCTGCAGGCGTTTCAGCCACCAGGGCACGATCATGGTGTTGGCAATCATGGTGGACAGGGCAATGGTGGCGATGATCACCATGCTGGAACCGGCGGAGAGCCCGCCCACGAAAGCCAGCAGGGCCAGCCAAGGGATACCGCTCTCCAGCGGTACACCGAGGACAAAGCGCTCCGCATTGGTGTAGCTCTCCGGCAGCCACAGCATGCCGCCGTAACCCACCGCCAGTACCGCGACCGACACAACCGCCAGATACAGCGGGATCAACTTGCGCACCGGGCCGATATCGCGCTCGTCGTCACTCTCGATCATCAGGATATGAAATTGACGGGGCAGGCAGAAAATGGCCGCCATCCCCAGTATCACCACCGCCAGGTAACCGGTGTCGGCGGGGCGCGCCTCGGCTATCGCAGCCACTTTTTCACTCGCCAGTGCAGCGCGGGTCAAATCCGCGGTGCCGTCAAACACGCTGTACACCACAAACCAGGCCACGGCGATGAGCGCGCCAATCTTCACCAGCGCCTCGAAGGCCACCGCCAGCAGCATGCCATTGCGGTGCACGCTGCTGTCGATATGGCGGGTACCGAACAGCACTGCGAACAGCCCCAGGGTGACACTCACCACCCCGGTCACCACCGAAGCATTGATACCGCTGCCCTCCACGTTCTGGGCCAGCAACAGAAAGCTATCCGCCACCGCACGCAGCTGCAGGGACAGATAGGGCACGATGGCCACCACCGCCAGCAGTGCCACCACCGCGGCGAGCCACTGGGAACCACCGTACTGGGCACTGATAAAGTCCGCGATGGAGGTGGAGCCCTGCTGCTTGGACAGGCGCACAAAGCGCATCAGCAGGGGCGCGCCAAAGACCAGCATCAGGCTGGCGCCGACAAAGGTGGGAGGCAGCAGCCAGCCCTCGGTCACCGCCTGGGCGGGCACGCCGAAGAACATCCAGGCACTGGTATAAGTACCGGCCAGGGCCAGCAACAGCGGCTTGAGCGGGCGGATACGCCCGGCCGGCAGCCGGTCGCCCCAGAATGCAATGGCGAACAGCAGCAGCAGATAGATCAGGCCCACGGCGGCCAGCAGGGAGAGACTGAACAATTGGCGCCTCATTCATTATTTTGGTTATTATTGAAAGACTACCCTATCGACTGTTTTTTGTCCTGCCTTGACCACCATCCGGGCTTCATACCTTGGTCTAGCAGGCAAGGACCCGTACAGCAGATACAGTGCAGATCCGTAACTTAGATAAAAACCATAACTACTGGTGATCGGAGAGAGCCATGCGCAAAACGATAAAGTTCAACCCCCTCGCCGTAGGTGTCATGCTCGCCTGCGGTGCCAGCTTCGCCTACGCCGAGCCCCAGCTCGAAGAAGTGACCGTGACCGCGCAGAAGCGCGAGCAGTCGCTGCAGGAAGTACCGGTGGCAGTCACCGCGTTCGGTGAAGACCAGCTGCTGGAAAACGGCGTAGCCGACCTCAGCGACATCCAGAAGCTCACCCCCAATACCACCCTGCAGGTGAGCCGCGGTACCAACTCCACCCTTACCGCCTATATCCGCGGCATCGGCCAGCAGGATCCGCTGTGGGGCTTCGAGCCCGGCGTTGGTATCTATGTGGACGACATCTATGTAGCCCGCCCCCAGGGTGCGGTAATGGACGTGTTCGATGTAGAGCGCATCGAAGTACTGCGCGG